>NZ_CP038853.1:3900000-4050173 GCF_004792415.1 Pantoea vagans
CGCAGCTGGTTGTCATGCAGGTGCAGAAAACTGCCTTCACGCAGCGCAATGACCGACTCAGCAGGGTTAACGGCACAGAACTCCGCCAGACGTTCATCACGGGTTTCGCCCATATGGCCGCTGACGCTGGCATCCAGATAGTGGGGATTGATCTGCACCGGAAAGAGGCCTAGCGCAGGTAACACCACGCTGCTGCGTACCGGCATATCGTTAGTGGTACGGATTGAGGGCGTTGCCACGTTGCAGCCTGCGCTCCAGCCGACATAGGGTACCTGCCGCTCCCGCACCGCGCGCTGAATCGCTCCGATCAGACCCTGTTCATGCAGCATCTGATTCAGAAACCAGGTGTTGCCACCGCTGACTAAAATCAGCTCTGCCTGGGCAATCGCGTCAGCTGGCGAAGCGAATGCCTGGACCCGCTCCACCTGAATTCCGAGAGAAGCACTGAGCTCGGCAGCACGTTGCTGCTGGTCGCCACGAATAATTGCGTAGGGGATCAGTACCGCCGACCGGATAGCGCGTCGGGCGATCATGGCGTGCAGCTGTGGCTGCGCATAGCCCAGTAGCGGCGCATCATCCGCCAGCTTGCCATTGCTCAACAGAAAGAGTTCCATCAGAGGATCCTTGTGCAGATGTGATGGTCATCGAGTCTGATACAGAGCAATAGCTGACGTCAATTACCCATCAATGCTTTTACTGCCATCCGGCATGTTAGGAAAAGTCTCAGTTTATTTTCGCTGCAGGACGCTTTACCCTGCCCCTGCGCTATAACTCTGGCAGCAGGTTTGCTATTCTTAGCGTCCATTCAATGGGAGCAGTTATGGAATCCTGGTACTTACTCTATTGCAAACGTGGACAGCTATTGCGCGCGAAGGAGCATCTGGAGCGGCAGGAAGTGCATTGCCTCAGTCCAATGATCGCTCTGGAAAAAATCGTGCGCGGCAAACGCACCACGGTGAGTGAGCCACTGTTCCCAAATTATCTGTTTATCGAATTCGATCCGGAAGCGATTCACACCACGACGATTAGCAGCACACGCGGTGTCAGTCACTTCGTGCGCTTTGGCACCACGCCCGCAACCGTGCCATCGGCGGTGATCGAAGCGCTGGAAACCGACGTTCCGCAAATCCTGCTTGACCCTGAGACGCCACAAAGCGGCGATGAAGTCGTCATCACCGAAGGGACGTTTGAAGGGCTGCGCGCCATTTTTGCCGAGCCGGATGGTGAAACGCGCTCGATTCTGTTGCTGAATCTGCTGAATAAGCAGGTGATGCGCAGCGTCGACAACAAGCAGTTCCGTAAGATTTAAGCCAGTCTGAACAACGTCCGCGCATTCTGATCGATGCGGGTCGCCAGTTCCTCAGCACTCTCGCCCCGCCATGTCGCCACCTGATTAACAATATGCGGTAAAAAGCAGGGTTCGTTCCGGCGTGAGGTCGGGCGCGGACGCATGTCGCGTGGCAGCAGATAAGGCGCATCCGTTTCCAGCAGCAGCCGGTCAGCCGGAATCAGCGGCAGCAGCTCGCGCAACTCCAGTCCACGACGCTCATCACAAACCCAGCCGGTAATCCCCACCGATAATCCCATTGCCAGACAGGCCTCCAGCTCATCACGCGTGCCGGTAAAGCAGTGGATCACCGCACCAGCCAGTTTCGGCAGCCAGGGTTCAAGTACCGCAGCGAAACGGGCATGGGCTTCACGGCAGTGCAGAAACACCGGCATGTTGAGTTCGGCCGCCAGCGCCAGCTGCGCGTCAAACGCGTACTCCTGCTGCTCATGCGCCGACAGGTTGCGGTTGAAATCGAGCCCGCACTCACCGATGGCTACCACTTCCGGTTTTTCAGCCAGGCGACGCAGGGTACTGGCGATTTCCGTGGACCATTCGCTGGCATGGTGAGGATGAACGCCCGCAGTAGACCAGCAGAAGCCGGGTTGAGCTTCAGCCAGTCGCTGAGCCTGCTGGCTCTCCAGCGCGTTAGTGCCGGTAATAAGCATGCCGGTGACGCCCGCATCACGCGCGCGTTTAACCACCTTTTGCCGGTCGGAGGCGAATTGCGTGCTGGTCAGGTTTACACCGATATCAAACATAATATTTCCCACTGTTTATAAACAAAAACCGCCCATCAGGGCGGTTTGGAGTGAACGCTTCCCGCCAGTGCGGGTAAGGCTGTCAGCATCAGGCGTCGGTGTTCTCTTCCTCATCCTGTAAGCGTCGGCCTTTACCCACGTAGTACCGGGAAAAGAATACGCCGACTTCAAACAGGCAGTACATCGGAATAGCGAGCAAAGTTTGGGAAAAAACATCCGGCGGTGTGAGCAACATCCCGACCACGAAGGCACCCACCAGAATATAGGGACGCTTCTTCTTCAACTCTTCCGGACTGGTGATCCCCGTCCAGCACAGCAACACAATCGCTACCGGCACTTCGAACGCCACGCCAAATGCCATAAACAGCGTCATGACAAAATCGAGGTACTTAGAGATATCCGTTGCGACGGTGACGCCAATCGGTGCGGTCTTGGTGAAAAAACCAAATGCCAGTGGGAAAACCACGAAATAGGCAAAGGCCACGCCGAAATAGAACAGGAAGGTGCTGGAAAAGAGCAGCGGCATAACCAGCTTACGCTCATGCCGGTAAAGCGCCGGGGCAACGAAAGCCCAGACCTGATAGAGGATCACCGGCACCGCAAGAAACACTGACACAATAATGGTCAGCTTAATCGGTGTGAAAAACGGTGAGGCCACATCGGTCGCGATCATGCTGGAGCCAACCGGCATCTGGCTGATCAGCGGTGCCGCGACCAGCTGATAGATGTCATTGGCGAAGTAAACCAGCACCAGAAAAATCGCTAATACAGCGAGAATGCAATTCAGTAGTCGCTTACGCAGCTCAATCAGATGACTGATGAGCGGTTGGGTATCTTCAACGGCCATTATCGTTCATCACTTGCAGAAGGGGAGGCTGCGGGATTACGCGCAGAATCTGCCGGTCTGGCAACATCACTCGCAGGCGCCTGTGCCGGAGCGCTGGCCACAGCGGCAGGTGCGGCAGAGGATTGCACAGCCGGAGCGGATGAAACCGCGGATGGAGCCTGTGCCGGAGCCGTGGCGACTGCGGAAGGTGCCGCAGAAGGTTGCACGGCCGGACCTGAATCTGAAACCGCAGCGGGAGCCTGTGCCGGGGCACTGGCCTGATGTTCTGCGCTAGCCGGCGTTGCCGAAGGCTCAACCGGGCCAGGTTCAGATGCCTGCACCGTCTCAGAAGCCGCCTGAGGTACATGCCTGTGCTGAGCCGAATGAATGGTGTTCGCCTCGTCTTCCTCTTTTTCAATGTCGATGCTCTGACTGACCGAGCGTTTCATTGAATCCGCGGTTTTACGCAGCTCTTCCATTGACTCTTTCAGCTCAGGGGAGAGCGTGCCGCGGCCCGCTTCTTCCACCTTTTTCAGGCTCTCCTGCAATTCCTGCAGCTTGAGCTCCTGCGCCAGTTCATGTTGTACATTGGCTGCCAGCGAGCGAATCGCCCTGATCCAGCCGACCACGGTTTT
Source organism: Pantoea vagans (assembly GCF_004792415.1). Classification (NCBI taxonomy): domain Bacteria; kingdom Pseudomonadati; phylum Pseudomonadota; class Gammaproteobacteria; order Enterobacterales; family Erwiniaceae; genus Pantoea; species Pantoea vagans. The sequence goes on from NZ_CP038853.1 coordinate 3,903,550, forward strand.
CACCGCAACCGGTAAACGTTGCGGGCCGAGAACAATCAGCCCGATAACGAACACCAATACCAGTTCACTAAAACCAATATCGAACACGGTTTACACCTGCTTGTCGTTCTTGGCTTCTTCTTTGTTAGCCGACGTTTGCTGTTTGTCCGCCAGTGTTTTGGCCGCGAAGTCAGCGTCCTGCTCTTTCGGCTGATCCTTTTTGTCATCCTCGTCACTCATGGCTTTTTTGAAGCCACGAATCGAAGAACCTAAATCTGAACCCAGATTACGTAATTTGTTGGTACCGAACAGAAGAACAACAATCACGGCAATGATTAACAATTGCCAGATACTGATACCGCCCATGAGATAGCCTCTAATATTCTGTGAAAACGATAAGGTAATGCAGGACAGAGTGCCCTTTTTAACCGGGCTTTAACCAGCGACATTACCTTTTTTTAAACAGACGTGACAATCAGTTTGTCTTACGCCAGCCGATTAACCAGGAGACGATTCCCGCTGCCATCAGCACCGCCGGGAAGAAGTCCCAGTCCGGTCGGGTGAGCAGCACCGCCGTTCCACTTAACAGCAACGTTGCACCGACGCCAAACAGGTATCGCGCCTGATGGTGACGGACGCGTTGCGCGTTCATGTCGCCCACTAACTTATCGACGCTGTGCCGTAAGAGTTTGTGCTGGCGCATGCTGTCGTAAAAGAGTTCTGGCAACTCAGGTAACTTTTCAGCCCAGAATGGCGCTTTCTCTTTGACCGCACGGATAATAGCGGGCAAACCGACCTGGTCCTTAATCCAGTCTTCCAGGAACGGCTTAGCCGTCTTCCACAGGTCGAGCTGCGGATAGAGCTGACGGCCAATCCCTTCCACATAGAGCAGCGTTTTTTGCAGTAATACCAGTTGCGGCTGCACTTCCATATTAAAGCGACGTGCAGTGTTAAACAGATTCAGCAGCACATGACCGAAGGAGATCTCAGCCAGCGGTTTTTCAAAAATCGGCTCACAGACCGTACGGATCGCAAACTCGAAATCTTCAACGTTGGTATCGGGCGGCACCCAGCCTGAGTCAACGTGCAGCTCCGCGACCTTACGGTAGTCACGGTTGAAGAAGGCGATGAAGTTTTCCGCCAGATAACGCTTATCTTCTTTGTTCAGCGAACCCACGATACCGCAGTCAATACCGATATATTGCGGATCTTCCGGATGCTCATAGCTGACAAAAATGTTGCCCGGATGCATATCCGCATGGAAGAAGCTGTCGCGGAAAACCTGGGTGAAGAAGACCTGCACGCCACGCTCTGCCAGCAGCTTCATGTTCACACCATGACGCTCCAGCGTCGCTACGTCTGAAATCGGAATGCCGTAGATGCGCTCCATCACCATCATGGTTTCGCTGCAGTAATCTGAATAGACTTCCGGCACATAGAGCATGCGGCTATCTTCAAAGTTCCGGCGCAGCTGAATGGCGTTGGCGGCTTCGCGTAACAGATTCAGTTCATCAAGCAGGGTTTTCTCATAATCGCGCACCACCTCGACCGGACGCAGACGACGGCCATCCGGCAGCAGACGCGGAACCCAGCGTGCCAGCCGATAGATAAGCTTCATGTCCGCTCTGATGACCGGCAAAATATCGGGGCGAATCACCTTGATGACCACTTTCTTACCGGTCGATTTCAGCGTGGCGGTGTGTACCTGCGCAATGGATGCCGACGCCAGTGGCTTGATATCAAAATCATCAAACCAGGTTTCAATCGGCGCGCCCATTGAGGCTTCAATCTGCGCTTTGGCTTTGACGCCATCGAACGGCGCAACGCGGTCCTGCAGGATTGCCAGTTGATCGGCGATCAGCGGCGGGAAAAGATCGCGACGGGTTGAGAGCATCTGACCAAACTTGATCCAGACCGGCCCAAGTTGCTCCATCGCCATGCGCATGCGTGCGCCAATCGGTTCATGCTTATACAGATTCGGGATCCAGAAAACAGAGCGACGCCACAGGCGAAACAGGAAAGTGAGGCGTGTCTGAGGGATCAGTTCATCAAGGCCGTAGGTCAGAAAGACCTTCATGATCAGATATAAACGGCGGATCTCTCCAAAACTCATTTTGCCTCCAGCTGCGCCAGACGCGCATCAAGCGCCTCAAGCGAACGTTCCATCGCGTCGACCTCCTCAGAAAACCAGGCTAACTCCAGCGAGCTAGGCGCAACACGCCACTCTTCGGTCATGGCCTGCCCGAGATAATCCTGGCGACGCTGCACTTCACCTTTGAAAAAGCGGAATGCCTGTTGTGAGCGCTGACTGATACCCTGAGCGGCGATATCGCCGACCCAGGGAGCCAGATATTCGGCCGGATCCAGCTCAGCCAGATCCATCAGCGCGGAGAACTGCTGCACCACCTGCAGGTCACCTTCAACCTGCAGCTCACCGCTGCGGATCAGCGGCGTCAGCTGCTGGCGATCGCGCAGCTTAGGCAGCGTTTTCAGCGAGGTGATCACCGTGCAGTCACTGCGATCCTGCCAGTCCGCTAATACATCCAGCTGCTGCTCACTGAAAACCAGCACCAGCGGATGCGAAAACTCACTCAGGCGCAGCGTCAGCACTTTGCCATTCAGGCGTTGCCGCGCCGCTTTCAGGCCACGATCGCGATAGAGAATACGGTTCAGCGCCGTTTCCAGACCCGCGGTAATCAAGGGCGTCAGGTTCATTACCATCTCACTCAGAACTTAAATCCACGATGCAGCGCGACAATGCCGCCGGTCATATTGGAGTAAGTGGTATTTTCAAAACCGACATCGTTCATCATCGCTTTCAGGGTCTCCTGATCGGGATGCATGCGGATCGATTCGGCCAGATAGCGATAGCTCTCTGCATCCTGCGCCACCAGCTGTCCGATGCGCGGCAGAATATGGAACGAGTAAGCGTCATACGCTTTGCTCAGCGGATCCAGAACAGGCTTAGAGAACTCCAGCACCAGCAGGCGTCCGCCCGGCTTAAGGACGCGGAACATGGAGGCCAGCGCCTTCTCTTTTTCCGTGACGTTGCGCAGACCAAAGGAGATGGTGATGCAGTCGAAATAGTTATCGGGGAAAGGCAGCGCTTCTGCGTTGGCCTGGACGTAACTTACGTTGCCCACCACGCCCTGATTGCGCAGTTTTTCGCGGCCCATCTTCAGCATGGAGCTGTTGATATCCGCCAGGACAACCTGACCGGTTTCGCCTACCAGGCGAGAAAATTTGGCGGTGAGATCGCCGGTACCACCCGCCAGATCTAACACGCGCTGACCGCGACGTACGCCGCTGCTGTCAATGGTAAAACGCTTCCAGATACGATGGACGCCAAACGACATCAAATCGTTCATCAGGTCATATTTTGCTGCTACGGAGTGAAACACATCCGCGACTTTGTCAGCTTTTTCGCTTTTGGCGACCGTCTGAAAGCCAAAATGGGTAGTTTCCTGCTGTGATTCATCTGCCATCGGTTTTACCTGCTCCACAAACAATACTTCCCGAAGTGTATCAGAGTCACGGAAGTCAGGCACGCTGCGCCCATACTATTCGTGGAGGCGTCTCACACGACTCTCACTTTCATCCGCATCCCTGTCGTCATCTGCGTCGTCAGCCGCCCGGTTTTCCGGCATGGCCCGCTCGGCCAGCTGGGGATTGATGGGTCGTTTGATCTCCACGCCCAGCGCACGAAATCCTTCCGTCTGCGCAATCAGGTTGCCGCGCCCTTCTGCCAGCTTTTTCATCGCCTCACGATAGCTGTTCTGCGCCTTATCCAGGCTGTGACCAATGCCGCTCATGTCATCAACAAACAGCCGCATCTTGTCATAGAGGCGCGTGGCCCGGTCAGCAATACGCTGCGCATTGCGGCTCTGATGCTCATAGCGCCAGAGATTGTTAATGGTACGCAGCGCCACCAGCAGCGTGGTGGGACTGACCAGCATGATGTTCTGCTGCAGCGCCTCGCCAATCAGCTCAGGCTGACGGTCAATTGCCAGCAAAAAAGCCGGCTCGACCGGAATGAACATCAACACATAATCGAGTGACCGTAAACCGGGCAATTGTTGATAATCTTTTCGTCCCAGCAGGCGAATGTGCGCTCGCATCGCGCTGACATGTTCCTGGATCGCCTGCTCACGTTCGATCTCATCATCCGCATTGAAGTAGCGCTCATAGGCCACCAGCGTCATTTTGGCGTCCACCACCACATCTTTGCCCTGCGGCAGACGCACAATGACATCCGGCTGCATCCTGCCCTGCTGTTCTGACTGGATGCTGACCTGAGTTTCATATTCGTAGCCTTCACGCAGCCCGGAGGCTTCCAGTACCCGGCTCAGCACCACTTCACCCCAGTTACCCTGGATTTTATTGTCGCCCTTGAGCGCTTTGGTCAGGTTAAGCGCCTCCTGAGCCATCTGCGCATTCAGCTGCTGTAACTGCCGGATTTCATGAGTCAGTGTGTGCCGTTCACGCGCCTCTGTGCCAAAGCTTTCATGCACCTGACGACGGAAGCCATCCAGCTGTTCACGCAGCGGACCAATCAGCCCGTCCAGACTCTGGCGGTTCTGTTCATCGACGCGACGGCCGCTGTTTTCGAAAATACGGTTGGCGAGGTTTTCAAACTGGGCGCTGAGGCGTTGTTCGCTGTTGGTCAGCAGGCGCTGTTTCTCTTCAGCGGCAAAACGGGTCTCTTCAAGGCGGATGGTCACTTCGCGCAGCTCTGCTTCCTGCGCGCTGTTCACCTCCAGCTGATTACGCAGTTCACGATTAAGCTGTTCGCTTTCATTGCGCCAGTAATCGAGCTGTTGCAGGCGCTCATTGGCACCGCTCAGCGCGCCATGAAGCTGACGCAGCTCCTGCTCACGCTGCTGCGTCTGCTGCTGAAGCTGTTCGATTTGCTGCTGCTGGCGCTGTTGCGCCTCTTCCTGCAGACGGCGCTCGGTCTGAAAACTGGCGACCTGATGGCCGGCACGTAACTGTGCCAGCATCCAGCCAATCCCCAACCCGGCAAGCGCCAGACAGGCGCTGATAATGATGTGCTGATCCATGATTTCCCCGCGACTCAGGCTGCTGAGGAAAAAGGTAGAGTCGCACTGTATGAATGTCCAGATAAATTTACCGGCATTCAGCGCCTTACAGGGCCGCTACCGTCAACTTTCCAGCCTGCCACTCATCAATCAGGAAGAATGGCATCGGCAATAGCCACTCGCCGTTTTTGACCTGCGCCAGATAATGCCAGGTTGTCTCGCCGGAGGTGATCGCGACGCGCTGTCGGCTCCCCTCCGCGGCGCTGGATTTACCGGTCATACTGGCAAAGCCGGCATTGCTGCCCACGTGGAAATGCGGCGTCTGCCAGCGCACGGGCGCATGGTCAGGCCACGCCTGGGCATGATGAAAACTGAACAGCTCATCATGGCTCAGGAGGCTTTCACGCACTGTCGGCCATAACGCCACCTTAAGGAAATACTGATCGGTGAAGCGTTCACTGCCCTGATACTGCGCAATAAAATCGCGCATCGCCTGCTCTACGTTCTGGAAGACGCCGTGACAGCCGCCCCACATTCCCGCCAGCAGCAGTTCGGTATGAGAGAAGTAGTCGCGCATATGGTGAAACCAGTAAGGCGACGCCAGCCAGGCGTTAACCGCGGCCGCTTCGCGCTCCGATAGCAGCGAGTCGGCATCGCGCACGATAAAGCGCTTCACCGTCGGATCGTCGAGCACCAGAAAACGCCACAGGGTCGGAAACAGTGTTTTCTCGTGAGACATATCGACCAGCTGGACGTGTGGCTGGTCCAGGCGCTGCCAGACATGCTGCGGCACGCTGTCATCAAGGTAGATGCGGCAAACCCAGCCGGGATAGAACTCAGGCGCCACCTCAACGTTTTTAATCAGCGTTTCGCAATAGCGTGGCTGATCGCCATACAGGCAGAAGGCGATGACATTCTGCTGTGGCTGGCTGAGATCGACAGGCTCAGGTTGCGGAGCAGGAAACGCGGCACGCTGTCCCTGACTGAAACGCGCATCAGAGCGCATCAGCGACGTCAGACCAAAACGTGCCACCTCTTCCTTTTTGCCCAGCCAGCCGCACACTTCGGTTAAGCCATCCAGCCAGGTTTCAGAAGCCGTGGCCTGCACCGCGGGCGGTGACTGATAAATCTTCTGGTAGATTTTGTACGATTTATTGTACTGACCCAGACGCAGCAGGCAGAGCGCGTAGTCGCTCAGCACCTGCATCTGATTGGGCATTGAGCGCAAGACTTCTTCGCAGCACCGGGCAGCCAGCGCGTGGTCACCCTGCTGCATGGCAGCGCGAAAACGTTCGGCGCTGCGTTCCAGCCGGGCATTGATTGCCGCAGGATTAGCGCCAGGAACAGGACGTCGGACAGGAATCGTATTGCGCATAAAAACTCTCAGGTTTCACTGATGTTACGCGCCGTTAACTACCGGCAACAGGTTTTGAGTCTGGACAAAAAACCTGCTGCCAGACGCGGGCGTTATAATAAACGACGCGCCGCTTCGACCACAATCTTCACTGCGTCACTTTCTGTCTGCTTCATGGTGACCGCATCCGGAATCTCTTTCTGAGTACGGTTCACAATCACGCCCGCGACCATGCCGGCCCGCAGACCCTGGCTGGCGCACATGGTTAACAGCGTTGCAGATTCCATCTCATAGTTGAGAACGCCCATCTCCTGCCACTCTTTCATCGATCCTTTGAAACGACTGACGACGCGGCCTGAAACGGTGTCGTAGCGCTCCTGGCCCGGATAGAAGGTGTCAGAAGAGGCGGTGATGCCAATGTGGGTTTTCGCGCCACAGGCTTCAGCGGCGGCAACCAGTGCAGTGGTGCAGGCGAAGTCAGCGACAGCCGGGAATTCCATCGGGGCAAAATGCAGGCTTGCTCCGTCCAGGCGAACGGATGCGGTGGTCACCAGCACATCGCCGACGTTGATGTGTGGCTGGATAGCACCTGTGGTACCGACACGCAGGAAGGTACGCACGCCAAGCTGCGCCAGCTCTTCGACCGCAATCGATGTAGAAGGACCGCCGATGCCTGTTGAGCAGACCACGACCGGCTTACCATCAAGTTTTGCCAGCCAGGAGGTAAATTCACGGTGTGAGGCGAGATGCGTGGCATCTTCCATCAGTCCGGCAATTTTCTTCACACGCTCCGGGTCGCCCGGCACAATCGCCAGGGTCGCGCCCTGCAGATCGGCTTTTGTCAGGCCAAGATGGAAAACGTCAGACTGTGTCATTTTCAGACTCCTGTTAAGGGAAGGTAGCGCGCCACTCTACGCCAGCACGCCCGATAAATATGTGACAACATTCACTTAAGAAAATGAAAGTTACATTTCCCGGAAGATAAAATGTGATTTTAATCACACAATTACGTCTTATTCTTCCGGATAGCCCTTAGCGAGGCTGTGTCAGGGTCGGCGCAGTGTTAAAGAGGTGGATGATATTATTCGCTGCTGATTCTGTTACCCGACACCTGGACGCAGACGCTTTACGGCCAGGCTATAGTTACGTGATTGCGCAAATGCTTGCACGGAGAGAATAATGAAACCCAGTGACACTATGGCACAAAAACCGGCGACGGGCGGCTTTGCCCCTGCCGTGCAGCCCACCGCCTCTACCACCATTATTACCGAAAGCCCGGCGATTCACTCAGGTGAAACCTCAGTGCCCAGCCAGGGCGAAAACATGCCGGCATTTTTTGCAAAACCGCACTCAGCGGAAGGCCCATTGCCTGTGGTGCTGGTGGTGCAGGAGATCTTTGGCGTCCATGAACACATCCGGGACATCTGTCGCCGTCTGGCGCTGGAAGGCTATCTGGCGATTGCGCCTGAGCTCTATTTCCGCGAAGGCGACCCGACTGAGTATAACGATATCCCGACCCTGTTCAGCGAACTGGTCAGCAAAGTGCCGGATACGCAGGTACTGGCCGATCTCGATCATGCCGCTAACTGGGCAGCACGTAATGGCGGTGATATCCGTCGCATGGGCATCACCGGTTTTTGCTGGGGTGGCCGCATTACCTGGCTCTACGCCGCGCATAACCCACAGCTACGCGCTGCGGTTGCCTGGTATGGACGATTAATCGGCGAGCGAACGCTGAAGCAGCAGAAGCATCCAATTGATGTTGCGGTCGATCTGAGTGCACCGGTGTTAGGTTTGTATGGTGGTCAGGATGACGGCATTCCGCTGGAGAGCGTCGAGCAGATGCGTCAGGCGCTGCATGCCGCCAATGCGACCGCCGAGATCATCGTCTATCCCGAGGCGGGACATGCGTTTAATGCTGACTACCGTCCGAGCTATCATGCTGAATCAGCCAATGATGGCTGGCAGCGGATGCTGGCCTGGTTCAGGCAGTATGGCGTTGCATCAAAATAGCATCACGTGTTGGCAGCAATAGATTAGTTCAATACGCAGGGAACACGGTCAGAGGAGGAAAGCGTCCCGCGCCATGGATGGGGCGGGCCGAGCGTGCCATGGATGGGGCGGGCCGAGCGTGCCATGGATGGCGGTTTTTGCGTCTTTCCGATCTGAGCGTGTTCCCTGTGCCTGCACGATCTTATAGCAGGCTTTAGCAGGATTTATCAAAAACAGGGGCGCTTCTGCGCCCCTGTTTTTTTGCCAACCGGTCCCATTCCTACGCCGTCTCACCACGCAGTTTCTTCGCCGCCGTCACCATATTCGCCAGCGCCTGACGCGTCTCCGTCCAGCCACGCGTTTTCAGACCGCAGTCCGGGTTTACCCACAGACGCGCTTCCGGAATCCGTTTCGCCGCCTTCAGCAACAGCGCCTCTATCCACGCCACGCTGGGAACATTAGGCGAGTGAATGTCATAGACGCCGGGCCCGATTTCATTCGGGTAGTCGAAGTGTTCGAACGACTCCAGTAAGTCCATGTCAGACCGTGAAGTTTCGATGGTAATCACATCCGCATCCAGCGCCGCGATGGCGTCCATGATGTCGTTAAACTCGCAGTAACACATATGTGTATGAATCTGGGTTTCATCCTGCGCCACCGCCGCATTCAGCCGGAAGGCCTCCACCGCCCAGTTCAGATAGTCCGCCCACTCAGACTGATGCAGTGGCAGACCTTCACGCAGGGCAGGCTCATCGATCTGAATAATACCAATACCTGCTTTCTCCAGATCTTCCACCTCATCCCGCAGCGCCAGCGCGATCTGCTTCGCGATGGTTTCTCGTGATACATCTTCACGCGGAAATGACCAGCACAGAATCGTCACCGGGCCGGTCAGCATTCCTTTTACCGGCTTGTCGGTCAGCGACTGCGCATACTTCGCCCACTCAACGGTAATCGCCTCTGGGCGACTGACATCGCCGATGATCACAGGCGGTTTCACACAGCGGGAACCGTAACTCTGTACCCAGCCATTCTGGGTGAAGACAAATCCCTCCAGATGCTCGCCGAAGTACTCAACCATGTCGTTACGTTCCGCTTCACCGTGCACCAGCACATCCAGTCCCAGCCGCTCCTGTTCGGTAATCGCCTGTCTGATGTGCTCCGCGATGCCGGTGCGGTAATGGTTGCTGTCGAGACGGCCCTGTTTAAAGTCGAGGCGCAGGCCGCGAATTTCAGTGGTCTGCGGAAATGAGCCGATGGTGGTAGTGGGCCACGCGGGCAGATTGAAACGCTGACGCTGCAGCGCTGCCCGCACCGGGTAGGCGTTCTGGCGCTCACTGTGCTGCGGCGTAATGGCCTGCAGCCGCTGTCCCACCGCCGCATTATGCACGCGGCGGGAATGAGCACGGGCACGCACCGGTGCGCTCCAGGCGTCCAGCAGCGTCGCATCATTGTTATTCAGTGCCTGACTCAGCAGTGAAAGCTCAGCACATTTCTGCAGCGCAAAGGCGAACCAGCTTTTGACCTCATCATCCAGCCGGGTCTCGACGCCGAGATCGATCGGACTGTGCAGCAGAGAACAGGAAGAGCCAATCCATACCTGTTCACGCTGAGTAATCAGCGGTTGCAGGCGACTGAACCAGCGGCTCAGATCGGCGCGCCAGACGTTACGACCGTTAATCACGCCCAGCGACAGCAGCCAGCTGGGGGGCAGTTGCTGATTCAGATGCTCAATATCATCGCGGCCATGGACCAGATCGACATGCAGGCCCTGTACCGGCAGCTCACGAATAACATCAAGGTTCTGGCCGATGCTGTCAAAATAGGTGGTCAGCAGCAGCTTGCTGTGCCCCTGCAGGGCGTCATACGCCGGTTTAAACGCATCGCGCCACGTCTGTGGCAGCTCCAGCGCCAGGGCGGGTTCATCGATCTGAACCCATTCGATGCCGCGCTTCGCCAGTTCTGCCAGCACCTGCTGGTAGACCGGTAGAATCCTTTCCAGCAGCGACAGACGTTCAAACGGCTCACCTTTAACTTTACCCAGCCACAGATACGTCACCGGTCCCAGCAGCACCGGTTTGATGTTGTGGCCCAGCGCCAGCGCCTCATCCACCTCGTCCAGTAGCTGAGTCCAGGTCAGTTTAAAGGTCTGGTCCTGAGTAAATTCCGGCACCATGTAGTGATAATTGGTGTTAAACCATTTCGTCATTTCTGCCGCCGCCGCAGGCTCGCCAGTCGGCGCACGACCGCGCCCCAGACGAAACAGCGTGTCGAGATCAACGGTCCCTTCTTTGTTCTGATGACGCGCGGGCACGTTGCCCAGCAGCAGGCTGGTGGTCAGCACATGATCATACCAGGCGAAATCGCCGACCGGCAGCAGATCGACACCCGCCTCTTTCTGTTGTTGCCAGTGTCGGGCGCGCAGCTCGCGGCCCGTTGCCAGTAACGCCTGCTGCGTGCTGTCGCCCGCCCAGTAACTCTCCAGGGCTTTTTTCAGTTCACGGCGCAGGCCAATACGGGGAAAGCCGAGGGTATGGTTCAGGATAGTCATATGCTGTTCTCCAGATAATCTTTCACTTTGGCTTAAATGGGCAGCCAAAGATGTTTAGCCGTCCAGATGTTTACACTGCTATACTCTGCGGGTACTGTATGTTGCTCAAGCGCAATATGTTCATTTTCGATGTGAAGGACTCTCATGATCGAACTCAAGCACCTGCGGACGCTTCAGGCTCTGCGCAATACCGGATCGCTGGCGGCGGCGGCGGCCCAGCTTCATCAGACGCAATCGGCGTTGTCTCACCAGTTCAGCGATCTGGAGCAGCGGCTGGGATTCCGCCTGTTCGTGCGTAAAAGTCAGCCACTGCGCTTTACGCCGCAGGGCGATATTCTGCTGCAGCTGGCGGAACAGGTGCTGCCGCAGATTCAGCAGGCGTTGCAGGCCTGCCATGAGCCGCATCAGACCACGCTGCGGGTAGCGATTGAGTGTCACAGCTGCATTCAGTGGCTGACCCCGGCGCTGGATAAGTTCCGTCAGAGCTGGCCGCAAGTAGTGATGGATTTTAAATCGGGCGTGACCTTTGATCCCCAGCCCGCTCTGCAACAGGGTGAGCTGGATGTGGTGCTGACCTCCGACATTCTGGCGCGCTCGGGCCTGTTCTACTCGCCGATGTTTGATTATGAAGTGCGGCTGGTGCTGGCGACGGATCATCCGCTGGCGCAGGTTGAGCAGATTTCGCCGGAAGATTTAGCCGATGAAGTGCTGATGATCTATCCGGTGCAGCGTCAGCGTCTGGATATCTGGCGTCACTTCCTGCAGCCCGCTGGCGTCAGTCCGGCCCTGAAAAGTGTGGATAACACCCTGCTGATGATTCAGATGGTGTCGGCACGCATGGGGATTGCCGCACTGCCGCACTGGGTGGTGGAGAGTTTTGAGAAGCAGGGTCTGGTCGTCACGCGCACGCTGGGTGAGGGTCTGTGGAGCCGTCTTTATGCCGCCGTACGTGAAGGTGAGCAGCGTCAGCCGGTGCTGGAGGCGTTTATCCGTTTTGCCCGTCAGCACGCCTGTGAGCATCTGCCATTTGTACGCGACGCCGCACTGCCCGGTACGGTGTTGCAACGGTAATCCGGCCAGCACAAACCTGCGCGAAGGCGGGCAAAATCCCCTATAATGCGCAGCCTGTCGACTGACCATGAGAAGATCTCACCATGACTAACAACGATATTCTGCGCAGCGTGCGCTACATGCTCAACCTGAGCGATGCCAAAATGGTGGAGATTTTTGCGCTGGCAGAATGTGACGTGCCGCAGACAGATATTCAGGCGTGGCTGAAAAAAGATGACGATGCGGCGTTCCGTCCCTGCCCCGATGTGCTGATGGGTTATTTCCTGAATGGCCTGATCTTTTACCGTCGCGGCAAGAGTGAAGATGCGCCTGCACCGTCGATTGAACGCAAGATGACGAACAACATCTTCATGAAAAAACTGCGTATCGCTTTCGATTTAAAAACCACCGACATCCCTGACGTGCTCAAACGCGTGAACTTTACCGTTTCGCAGGCGGAAGTCGGCGCGATTTTCCGCAAGCCCGATCATAAAAATTACCGCGAGTGCGGCGATCAGATTCTGCGTAACTTCCTGAAAGGGCTGGCGATGATTCAGCGCCCTAAGAGTGAGAAGCCAGCTTAATTTCTGATCGCTTCTGACCCCTGCGTGGTCAGAGGTGGCGCATCTGATCGCAAAGAAAACCTGCATCCATGCAGTACGGCCTCGCCATCCCTGGCCCGGCCGATCGACAGGGAGGTGAGATTGCTTCGCGATCGGACGCCCCAGCCCGGGAGGCGGCACCCATTCAACAGCCACTTTTCAAAGCCTGTTTATGGTCTGTGGCACCGCACCCCTTTCACCTTATGACCGGTCACCGCGCCCCACTACCCAGCGCTTATGCACCCACAGCGAGGCGATGATCACCAGCGCGCCCGCAATAAAGCTCGGCCAGTGCGGTTTCTGCTGCCAGATAGCCAGATTCACCAGCAGCCCGGCGGGCACGTGCATGTTATTCATGATGCCCAGCGTACCGGCATCGACCTGCGTCGCACCGTAGTTCCACATAAAATAGCCGAGACCGGAAGCCGCAACGCCCAGCCAGACCAGAATGCCCCACTGCAATGAGGTGGTCGGTAACTTCTGCGGGTTGCCCCAGGCGCACCAGGCGATGACGGCAATCAACACCGCCCCCAGATAGAACCAGGAGAAGGCCGTGTGCTGCGGCATTGGGCGGGTCTCCTGCAGACGCTTATAGCCCACCATGCCTGCCGCAAAGCAGACGTTAGCCAGCTGTACTAACAGCAGACCAAACCAGAAATGATCGCTGACTTTGTCATAGCGAATAATAGCCGCACCCGCTACCGCCAGTAACGCACTGAAGATATAGCCGATCCGCAGCGGACGACGGCTGATCAGATCGTAAATCAGCGTCACATAGAGCGGCGTCATCACCGTAAACAGCAGGAATTCTGACACGCTAAGGTAGAGATAGGCTTCGAAGCTCAGCAGATACATCACGCCCAGCTGCAGCATCCCCACCAGCATATACAGCAGTAGCGTGGAAGGGCGATAACCCCGCCAGCGCAGGAAAGGCAAAAATACCAGCGCAGCCAGCGCCAGCCGCATCAGCACAGAGAACCAGCTATCCACCTGCCCGGCGAGGTATTCGCCAATCAGGCTGAACGAAAAGGCCCACAGAATGGTGGTAATAATCAATAAAAACACGGCAACGACCCCGAAATTAACAGGCCGACAGTGTAAACAATGTGCCGCCGTCAGGCTGTGAAATCTGGTTGACATCTGATTATAAACCAGGCGATTAAAAAGCCGGCCGGATAGCCTGCTTACACTTCCTGACACATCAATCGACAGAACAGGTTTTCAGCCAGATAAAATGCGCGAAATGATCCATCTGGTGATCACTTCCGCTCCCTACTGTAATAAAACTGTAACAAATGTGTCATTCATCACAGTAACGTTGCGCAACTAACACTATTCTTTGCGCGAAATGGAACATTCTGCATCCATTTTGTTCTGCACTTTCCTGCTCCAACCTGCCGGGAATGAAAAACCATAATGTGCCCTGGAGGGCCTCACTGATGCTGAGCATTTTTAAACCTGCACCACGTCAGCCGCAGGTGGCGGCGGATCACGTTGATCCGCTCTACCGTCGTCTGCGCTGGCAAATTTTCATCGGGATCTTCTTTGGTTATGCTGCCTACTACCTGGTCAGAAAAAACTTCGCACTCGCCATGCCCTACCTGGTCGAGCAGGGTTTTTCACGTGGCGATCTCGGGTTTGCCCTGTCCGGCATCTCCATTGCCTACGGCTTTTCAAAATTCATCATGGGCTCGGTCTCTGACCGATCAAACCCGCGCGTCTTCTTACCAGCCGGTCTGATTCTGGCCGCAGCAGTGATGCTGATCATGGGATTCGTCCCCTGGGCGACCTCCAGCATCATGGTGATGTTCGTACTGCTGTTTATCTGCGGCTGGTTCCAGGGCATGGGCTGGCCACCCTGTGGGCGCACCATGGTTCACTGGTGGTCGCAGAAGGAGCGCGGCAGGATCGTTTCGGTCTGGAACTGTGCGCATAACGTGGGCGGGGGTATTCCGCCACTGCTCTTCCTGCTCGGCATGGCGTGGTTCAACGACTGGAAAGCGGCGCTTTATATGCCCGCGTTTGGTGCCATTGCTATTGCGATTATTGCCTTTGCGCTGATGCGTGACACGCCGCAATCCTGTGGCCTGCCACCGATTGAAGAGTACAAAAACGACTACCCGCCCGACTACGATGCCAGCCACGAAGAGGAGCTGACGGCAAAACAGATCTTCATGAAGTATGTGTTGCCGAACAAGCTGCTGTGGTACATCGCGCTGGCCAACGTCTTTGTCTATCTGCTGCGCTACGGCATCCTCGACTGGTCACCCACCTATCTGCGCGAAGTCAAACACTTCACACTGGATAAATCGTCGTGGGCCTACTTCCTGTATGAATACGCGGGGATTCCGGGAACGCTGCTGTGTGGCTGGATGTCGGACAAAGTGTTCCGGGGTAATCGCGGTGCGACCGGCGTATTCTTTATGACGCTGGTGACCATTGCGACCGTGATTTACTGGCTCAACCCGGCGGGCAATCCTGGCGTCGACATGGCCTGCATGATCGTGATTGGCTTCCTGATCTACGGTCCGGTGATGCTGATTGGTCTGCATGCGCTGGAGCTGGCACCGAAAAAAGCAGCAGGGACGGCGGCGGGCTTTACCGGCCTGTTCGGTTACCTGGGTGGCTCGGTCGCGGCCAGCGCCATTGTCGGTTACACCGTCGATTATTTCGGCTGGGACGGCGGCTTTATGGTGATGATTGCGGGCTGTGTGCTGGCGGTTATTCTGCTGTTACTGACCATGGTCAGCGAACACAAACACAAAAAGACCCTGGCCTGACGGCAATAAAAAGGGCCGGTTATCCGGCCCTTTTAACGCAGGCTGCTTAAGCAAGATAGAGCGTGCGCAGCGTCTGCGGCACCGCATCATCGGCATTCGAACCAATCACATCCAGCTCTGGCAGCGTATCTTTTAAGCGCTGATGGGCGTTCTGCATGATATAGCCTTTACCCGCCATGCTCAGCATCTCCACATCATTCATACCGTCGCCAAAGGCAATGCAGCTCTCCAGCGAGTGACCCAGCGTTTTCGCGACCGCTTCCAGCGCATGTCCTTTCGACACGCCGCCCGCCATCACTTCAAGGCAGGTTGGCAGCGAGAAACTGACGTTAACCCGATCGCCCCAGCGCGCTTCAATCGCCTGCTCCATTGGGATCAGATGCTCAGGGTTTTCGCAGGTGAAGAAGACCTTACTGATGTTGCTGGTTGGCAGCAGACCTGGCTCGTAGACCTGATAGTTGAACACTGACTCGCGGAAATAGTCCTGCTCAGCCGGGCTTGAACGGCTGACAAACCACTCATCGTCGCGGTAAACGTGCGTCAGAATATCGCTGTGATGATACTGCAGGCCAAACAGGTCGCTGGCGATATCCTCATCCAGATTATGACTGAACACCAGCTCGCCCTCTGCGTTGTGCACACGCGCGCCGTTCGAGGTGATCATATAGGCCGGAATCGCCAGGCTGTCGCGCATCTGTCCGACATCGATATGATGACGGCCGGTGGCGAAGACAAAGTGAATATCCTTAGCGACCAGCTGCTGCAGCGTTTCACGTGCAAAAGGGGTCAGGCGATGTTCGGGAGAAAGCAGCGTGCCATCCAGATCGGATGCAACGATGTGATACATGAAAACCTCGGGTATCTGGTTCTGCCGGTTTTTACCGGTCGGATAAATAACGTCAGTGGTGCGATGAAAAAAAGTCGACCACTGCATTGAGTGCTTCGGCACGCATCTCATCTTTTTCAAACAGGATCTCGTGACGCGCGCCGTCGATCACCCGTGGCTGATTACCTTCACACGGATGACCCGCCGCCGCCATCGCGGCACAAAACAGGTCCTGCGAACGATTGTCGACCACCCGATCGTCGCTGGCCTGTAACAGCAGCAGCGGCGTAGTGATCTTATCCACCTGACTGATGATGTTGCGCCCCGCATGGATGCCTTCGCGTACCCAATGGTAGGTCGGTCCGCCCACACGAATCGCCGGATCGTCCGCATAAAAACGCAGGTTACGCCGGTAACGCTCGGCGCTATGGGTCAGCCGGTTAATGCCAAACGGATGCGCGCGCCAGCGTCCGGTGCCGAGCGCATAGCCATCGCGCAAGGCTGGACGTTTCTCCGCCCAGTCCAGGATACGATGAGCCAGAAAAGAGGGCAACGGTAAGGCAATGCCAAACATCGGTGCCACCAGCGCGACGGCATGAAACGCCTGCGGCTGACGCGCCAGAAACAGCGTTAAAATCGCGCCACCCATTGAGTGAGCCAGGGCATAGCGCTGCTGGTAATGGCCGCTGACGATCTCTTTCAGATAGAGCGTTTCAAGATCGTCAACGTAATGCGTGAATTCTGCCACGTGACCGCGGTGTGAATCTTCCAGCAGCCGATCGGAGCGCCCCTGACCGCGATGGTCCAGGATCACCACATCAAATCCGCAGTGAAACAGATCGTACGCCAGCTCAGGATATTTTATGTAACTCTCGATGCGTCCCGGCACAATCAGGATCACACGCTTGTGTTGCGGCGATGTGAAGCGAACATAGCGCAGCGTCAGATTACCCACGCCGGTAAACTCAAGCTCCTCACGACTGTGCCAGAAATCGAGCAGCGGCCCGGTGGCGAAGGCAGCAAAGGCTTTTTCCCGTCGCAGCCAGCTGGCTTTGTGTTGATTCATTCGCCCTCCTGATGACCGGATACAGAGTCCTGAACGCCCTGCGCGGGCCGTAGCGCCGCGCTTATTTCTGGCGTATTGTGTCACAAATCCGCGACTAAAGAGAGCCTGACCCATGACCATCGAATGGTGGCTGACCTACCTGCTTACCACCACAATTCTGAGCCTGTCGCCGGGTTCCGGTGCAATCAATACCATGAGTACCGGGATCAGCCACGGCTATCGCGGCACGGTGGCCTCTATCTCCGGTTTGCAGGTCGGCCTGGCGCTGCACATCGTGCTGGTCGGCATCGGTCTGGGCGCGCTGTTTTCGCAGTCGCTGCTGGCGTTTGAAATTCTGAAATGGGCCGGTGCAGCCTATCTGGTCTGGCTGGGTATTCAGCAGTGGCGCTCAGCAGGCGGCATCGATCTTGATGCGGTCGCCAGAGCGATGCCGCGTCGTCGCCTGTTCAAACGTGCCGTGCTGGTTAACCTCACCAACCCGAAAAGTATCGTTTTTCTGGCGGCGCTGTTCCCGCAGTTTATCCAGCCGCATCAGCCGCTGTTTATGCAGTATCTGGTGCTCGGCGTGACCACCGTGGTGGTGGATATCATCGTGATGATTGGCTACGCCACGCTGGCAACGCGCATTGCTGGCTGGATTAAAGGGCCAAAGCAGATGAAGTTAATGAACCGTATTTTCGGTGGGCTGTTTATGGCGGTGGGCGCACTGCTGGCCAGCGCCAGAAAAATCGCTTAACACCTGACGCGCCGAATCCGGCGCGCAATTTCTTCCTTACCGCTGCTACGGTGCGCTCAGTGGCACCGCACGTAACACAATCATGCCTGGCTTCGACTGCATATATTCCCTGAACGGTGTATCGACAACCCTGCGATTAGCGGCCAGTGATGAGGCGTTCCTGAACCACAACCTGCCATCATGCCGGACGGCAATTCCGGCATGCGTGACATCCAGCCCCTGCGCGGGGGTGTAAACCCCGATGTAATCGCCAGTCTGGATCTGCGCCAGCACCTTTGGTGTGATCGCCCGGGCCGGAATGTAGGTGATGCGGCGAGGAATGATACCCAGACCGGGCACCTGTTCTTTTCCACGAGCCTGATGATTGAGCTGCTTCACTACCGTCACCGCATCCGGGCTGAGGGTGCCGGTGACATCATCGGCATTGCGCGGGTTCTCAGCGAACCAGTCGGAAAAGAAGTGGCGACGCTTCAGAAAGCTGACCTCGCCGCCAGCGTAGCGGGTCCGAATCAGGCTAGCCTCAAAGCTGGCGCGGTCATGGCTGCGGCTCAGCGCCTGGACATAATCAAGCAGCGTGAAACAATCCACCTCCTTGAAATTGATCACCAGCGCTTCCGGCGTATCTGGGGATCCAATCAGCGTATCCGCCTGGTAAGGCGTGCCGAGAAAAGCAGCAGAGATCTGGCTAATCCTTTCGCCCTGCAGCTCTGACGCCGGGGATGTCTGCGCCAGGATAGCCGACACGCTATCTCCTTTCGCCGGTTCGGGAACGCGATTATGGGCAGCATCAGGGGAAGCGCAGGCGCTGATACAGGCCGCGATAACCAATAGTAAAAGGGGTTTTACTCGCATCATCCTCTCCATGAAAAATAGTCCGTCGATACGACCATACCGGAGGTGATGGTTTCATTAATTAACGAAGGGTGACTTTTTGTCAGCGATGACAGCAGAAAGACGTCAGCAGGCCTGGATTGTAATAGCCGTCACCCAGGTGAAGTTCAGAAAGAGGCAACAGGAGGTGAAATGACTGCCGGATGCGCAGCGCGCGCTCCGGCATTAGGGCTTAACGCGAAATAATCAGGTGGATACCAAAACCAGCGAACAGCACGCCAGCCATACCATCTACCCACTTCGCCAGCCGCTGATAACGGGCGCGGATCCACGGCAGCGCAAAGATAGCCGCCACCAGCGTAAACCAGGCAAAAGTTTCACCAACAATCAGCAGGAACAGACCCCAGCGCTCCGCCGAACCGACATCGTCACCGACGAACAGCGAGAAGACGCTGCCGAAGTAGATAATCGCTTTAGGATTCGACAGGTTGGTCAGCAGGCCCTTAAGAAAGCTCATGCCGCGTTTCGGCAGCTCTACCACCGGCTCATCCTGCTGCGGTTGCTTGTGGCGCTGACGCGCCGAGCGCATCAGCTGCCAGCCCATCCACAGCAGATAGAGGCCACCGCCGACCATAATAATCTGATGCAGCCACGCCATTTTTTCCAGGATCAGATGCAGGCCCATCAGCGCCACGCCCGCCCAGACCACAATGCCCAGGGTAATGCCCAGCACACCCATCATCGCCTCTTTGCGCGAACGGCTGGCTGCGGTCTGTGACACGAAAAAGAAGTCGGGGCCGGGGCTCATCAGCGCCACCAGATGTACCAGCGCCACGGTTGCGAATAACATCAGCATGATTAGTGTCCTTTACTCTTCATCATCAAGATGCTCTTTGATCATCACCAGGAAGGGTTTGCCAAAGCGCTCCAGTTTGCGGTGACCCACGCCGTTGACGCTAAGCATCTCGGACGCGCTGACCGGCATCTGTTCTGCCATCTCTATCAGCGTGGCGTCATTGAACACCACGTAAGGCGGAATATTCTCTTCGTCGGCGATCGCTTTTCGCAGCTTACGCAGCTTAGCGAACAGTTTGCGATCGTAGTTGCCACCGTGAAACTTCGCCGGACCACTGCTCTTTATTTTCGCGGTGATTAAACGCGGCACCGCCAGCATCAGTGGCACTTCACCGCGCAGCACCGGCCGCGCTGCTTCGGTTAGTTGCAGTGCCGAGTGCATAGCGATGTTCTGCGTCACCAGCCCCAGATGGATTAACTGACGTAACACGCTGACCCAGTGTTCGTGGCTCTGATCTTTGCCCAGCCCATAAACTGGCAGCTTGTCATGACCCTGTTCACGGATGCGCTGGTTGTTGGACCCGCGCAGGACCTCAACGATATAGCCCATGCCGAACCGCTGGCCCACGCGATAGATGCCGGAGAGCGCTTTTTGCGCTTCAACCAGGCCGTCGTAACGCTTCGGCGGATCAAGGCAGATATCGCAGTTGTCGCACGGCTGCTGGCGACCCTCGCCAAAATAATTCAGCAGCACCAGGCGGCGGCAGGTCTGTGCTTCAGCAAACGCGCCCATGGCGTTGAGCTTGTGGCGCTCAATATCCTGCAAGGGCCCCGGCACTTTCTCTTCCAGGCATTTACGCAGCCAGGCCATATCGGCTGGATCGTAGAGCATCATCGCTTCGGCAGGCAGACCGTCACGACCGGCTCGTCCGGTTTCCTGATAGTAGGACTCGATGTTGCGCGGAATATCAAAGTGGACCACAAAACGGACGTTGGGCTTGTTGATGCCCATGCCAAAAGCCACGGTCGCCACTACGATTTGCAGATCGTCACGCTGGAACGCTTCCTGCACGCGGGCACGCTGTTCACTGTCGATGCCGGCATGATACGCCCCGACGCTGAATCCACGGCTTTGCAGTCGCGCGGCGGTGTCTTCCACCTTCGCCCGGCTGTTGCAGTAGATAATGCCGCATTTGCCGCGCTGATCCTGAACGTAGCGCAGCAGCTGATCGGTGGGTTTGAATTTTTCCACCAGCGTGTAGCGAATATTGGGGCGGTCAAAGCTGCTGATCTGAATCAGCGGATCCTGCATGTGCAGCAGGTTAACGATGTCGTTGCGGGTGGTTTCGTCCGCAGTCGCCGTCAATGCCATGACCGGTAATTCAGGGAAGCGCTGACGCATCTTCCCGAGTGCACCATATTCCGGACGGAAATCGTGGCCCCACTGTGAAATACAGTGCGCCTCATCTACCGCCAGCATCGCCGGTTGCCAGTGCGCCAGACTTTCCAGGAAGTTATCCATCATCAGGCGTTCAGGGGCGATGTAGAGCAGCTTAACCCGGCCGGTACGGCAGTCAGCCATCACCGTCTGCTGCTGATCGCGCGTCATGGTGGAGTTGAGATAGGCTGCCGCCACGCCGTTCGCCAGCAGCTGATCGACCTGATCTTTCATCAGTGAGATCAGCGGCGACACCACCAGTGTCAGCCCTTCGCGCACCAGCGCCGGGATCTGATAACAGAGCGATTTACCGCCGCCGGTGGGCATCACCACCAGACAGTCGCGTCCGCTCAGCGCCTGATTAATGATCGTCTGCTGACCGGGACGAAACTGCTGGTAGCCGAAGGTATCCTGCAATACCTGCTGAGCCAGCGCTTCCTGATTAAGAACTGCCGAGGTTGCCACGCGATTCCTGTCTTACGTTAGGGATTAGAACAAGTCGTTAAGCGTTACACCCACACCCAGACGCGTCTGGCGATGGTTGTAATCGATCAGTGATTCACCGTAGCCGCTAAACACCTGAGTATAGAAGCGGACGTGCTCGCTGATAGGGTAGCTCCAGCCCATTGTCGCGCCGCCATAACCGCTGTTCCAGTTATAGTTGCCCTCTACGCTGAAGATACTGTCGCCGAACTTATAGCCCAGCCGGGTGCGGTAGTAACCCATATATTTGGTGATGTCGGGATTATCATCGCTGCTCGCCCCTTCAGGGATGCGATACCAGGGTTTGATTTCCGCCAGGAAGTTACCGTTCTCCGCCATCAGACGCGCATAGACACGGTTCCAGCTGCGTGAGGTCGGGTCACTACGTCCGTTAGATTGGTGATTGAGACCCAGTTCGACATCACGCAGCGTCCAGCCACCCAGCGTGTAGTCGGTCGCCCAGCCGAGAAAAATCTGCGGCTCATAGTTGGTCTCACGGAAAGGTGATGACTCAGCACTATTCGACAGCTGCCACCAGGAACGCTGGGTATAAGAGGCTGCCAGCACCGAGTTGTCGCCCAGAATACCGCGCCACAGCGGAAACGCCAGGCTGAGCTGGAATTTCACTTCATCTTTGCGGGCGTTTTCACCCCAGTTATAAGATGAGATCGCCTCTTTATTGAGGTCGCTGGTATAGGTGTAGAGCAGATAGTTGTTCTCGTAAGGATAGAGAACAAACGGGTTATCATGCTTCTCCAGCAGGTTAGCAATAATGCTGCCCTGAACCTGTGGCGCGTCATGAACCTCTTTAATCCGGGCTTCATCCGCCTGCGCCAGCGCAGGAAATATCAACATTGCCGCCAGCAAGGCGCGATGCTTACGCATAAAATTCTCCGGTGAGCAGCTGCGTATCAGAATAACTGAAAGGGTGTTGTAAAAAGCAGGCCATTCTACACGCAAATGGCAGTGAGCATGAGTGCTGATTTCTTAAACTGGAAACACCCTCGCAGGCGGCATAGAATACACAACTCATTCATGTTCCGCGCCCCTCTGGCCCGATTTTTTCAGGACACATCATCATGTCATCACCCGTGCTGACACCGCAGGACGCTCGCCAGCTGGTCGGCGAAATTTTTGTTTATCACATGCCGTTTAATCAGGCGTTAGGCCTGGAGCTGATGCGTCTTGACGCAGACTACGCTGAAATCAGCTTCAATAATAAATCCATGCTGGTGGGCAATCAGGCGCAGCAGATTCTGCACGGTGGTGTTATCGCGTCTGTCCTCGATGTGGCCGCGGGCATGGTCTGCGTCAGTAATGCGTTAACCCGTCAGGAGAGCATCAGCGAAGCGGATCTGCGCCAGCGTCTGTCACGCATGGGCACCATCGACATGCGCGTTGACTATCTGCGTCCCGGACGCGGCGAGCGCTTCACCGCCACCAGCAGCCTGCTGCGCGCTGGCAACAAAGTCGCCGTGGCGCGCGTGGAACTGCACAATCAACAGGGCGATTATATCGCCACGGCTACCGCCACCTATCTTATCGGCTAACCACGCCACTGAATGGATCGCATATGGATACGCAACAAACCCGCCAGGGCGTTGGCTTTGCACTGGGTGCCTACTTTATCTGGGGCATTGCGCCCGCCTATTTCAAGCTGGTCAAACAGGTTCCCGCCACAGAAATCATGACGCACCGGGTGATCTGGTCGGCACTCTTTATGCTGTTGCTGATTACCCTGAGCCGCAGCTGGCCCGGCGTTCGCAGCGTATTGCGCCAGCCCAAAAAAGTGCTGTTGCTGGCGATCACGGCGCTGACGATTGGCGGCAACTGGCTGCTGTTTATCTGGGCGGTCAACAATCAGCATATGCTGGAGGCCAGCCTGGGCTACTTTATTAACCCGCTGATCAACGTGGTGTTCGGCATGCTGTTTCTGCGCGAACGTTTTCGCCGCCTGCAGTGGCTGGCCGTGCTGCTGGCCACCGTCGGCGTGCTGGTGCAGCTGTGGCAGTTTGGATCCTTGCCGGTTATCGCACTCGGCCTGGCCCTGAGCTTTGCCGTTTATGGTCTGATGCGCAAAAAGATCCAGGTCGATGCACAGAGCGGCATGCTGATTGAAACTCTGTGGCTGTTTCCGCTGGCGGCGATTTACCTGTTCGGCTTTGCCGACAGCGCCACCAGCCATTTATCGGCGAACCCGCTGAGTCTCAACCTGAAACTGATTGCAGCAGGTATTGTGACCACCATTCCACTGATGCTGTTTGCGGCGGCCTGCAGCCGGCTGCGCCTCTCAACGGTCGGTTTCTTTCAGTACCTCGGCCCGACGCTGATGTTTGTGCTGGCGGTGGCGTTTTACGGTGAAACTATCACGCCAGACAAGATGGTGACGTTTGGCTTTATCTGGCTGGCGCTGCTGGTGTTTGTCTGCGATGCGGTGGCGTTTTCATTCCGTTCCCGCGCGCGCATAGCGTGAAATAAAGCGCGCTAAAGCCGGGCCGGTCAGCAGGATGGTAAAGAGACGCAACGTCTGCATCGCCATTACAAATGCCATGTTGACCTGGGTTCCCGCAGCAATAATCGCCACCGTGTCCAGTCCGCCTGGGCTGGTGGCGAGATAGGCCGTCATCAGATCGATATCCAGCATGCGCGTCAGTATCCAGGCCAACCCGCCACACAACAGCATCAGCCCGAAGATTGAGGCCAGCATCTGCGGCAGCGTGCGCAGTGCCAGCAGAAAAATCGGGCGGGTAAAACGTAATCCCACGCTCCAGCCAATCAGCGCATAGGCTACGGCCAGCAGCCATTCCGGCACCTGTAACACTGCGATTTCGCTGCTGTTCAGTACCGCACCCGCCAGCGCGGGCAGCAGTAATGCGCCAGAGGGGATGCGCAGTCGTGTGCCCAGCCACGCGCCCGTCAGCATCACCACCAGCGTAATCGCAAAGCCATAATTCAGCGCGGGAAACCAGAGCAGCGAGATGCTGTGCGCTTCATCGCCCAGCCCGATACGCGCGACCAGCGCGGCGGCCGAGGCGACAAACAGCACCCGCAGATACTGCATAAACGCCACCAGCCGTACATCAGCGCCGAAGTCACCCGCCATCGCCACCATGGCCGAAGCACCGCCCGGCGACGAGCCCCAGGCGCCGGTCGGACCAGGCAGATGGCTGAAGCGCACCAGCAGAAAGCCGGACAGGCCGCTGGCCGCCAGCGTCAGCAGCAGCACCGCCAGCACGATTGGCCACTCCTGAATCAGCGGTGTCAGAATTGAAGGCGAGAGGCTCTGGGCAATCATGCAACCCAGCACAGCCTGGGCAAGCAGGAAGAATCGTTTATCAATCCGCAGCGTGGCACCTGACAGCCCCATCACCACACCCACCATCATCGGTCCCAGTAGCAGCGCGGCGGGTACATGAAAATAGTGCAGCACCGCGCCCAGTAGTACCGAGATCAACAGCAGCAGCGTCCACTGCATGCGTAACGAAAAAGCATCCATAAGAAGTTAATTATTTGTAAAAACAGGAAGGTCAGAGTACGCAGAAATCGGGACGGGAGCCAGCAGAACGGGCCATCTGAGATGACCCGCTCGTGTTTCAAAGCCAGTTTTTGCGCTTGAAGTAGAGATAGGGCGCCAGTCCGGCCAGAATCATCAGGCCTATGGCTGCGGGATAACCGAAGCTCCACTTCAGTTCCGGCATAAACTCGAAGTTCATTCCGTAGCTGGAAGCGACCAGCGTCGGCGGCAGAAACACTACCGAGACCACCGAGAAGATCTTGATGATGCGGTTCTGTTCGATGTTGATAAAGCCCATCGCCGCCTGCATCAGGAAGTTGACCTTCTGGAATAGTGATTCGTTATGCGGCAGCAGCGATTCGATATCGCGCAGAATTTCCCGTGCCTGCTCCAGCTGATTGCCCGGCAACCGCGCTTTACGCACCAGGAAGTTCAGGGCGCGCTGGGTATCCATCAGGCAGAGACGCACCTTCCAGCCGATATCTTCCAGTTCCGCTAAGCGTGACAGCGCCTGATCGTACTCTTCGCCCTGCTGACCTTCCATGATCACCCGGCTGAGTTTCTCCAGCGCGCTGTAGATGTTCTCGATTTCATCCGCCAGCTGTTCGATTTTGGTTTCAAACAGGTCGAGCAGCAGCTCAAAGGCGTTGCCGTCGATCAGGGTCTGGTTACGGGCACGCATGCGATAGAGGCGGAAAGCGGGCAGCTCACGTTCACGCAGCGTGTAGAGGCGGCCTTCACGAATGGTGAACGCCACGGTGGAGTTACCGGCGTGATCGTCAGCATCTTCATAGAAGAAGAAGGAGTGGATATGCAGACCATCTTCATCTTCGAAGAAGCGTGCCGAGGCCTCGATATCTTCCAGCTCTGGCCGTGTTGCCAGGCTCTGGCCCAGCTCGGTTTGCACCCGGTCACGTTCGCCCTCTTCCGGCTCGATCAGATCGACCCAGACGGAGGTGGTCAGTTTGTCGTTTTCGTCTTCCAGCTCCAGTCGCGTCAGGCGGCTGTGATCCAGTTTAAATGCGCTCAGCATAGCAATACTCCCCATTGCAGACTAAATGGGACAAAGCGGTCCGCCGTTCCTTTAAAAGGAACAGGCAGCCTGAACACGGAAACAGAGTTTCAAAGATAAATCAGTGCTGACTCGCGCGACGGAATCAAAAGGGAGGTCGCTGATAACCGCTAAGGCTACCCGCGTAAAGAGGTAGCCTTAGATGTTATGCCTGGTATCCAGGTCATTGAGCCAGCATCGACTGGGCGTGTCCAAGGCATTGTCCTCTCATGATAATAGTGGGCGCATGTTACGCTGAGACGAAAAAGCCGTCAACCGCGCGCTAAAGCGTTTCCAGCTTCGCGTAAGCCGCCACCAGCCACTTGATTCCCTGCCCCTGAAACGCCACCTGCAGGCGGCTGTGCTCACCGCTGCCTTCCAGATTAATGATGGTGCCTTCGCCAAATTTTGCGTGATGAACACGCTGGCCCAGCGCGAATCCACTGTCATTTTTGGTCACCGGCGCACCCATCCGCTGATGGTTGACCGGACGGCTGACGCTGGCGCGCAGACGCACTTCTTCAATGCAGGTCTCGGGCAGTTCGCCGATAAAACGGGAAGGCCGGTGATACACTTCCTTACCATAGAGTCGGCGGGTTTCGGCATAGGTCAGCGTCAGCTTAAGCATCGCGCGGGTCACACCGACATACGCCAGACGACGCTCCTCTTCCAGCCGCCCGCCTTCATCCAGCGACATCTGGCTTGGGAACATCCCCTCTTCCATACCGACGATAAAGACCTGACTGAACTCCAGCCCTTTGGCCGAGTGCAGCGTCATCAGCTGAACCGCATCCTGCCATTTGTCTGCCTGACCTTCGCCCGCTTCCAGCGCCGCATGGGATAAGAAGGCCTGCAGCGGCATCAGATCTTCATCTTCATCCTGATAGCTGAACTGACGCGTTGCCGTCACCAGCTCCTCAAGGTTTTCGATACGCGCCTGGCCCTTCTCGCCTTTTTCCTGCTCATACATCAGCCACAGGCCGGAGTCTTTGATAACCCGGTCGGTCTGAACATGCAGCGGTAATTCGGCGGTTTCGGTAGCCAGTGAATCGACCAGCTCACAGAAGCGTTGCAGCGCAGACGCGGCGCGGCCAGCCAGTGCGCGACTTTGCAGCAGTTCGCGCGTGGCCTGCCACAGCGTCATCTGACGTTCACGCGCCGTCTGACGCACCACGTCGAGCGTGCGATCGCCCACGCCGCGCGTCGGGGTATTCACTACGCGCTCAAAGGCGGCGTCGTCATTGCGGTTCGCCATCAGACGCAGATAGGAGAGCGCATCTTTGATCTCCTGACGTTCGAAGAAGCGCATGCCGCCATAAATACGGTACGGCATGCTGCTCTGCAGCAGCGCCTCTTCCAGCACGCGCGACTGGGCGTTGCTGCGATAGAGAATGGCGCAGTCGTTGAGCGCACCGCCGTTCTCCATCCAGACCTTGATACGGTTCACGACAAAGCGCGCTTCATCCAGCTCATTAAAGGCGCAATAGATAGAGATCGGTTCGCCATCGCTGCCTTCGGTCCAGAGCTCTTTACCCAGACGGCCATTGTTATTGGCGATCAGGGCGTTGGCCGCTTTCAGGATGTTATTGGTTGAGCGGTAGTTCTGCTCCAGACGGATCGTTTCTGCACCAGGGAAATCCTGCAGGAAGCGCTGAATATTCTCGACCTGTGCGCCGCGCCAGCCGTAGATCGACTGGTCATCATCGCCCACGATGATCACCCGGCCGCTGTCGCCCGCCAGCATCCGAATCCAGGCATACTGAATGTTGTTAGTATCCTGAAACTCATCCACCAGCACGTTGGTAAAGCGTTCGCGGTAGTGATTGAGGATATGCGGCTTGTTGAGCCAGAGTTCATGGGCGCGCAGCAGCAGCTCAGCAAAGTCGACTAAACCCGCACGGTCACAGGCTTCCTGATAGGCCTGATAGATGCGCAGCCAGGTCTGCTCAATCGGATTGCCATAACTTTCAATGTGCTTTGGCCGCAGGCCTTCATCTTTTTTGCCGTTGATGTACCACATGCCCTGGCGCGCAGGCCACTGCTTGTCATCAAGGTTCATCGATTTGATCAGGCGCTTGAGCAGACGCAGTTGGTCTTCGCTGTCGAGGATCTGAAAATCCTGCGGCAGACCGGCGTCAAGATGGTGGGCGCGCAGTAAACGGTGCGCCAGACCGTGGAAGGTGCCGATCCACATTCCGCCCTGGCTGGTGCCGATCAGATGCTCGATACGGTGACGCATCTCCGCGGCTGCTTTATTGGTAAAGGTCACCGCCATAATCGAATAGGGTGAGCAGTTCTCTACTGACATCAGCCAGGCAATGCGATGCACCAGCACCCGCGTTTTACCACTGCCCGCGCCTGCCAGCACCAGCAGGTTACTGCGCGGAGCCGCAACGGCCGCGCGCTGATTGTCATTCAAACCGTCGAGCAGTTCAGAAACGTCCATAAGCACCGTTTACCAGAGAAAAACGCCGTCGCCGCGTTGTTTATTCCGCCTGCCGCAAGGCAGTGTCGCGGCCAGTCAGGCGGCGACACAGGTGCCGGATAAGGGACGGCGGCAAAGCAGAGAAGAGGAGACGACTGGATAAATTTACAGCCATTATAGCAGTGAGGTGAGTGATGCCAACCGCGAAATTTCGACATGCGGCAACAGGCGCGCATCCGGGATATGCATCAGGTTGCCCTGACGCAGGTTAATCCAGCAGGCCTGCATGCCGCAGCGCAGTGAGCCGGCGACATCGGTAGTCAGGTCGTCGCCCACATGCAGAATGTGTTGTGGCGCGATATCAAGGCGTTGCGCGGCAAGCTGATACATATCCTGCCACGGCTTGGCGCGCCCGTCAGGTCCGGCCCGCAGCGTGAACTGAAAGTATTCAGCGATGCCCATTTTTTCCGGGCTGGCGTTGCCGTTGGTGACTGCCACCAGCGGGATTTTTTCCGCCAGCGCCTTCAGCGTCTGATGCGTCTCATCCGGCATCTCGACCTGACTCCGCCACTGATGGAACACCGCCATCACGTCTGCCGCACCCGCGGTCGCTTCCGCAGCAGAGAGGCCGATATTGAGCATCGCCAGCTCCACCGAACGGCGTCGCCACTCTGAAACGTCATGATAGATTTCAGGCTCGCGCTGCAGCAATTCATCGCGCAGCTGCTGATAATCCTGCGGCGTGAAGTCACGCAGCGCCGGATGAAAAGCCTGCAAAGCGGCGTGAGACTCCAGCGTGGTGCGACGGATTACCGGATAATTATCGTAGAGCGTGTCATCAAGATCGAAAGTCATGGCTTTAATGGCCGACAGCGGACGATAAAACTTCATTCGTTCTTTCCTCGTTTGGCGCGGGGATGCGCAGCGTCATACACCGAAGCCAGATGCTGGAAGTCGAGATGGGTGTAGATCTGGGTCGTCGAGAGGTTCGCATGCCCCAGCAACTCCTGCACGGCGCGCAGGTCGCCGCTGGATTCCAGCAGATGCGTGGCAAAAGAGTGTCGCAGCTTATGCGGATGGATATGGCTCGCCACACCCTGTCTGACGCCCCATCCGGCAAAGCGTTTCTGCACGTTACGGGGGGAGATGCGGTTGCCGCGCGTCGACAGGAACAGCGCATCATCCTGGCCGCCAAAGTTTTCACGCAGCGGCAGCCAGTGCTGGATCCAGGTGACTGCCGTGCGACCAATCGGCACCCGGCGCTCTTTGCTGCCCTTACCCACGACCCACACTTCGCCGGAATCGAGGTCGACGTGGCGGCAATCCATATTCACCAGCTCGGAGAGACGCAGCCCGCCGCCATACATCACTTCCAGCATCGCGCGATCACGCACCGCCAGCGGATCGTTAAGGTCGATCTCCAGCAGCTGATTCACTTCATCCACATCGATATTTTTAGGCAGATGGCGCGCTTTACGCGGCGTCATCACCCCTTTGGCCGGATTGGCGGAGAGCAGACCCTGGCTTACCTGCCAGTCGAGAAAACTGCGCAGGGCGGAGAGGCGCAGCGCGAGGCTGCTGGCAGAAAGTCCGGCGCGACGGCTGCGTGCCGCCATACTGCGCACCTGTGCCGGTTCCAGCTGTGCCCAGCTGCCGAGCTTCATCTCATCCGCAATTGCCACCAGCGCGGCAAGCTGGCGCGCATAGCTGCTCTGGGTTAACGGACTCAGCTGGCGCTCCACTTTCAGGTAGCGCAGAAATCCGTCGACGGCCTCCTGCAGTCCGCTGCTCATGCGCGCTCAACCCAGCGGGAAAGCAGGCCAGGCATCATCTGTGACAGGTGCTGCAACAGCAGCGTTCCCATGCCCGACTGATAGTGCTGGCTGTCACGGCTGCTGAACACCAGCACGCCGAGATCGCCCTCTTCGCCCATCAGCGACATCGCAACCGAGCCAATTGCTTTGGCCTGTGGTAGCAGCAGCAGCAGTTCCGGCCCATTGATATTACCGAGATAGTGGTGCTGGTTGCCGAAACGCTGAATACGCAGCGGCTCAAACGCCTGACGCGACAGGCTCAGCTGGAAGAAATCGGAGGGGGCACCCAGCAGCCATTTGTCGCTGAACAGCCGCACATTGGCACCCGCCAGGCCCAGCTCACGCGCCCAGCGATGCAGACGGTTGAGCATATCCTGCAGCGAATCAGCCGCGGCCAGATGACTTTCCAGCGACAGCAAACGGTCAAACAGCTCATGGTTCGCGCTGGCCTGCTCCATCAGCAGCGTGATCTCTTCTTCCAGCCGCTGAATGTGGTTGCGTTGCCGCGCCATATGCCACTCGACCAGTGACACGCTGCCGCGCACCGGATGCGGCACCGCCATCTGTTCAACTTCACGGGCATTACGGATGAAGAAATCGGGATTCTGCCGCAGATAATCACTGACGGCCTGATCGTCCAGCAGAACCGAACTGTCAGCCTGCTCTTCGATATTTTTCATAGATGAATAAACCCATCGTAGACATGTGTCGCAGGCCCGGTCATATAGAGCGGCTGACCGGCGCCTTTCCAGGAGATATGCAGCGTCCCGCCAGGCAGATCGACACGCACTTTCGGTGCCAGAATGCCCTGCTGAATGCCACATGCAACGGCAGCACAGGCGCCGCTGCCGCACGCCTGCGTTTCACCCGCTCCGCGTTCGTAGACGCGCAGCCGGATATGTTCGGGATTGATGATCTCCATAAAACCGACATTAACGCGATCTGGGAAGCGCTCGTGGCTCTCCAGAATCGGGCCAAGCAGTTCAACCTGCGCGGTTTTAACACTTTCCACCTGGATGACGCAGTGGGGATTCCCCATCGACACCGCACCCAGCATCACCGTCTGTTCGGCCACGCGCAGCAGATAGAGATTTTCAGCTTTGTTAGCGCGGAACGGCACCTGCTGAGGCTCAAAGTTGGGCTCGCCCATGTTCACGCGCACGTGATCGTCAGGCGTCACGGTTAACACCATGCGGCCATTCTGGGTACTGACCCGGATATCGCTTTTGTTGGTCAGCCCTTTCAGCTGAACAAAGCGGGCAAAACAGCGCGCACCGTTACCGCACTGGGCCACTTCACTGCCGTCAGCGTTGAAAATGCGATAGTGAAAATCGAGATCGGGATCGTAAGGCGGTTCAACAATCAGCAGCTGATCAAAACCGATCCCCAGATGACGATCGGCCAGCCGGCGGATCAATTCCGGCGAAAAGAAGACGTTTTGTGTCACCGCATCCACAACCATAAAATCGTTGCCGAGACCGTGCATTTTGGAGAACTGCATTTTTTGCTCCGCCGGATAAGCCATCAGATTAGTTCGCTTTTACGCCTGAATTGCCGGTCACCAGCCCGCCGACATCGGCTTTAGTGGCATCCGCTTTCTGGCGTTCGGTTGGGGCTTGTTGTTTCTTCGGCTGGTCCTTCGGCGGGAAGTAGAGCGGTCCTTTCAGACCACAACCTGCAAGGCTGATTACTGCCAGTGTCATGGCCAACAGGCTTATTACTTTCTTCATTATTTATGCTCTTAATGTCCTTTACCTGGATGCTTATCATCGCAGTTGAAGGTGGAAAAGCAACAGGAAATCCCCGCAAATAGCGTGAACCGGGTGACAGGCCAGGAAGATAGCGGCTACCTGCAGAGCGCAGGCAGCCCGTCAGCATCAATGCACCTGATAGCGCGGTTGATAGTCGCTGTTGTCGTTGTCAGGCTGCGTTGTACAGAGCTGCGTCAGCGTCTGACTCCGGAACGGGATCACCTGGAATCGCTCACCGGTGTTCACAATCTGGTAGAACTGCGGCAGGTTGAAGTTGATAAAGCTTGAGCCATAGGTAAAGCGATCGTGTGACGAGGAGTAGAAGCGGCTGACGTCGCGCACCAGCTCCTCTTTGCTGCCTTCACAGTGATGATAAACCTCAACCCGATTGCTCTCATCGAGGATGTAGATGTTGAAGCCGCGCTCATCCGTGGTGTTTTCAAAGAAGAACTGAATGATGCCTTCGCTGGCATAGCCGTTCACTACCGGTGGCAGCGGCGTCTGATTCGTTTCGACTTTGATCGACAACCCATGCAGCTTGTTGTTGGAGATCGCGCCATAAAATTCCACGGCGTTTTCCAGCTTCTGCACCGAGACACTCATGCGTTCAAAGAACAGACCCCAGGTCTCACCCGCCATGCGCAGCGCTTTAAAGCGGCCCGGCTCCTGACGCGTGCTGGAGAGGCGCAGCTCAATGCATTCAGAGACCAGCTGCTGCACGCGCGTGCGAATCAGCCCGCGCAGATGCTGGCTGTAGCAGAATACTTCTACCGTATCCGGCGGTGCGGCATCCTGATGCATCTTGCCGAGAATAGTTTTCAGCCCTTCGATCATCGCCTGTTCGCCGCTGAAGTGCAGCGTACGCACTTCATTCCAGGAGTTGCGATAGAGCAGATCGATGCTGCCAATCAGGCACTGCTGCTGCTGACCAAAGCTAAAGACATCCAGTTTGCGGAAGTCGAAGTGCACCACCTGATTGCGGAAGGCCGCCGTCGGATCGTGCTCAAGATTAACAATAATCGCGAGGTGCCGGATTTCGCACGGGCTGTAGAGCGCTTTTGGCGTCGGCGAAGGCAGGCGCAGCGGGAAGTGGCTGGAAACATCGTTAACCAGCTCCTGCAGACGCGCCAGGTCGCAAATCTCATTGCCTTTAATATGCAGCCGGGTTTTACGGGTCAGCAGGCCATTGAACCACGCCCACGCCACCAGCTTGTTCAGATAGCGGTTATATTCCAGCGGCTGATGGCTGATGATCGAATCCATATCTGGTGCCTGGTTATAGAGATACCAGCCGGAACGGTTGGCGCGGCCAGGCGGCACATGAATAAAGGTCAGATTCGGTTCAGAGAGATCGGGCGAAATCTGTGGATTCACCAGCGTCACTTTGCCCGGCAGCGCTTCAAACGCGGCATACAGTTTACGGGTCAATACACCGATATCCTGCGGGCTGGCGCTGACGCTTAAGTTATTGCGACGGGCAAAGCGGATCAGATTGCGATAACTCTGCATCATCGCATCCAGCAATTCGTTATGGGCTTCGCGCACCCGCTCGATTTTCCATCCGGCGCGGTTGTCCAGAATGGCAATCTTCTCTTCGTTCCAGCCCCACTCTTTCACCAGCTGCGATAAAATCTCGCGACGCCAGCCGGTGCGTTGCTGATGATCGTCGGTGCTGAGCTTTTCACACACTTTGAGATAGAAGCAGCGACGCACCAGGTCAAGGCGCGGCTGATCGTCAACGCTGGTAAGGTAGTGCGTAACGCGCTCCAGCATCATGCAGTAAGGATCAAGTCCGAAGCAGATGATTTCGCCGTCGTGCAGTCGCTGTTTAATATCCATCGCCAGCAGCTGCGTGTTCGGGTATTCCCAGCTGTAGGCTTCCAGCAGCAGCGTTTTCAATACGGCTTTGTAAGGCGAGTCGATACTTTTATAGAGCTGCCACAAGCTGGCACCGAAATACTCTTCCGCCGACAGCGTGCCCAGGCCGCCCAGGTCAAGCCACTCATTGGGTGTCAGCACGCCTTTGGCATACAGCGACATCACGTAGTCGTCGTAATGATGCTCTTCTTCGCCCGGCACCATATTCCACAGGAGGCGTTTGCCCGCCATACGAACCGCGGTACGGTAAAACTCATCCAGCAGTAAAATGTGCTGGGTTGAACCGCAATCTTCACCGCCCAGGCTGCCGCTTTCGTTGTGACGGAAGCGGTTCTCGTCAATCAGGAAGAAACTGACTTCCACGCCCATTGAGACGCACCACTTCTGCAACAGCGTGCATTTGCGCTGCAGATTCAGGCGCTCTTCATTATCGAGCCAGGATTGATGGCAGACCCAGATATCAAGATCGGAGATGCTGTTCTGGCCGACAGACGAGGTGCTGCCCATAGAGTAGATAGCGGTGATCGGCATTTCGCCTTTCGGCGCATCGGCATGGCGCAGATCGCTGTCGCCGGTGAGGTCGGCCAGCAGCTGGCGTTGATTTTCATCAGGCGTGAAGAAGCTGATGCCATGTGGAACGCTACCTTCAAGGTAACCCGGCATCTGCGGATGTTGATAATGTAATAAGGTTGGCAGCAGACTGTAGACGCGCTGAAAAGCGGGTCCCATGGCAGCCAGCGCACGATCAACGCGCAGCTGGTTGATTGCATCCAGTCTCTGTTTCAGTGTCTCAATGTAGAGGTACAAGACGTTTCGCCTGATTGTCCCAGTGTTTAAGCACCCTGTTTCCACGCTCTGCCGCTTATTAAAAGTAAAAAAGTGGGCAGATAATTGCTGGAAACGTGATCAATCTATCACTCGGCAGATTGACCGTAAAGAAAGTTGCGCTACTTAACAGTTTAGCACGTTCTTACCAGCTTCCCGCCTTTTCGGCACTGGTTGCCACGCTATGGCTTGATAAACCGGGCCTGAAACCGCACACAGGCCGTTTTCAATCCGTTGAAACTGACAGTATTCACCCAGAGATGATAGGATATTCAGTGAACGATAAAAATGGTTAACAGCATGTTAGACAAAATTTTCAGAATTGCTACAAGACAAAGCCCGCTCGCATTATGGCAGGCACATTATGTACAGCAACGACTCATGAGTGCCCATCCGGGACTGCGCGTTGAGCTGGTGCCTATGGTCACCAAAGGTGACATTATCCTTGATACGCCGCTGGCAAAAGTCGGTGGCAAAGGGCTGTTTGTCAAAGAGCTTGAGCTGGCAATGCAGGATGGCCGTGCCGATATGGCAGTGCATTCTATGAAAGATGTGCCGGTCAGTTTCCCTGAAGGTCTGGGCCTGGTGACCATCTGCGAGCGCGACGATCCGCGCGATGCGTTCGTTTCTCATCATTATGACTCCATTGATTCGCTGCCACAGGGCGCCATTGTCGGCACCTCCAGCCTGCGTCGTCAGTGCCAGATTAGCGCGCGCCGTCCGGATCTGGTGATCCGCTCGCTGCGTGGCAACGTCGGCACCCGCCTCGGCAAACTTGATGCCGGCGAGTATGACGCGATCATTCTTGCCGTCGCCGGGCTGAAGCGTCTGGGGCTGGAAGATCGCATTCGCCAGGCATTGCCTGCCGAAGTCTCCCTGCCCGCCGTGGGTCAGGGTGCGGTCGGCATTGAATGCCGTCTGGACGACACCACCTTAATCAGCCTGTTACAGGCGCTGAATCACGATGACACCGAAGTTTGTGTCAGAGCGGAACGCGCCATGAATACCCGCTTAGAGGGTGGCTGCCAGGTGCCAATTGGCAGTTTTGCGGTGCTGGAAGGCGATGACCTCTGGCTGCGCGGCATGGTCGGCGCGCCCGATGGCCGGGTGATGGTCAGCGGCGAACGTCGTGGTCCACGCGCGCAGGCAGAACAGATGGGCATTTCACTGGCCGATGAACTGCTGAATGGCGGCGCGCGTGAAATCCTGAAAGAGGTCTACCAGGGGCAGCCGCCGGCATGACCATCCTGGTGACGCGCCCGGAACCCGCAGCGGCAGAGCTGGTGTCACGCCTGCATGCCCTTGGCAAACAGGCGTGGAGCCTGCCGCTGATTGAATTTGCACCGGGCGCTGACCTCGATTCCCTGCCTCACAGGCTCGCCGGACTTCGTGCTGGCGACCTCGTCTTTATTCTTTCTCAGCAGGTTATTCACTACGCACAGCACGCGATCAAAGCATGGCCCACTGAGCTGGACTATTATGCAATTGGTCGCAGCACCGCGCTGGCGTTTCACACCGTCAGCGGACAGCAGGTGACCTGGCCTCATGCGCATGAAACCAGTGAGGAATTGATCAGGATAAACACGCTTCAGCAGGTTGCCGGTAAACGTGCGCTGATTCTGCGTGGCGATCCTGGACGCGAATTGCTGGCGGAGACATTAACCCGGCGAGGTGCTGAGGTAACGTTTGCTGCCTGCTACCAGCGCTGCCAGAAGCATTATGACGGGCCGGTTGAAGGCCGCCGCTGGCGCGATCGCGGCGTCTCTGTGCTGGTGGTGACCAGCGGTGAAATGTTACAACAGCTTTTTTCGCTATTCCCCGCGGTTGATCGCGAGGAATGGCTGCTCAACTGCCGACTGATAGTCGTCAGTGAACGTTTGGCTACCCTGGCCGCAGGATTGGGTTGGCAGGATATTCAGGTAGCCGATGGTGCCGATAACGATGCGCTGCTGCGCGCGTTACGCTGAACTTTAACAATGGGATGTGCCACATATGACGGAACAAAAAGACTCCTCCGCCATGGTTGAAGAAACCACCCCAGCGGTCGACCGCTCTCCTTCCAGCAACAGCACACCACCGCGTAATGCGAAAAATGGTGGCATGGTGTTGGGTGCAGTTGCGATTGTCATCGCGCTGGCGATAGGTGCGGGTTTATACCTTAACGGGAAACATCAGGCTGATTTACAGGCACAAACCAATCAGAAGCTGAGCGATCAGTTAAGCGCGTTGCAGCAGCAGGCCAGCAGCGATAAACAGCAGCTGACACAGCAACTGAGTGGCGCTGAAACTGCCCTGCAGACGGCACAGCAGCAGCAGACCGCGTCAGCAAAAGAGCTGGAAACGCTGCGTGAAAAAGTGGCGGTGATTTCTGGCAACGACGTGCGCAGCTGGCTGCTGGCACAGGCGGACTATCTGGTGAAACTGGCTGGCCGCAAACTCTGGAGCGATCAGGATGTTACTACCGCCGCGGCACTGCTGAAAAGCGCCGATGCCAGCCTGGCTGACATGAACGATCCCAGCGTCATGAATGTGCGTCGTGCGCTGACCCAGGATATCAGTAACCTCTCTTCCGTTACGCAGGTCGACTACGACGGCGTGATCCTCAAACTGAATCAGCTGTCGAACAACGTTGATAATCTGCGTCTGGCCGACAACGACAGCGATGATGCGCCGATGGACAGCGATGGCGGCGAACTCTCAGGTTCCGTGCGCGAATGGCGTCAGAATCTGGTGAAAAGCTGGCATAACTTTATGGATGACTTTATTACCATCCGCCGCCGCGATAACACTGCACAGCCGCTGCTGGCACCGAATCAGGATGTTTACCTGCGTGAGAATATCCGCTCGCGTCTGCTAATCGCTGCTCAGGCCGTACCGCGTCATCAGGATGAGATTTATAAACAATCTATCGACACCGTGTCCGCCTGGGTTCGCGCCTGGTACGATACCAACGATGCCGCCACCAAAGCCTTCCTTGCCCAGCTGGATGAGCTGAGCCAGCAGAACATCAATATGGATCTGCCGGATAACCTGGAAAGTCAGCCATTGCTGGAACAGCTGATGCAGACCCGCGTGCGTAACCTGTTAGCGCAACCTTCTGCCGCTGCTAATCAGCAGGGAGGCTAAGCATGCTTAAGGTATTTATCCTCTTTATCCTGCTGATTGCTGGCGTAGTGCTGGGGCCGATGATTGCCGGTCATCAGGGCTATGTGCTGATTCAGACCGATAACTGGAACATCGAAACCAGCGTCACCGGCCTGGTGATTATCCTTATCATCAGCCTGCTGGTGATTCTGGCGGTGGAATGGCTGCTGCGCCGCGTGCTGCACACCGGGGCGCGTACCCGCGGCTGGTTTACCGGCCGTAAGCGCCGTCGCGCCCAGCGTCATACCCAGTCTGCGCTGATGAAGCTGGCAGAAGGCGACCACCGTCAGGTGGAGAAACTGCTGTCTAAAGATGCCGATCACGCCGATGTGCCGGTAGCCAACTATCTTCTGGCAGCCGAAGCCGCCCAGCAGCGTGGCGATGAGATCCGTGCCAATCAGCATCTTGAACGTGCCGCTGAGCTGTCTGAAAGCAATACCATCCCGGTTGAAATTGCCCGCGCTCGTATTCAGCTGGCCCGTAACGAAGATCATGCGGCGCGGCACAGCATTGACCGTCTGCTGGAAGTGGCTCCGCGTCACCCTGAAGTGCTGCGCCTGGCCGAACAGGCGTATGTCCGTACGGGTGCCTGGAGTGCATTGCTGGATATTCTGCCTGCTATGCAGAAGGCGCAGGTCGGTGATGAGCTCCATCGTGATGCGTTACAGCAGCAGGCCTGGCTGGGTCTGATGAATCAGGCAATGGCCGATCAGGGCAGTGATGGCCTGAAGCGCTGGTGGAGCACGCTGAGCCGCAAAACCCGTCAGGATACGACCCTGCAGGTGGCAATGGCGGATCATCTGATTGAGTGCAACGATCACGACACCGCACAGTCGATCGTGCTGGAAGGCCTCAAGCGTCATTATGACGATCGTCTGGTACTGCTGATGCCGCGCATCAAAAGCGGCAATCCGGAAGCGCTGGAGAAGGCATTACGCCAGCAGATCAAACAGCATGGCGCAACGCCGTTGCTGCACAGTACGCTGGGACAGCTGCTGATGCGTCATGGTGAGTGGCAGCAGGCAGCAGACGCGCTGCAGCAGGCGCTGGCACAGCGTCCGGATGCGTTTGATTATGCGTGGCTGGCGGATGTTTATGATCGTCTGCATCGTCCGGAAGAGGCCGCGAAGATGCGCCGTGAAGGATTGTTGCTGACGCTGAAGAATAATCCCAACGCCTGATGCGGTTGTCAGACAGGATAAAGCCGGGCTTGCCCGGCTTTTTTGTGCCCGCAATCTGCCGCCCTATTCTTACAGGCAAAAAAAAACACCTGCCAGTGGCAGGTGTAAGATCAGGTCGGTAAGACAACCGGGAGGTACCTGACTCAACGTGGTGTCTGTTAACCCTGTAAGGCTTACGCGATACAGGCAGGCAGACAACAGGTACCTAAAATTGGCTCTGCATCATTCCCAGGTTTATGTAGCATCAGCAGACATAAGAGGTGGAATGAGCATCTACAGCAGAAGTATTGCACACGCCGTGCCAGGTTAAGATTTATTTTTAATATGTTTATAAATCAATGACTTAATCAGATCGGCATTTCTGGTCATAGCGAGGTACCGGAGGAAGTGTCGGTATCAGGCGACAGCTGGCATTTTCTCTGTCTCTGAATGGAGACAGCGAGATCAATCTCTCTCTGAACGTAATAATAACAATGGTTTATTTGTCGGCGATTCACGACGCTATTGATTCTGCTAATATTGCGTGCGGAATCAAAGCAGAGTGATTCAGCAGCAATGAAGAAGCCCAACGCGTAGGGAACACGGTCAGAGGAGGAAAGCGTCCCACGCCAGGGACGGCGTGGGCCGAGCGGCCATGGATGGCTTAAGCGCCTTTCCGATCTGACCGTGTTCCTTTCGCCAGCGCACGCTCACCGCGGTGCGGGCTTCAGGGAGCATACGCCTTTCGCAAAGACGCAAAAGACGCCATCCCTGGCGGGCTCAGCGCGGGCGATTACGCACCTCATCCCTGAGGTGCGCCCGTATCCGGGCCAACGCTTTGCGTTGTTCAAAAACGCTCCCGGCGTTTTTGTCCCTGGCCCGCGATGCTTTGCTACAGGCGTATGCTCCCTTCGCTTCAAGTCTGGCAGACGCATCAGGAACTTACATGGACGCTTCAGACTGGTGAAAGATCTAAAGCCGGATTCATCTGACCGTGTTCCCTTCGCAGGCTCGAACTCACAGCAACATTGTTCCACAGCACCCAACCCGGCCCATATCTCCCGCAGAAATTCAAATCCACTTTTCTACAGACGAAAAAAAACCTGTCTTTTCAGACAGGTTTCTAAAAATGGTCGGCGAGAGAGGATTCGAACCTCCGACCCACTGGTCCCAAACCAGTTGCGCTACCAAGCTGCGCTACTCGCCGATTTTTTTAACTGTTTTGCCTGGTGCGAAGAGAGGGACTTGAACCCTCACGTCCGTTAGGACACTAACACCTGAAGCTAGCGCGTCTACCAATTCCGCCACCTTCGCGTTTCCCAGCAAAATCTGGGGTGGCTAATGGGACTCGAACCCACGACAACTGGAATCACAATCCAGGGCTCTACCAACTGAGCTATAGCCACCACTATTCTTAATGTTACAAGTTTAAAACCTGCAGCATTTAAATCTCTACTGCCAACCGCGGTAAATCAACCACCGAAGCTCATGCGCACAAACGATATGGCGCGCCCGACAGGATTCGAACCTGAGACCTCTGCCTCCGGAGGGCAGCGCTCTATCCAGCTGAGCTACGGGCGCGTAGCGCCGTTGCGGATGTGCATACTAGAGATAAGCGCCCATCGTGTCTAGTGCTTTTTAAATAAAAAGACGCGTTTGATTACGCTTTGTGCATTTCGTCGACAAATAGTACATTTCCACTCTCGTAATGCCTGAAAATGCGGCGTTTATCAGCAATATCAGAGATCGCCACGCCAGTGATAGCGCAAATATTTAAGCAGTTTTAATTGCCTGCGCAGGCGGCTTGGCTGCCGAATCAGACGATAAAGCCACTCCAGCCCCAGCCGTTGCCAGATTTTAGGCGCGCGCTTCACATGGCCGGTGAAAACATCGTAGGTTCCGCCCACGCCCATATAGAGGGCATCAGGCCAGTACGCACGGCACGCCAGCATCAGCAGCTCCTGACGTGGCGAGCCCAGCGCGACGGTCACCAGCTTCGCACCGCTGGCCGCAATCCGGGCAAACAGCGCATCCTGATCGGCTGGCGCAAAATAGCCATCCTGCGCGCCGACAATATCTACATTCCACTGACGACGTAACTTATCGCAGGTTTCATCCAGCACCTGCTGGCGACCGCCGATAAGAAACACCGGCGTCCCTTCACGCCCGGCGCGTTCCATCAGCGCTTCCCATAAATCAGCACCCGCAATGCGCTGCACCGACGCCTGCGGATACTTTTTACGAATCGAGCGCACGATGCTGATGCCATCGGCATACGCATATTCCGCCTGCGCTAACAGCGTGCGCAATCCTTCATCCCGCTCAGCGGTCAGGATCTTCTCCGCATTGATGGCCACTAAAATACCGCTGCGAACGCTCTGCGGCGGCATCAGAAAATTCACTGCCGACGGCATGTTTTCGAAGCCATACAAATCAACGCCGCGAATACGGTACTGCGGCGTCTCAGTTAACGTTGTCATATCTTCCGTCAATCCCAAAGGTTAATCAGAGCGGGCTGTGCAACACCCGCCTGCTGCGGTCGCGAATTAAACCTGCGCGATCCAGTAACCAGAAAAGTAATTTAGCCATGCCCAGACAGGCAGCAAAAATGAGGCAGAAAAACACCACTCGTGAGCCGAACGCATCGAGACCCTCGCGGGCCAGTACGATCATGTTAAACACTGCGCCAAAACAGAAACTTTGCAGGATGGCACCGGTATAGCGGTTCGTCTCAAGGCAGCCACGCTGATAAATCGCATCAAAGGCTTTAATAATCATCCCTACTGCAACAGCACCAACTGGAATAGCCCAGACACCGCCCATGACCACCAGGGAGCCGATCAGCGTGGGTGAAATCGCCAGGCCCGAATGGTTATTCAGCACTTCCCATGTGAAGTAGTTGGCACTGTTCAATACCGCCAGCGGCCGATCCGGCCAGAGCCAGCTCGGAATAAACACGTAGAAATCACGCCACAGAGGCGCCAGCCCCTGAAACTCAATTTTGTCGTAGTTATCCAGCAGCCTGGCGAGATTTTCCCACGGCGAGAAGGTATCACGCGTCAGATACAGGAAGGTATAGAACGCTTCATCGCCCATCACGTCGAGGTTATAGCGGCGCAGCGCCAGCCAGAACATCCCCCCAATCGCCATCACCCCCGCCGTTGCCAGCATCCACAGGGTGATCCAGCCACGGGTAATCCCGATAAACAGGAACAGGGCAAACGCAATAATGATATTGGCGCGGGTTCCGCCCACCAGCGCGTAAGTCAGTAGACCAAAGGCCACAGTCACCACCAGGAACAGCAGCCAGTTGCGGCGCGTCGGGCGTAAAAAGTAGGGGATCAGCATCGCCGGAATAAAGAAATAGAAGAAGCGTTTAAGCGCCACGCCCGATACTTCACTGGAGAAAATCTGGTTATAGGCGGTCAGGCGGAACAGCAGAAAACCGTTGTGAATGAAGAACACCGTCACGGTACCCAGCGCGACCAGCGCCAGAATCACACAGGTCAGGTGGGTTTCAACCCGGTTCATCTGCAGCCAGGGCTTCGCCGGAGGCGCACCAGCCGGTTTCAGCCGCACTTTATAGCTGACGTAATAAATGGCGTAAAACGCCGTGGCCGACAGCAGCGCCTCAAGCAGATTCTCAACCGGCATCACGTCCACGTTAAAGCGAAACACCAGCACGGAGGTCAGCGGGAAGCCGAAGTAAAAGGTCAGCAGAAACAGCAGTGTAAAGAACAGATGGAAGTTAAAACGGACGCGCTTAAACTCCCGCCAGGTCAGGGTCAGAATAAAGACCAGCGACAGCAGATAGACCACCAGCAGGCCGCCAAACTGCATAAGACTCATGACAACTCCCCTTCGCTGAGTTGTAACGCTGTGCGCCAGCCTGCCAGATAACCCGGCTCAAAGAAGGCGATAGCCTGTTTATCACAGCGCATCAGCTGCCGGCGTGCCTCGGCGATCACCGCAGGCGACAGCGTATCTTCGCTGAACAGTACCGGAAGCTGCTGCTCTGCCACATCACGCCAGAATGGATTTTTGCGGGTCAGAACAAACGGCACGTTGGCCTGGATCAGCAGGCAGAGTGTTCCCACCCCCTGCTGGCGTTCAAACATAAAATAGCCGACATGGCAGCGCGCCAGCAGTGCTAAGTAATCATCAAACGCCAGACTTTCGCGCAGCAAATTCACCTGCCCGTTCGGGAACAGCGCCTCTGCTGCAGCCTGAACCTGGCTGATATATGCCTCATTGCCCGGCGGATAACCTAATGGGACTTCGATGCGCACCTGCTCGCCAAACTGTGCGTGAATCGCCTTTAAGCCTTCGATGTGCCGGTTACTCGGATCGCCCGAATTGCCCAGCAGTAGCGTAAACGGCTCTGACGGCGCAGACTCAACAGCGGCGGCTGGCATTCGGGTCGGGAAATAGAGCAGTGAACCCGGAACCCGGCGATGACGCAGCTGGTAGTGATGCAGGTCGCCACGGGTCGCAAAAACCTGTGCAACCCGTCCCTGCGCTATCCGGCGCACCAGATAAAACAGGCGAAACTTCAGGCTGCGCGAATCTTCATAGAGATCGGCGCCCCAGACATGCCAGAAGAGCTGAGAACGTCGCAGCTTACCGCTGAGTAATGCCAGCCAGATCCACGGGTTAAACTGACCGTGACAGAAAAAACGCTGCTGCCGATTCCTGGCTCGCTGCAGTACCGCCTGCGCCAGCGCTTTCTTGCTGGCGAAACACTCGATCTGCAACGCACTGAACGGCGCAAGGCGCTCTGGCTGCTGCGTCACCACCATAAAATGGCGTGGCGAAGCCACAGGCTGCTCAACGCTCAGTACGTCGTTGAAAAAGCGCAGCACCGTAAGATTGTGGTGGGGAATGTCCGATCCCAAAACGTGAATTAAAGTCATTTTTTCCGGCAGTAAACAATAAAAGCGCCACAACACAGGGCAAAGTAAGCCATATAAGTAAACATGTAGGCCTGCGCCGCACCCGTCGCGCCATGTAACGGGATCAGCCAGCGTGAGAACAGGGTCAGCAACAGAAACTGGCTGATCTCAGTCAGAACATAAAAGCGCAGCGAGGCTTTGGCGATAACCAGATATCCGAAAACATAGGCACCGACTTTAAAAACATCGCCGCACAGCTGCCAGACAAAGAGATCGCGCATTCCGCGAAAAGCCTCAGAGAACAGCAGGCTGATGGCGAAGTCACGCAGTACCCAGACGCCAAAGCTGGCAACCGCCACGGCGGGCAGGACAAAGCGCAATGCACGGCCAATCTCACGTGCGATGTCGCGTTTGTTGTCGAGCCGCGCCAGCGTCGGCAGCAGCCAGACGCTAAACGTTGCGGTGATAAACTGCAGGTAGGCATCGGAAATGCTGGTGACGCCCTGCCACAATCCGACCTGCGCCCAGCCCTCCTGCTCTGCCAGCAGGTTACGCATCATTACCCAGGCAACCGGCAGGGTCACGGCCGTGATCAGCGCCATCAGAGTATATTTTGCCAGATTACGCGCCAGCTCAGGATACCACTGTGGCCGCAGCCAGCTTAGCGGCAGCGGCGCGCGGCGTTTCAGCATCAGTAGCGCAGGCAGCAACAGCAAGGCCGGTACCAGCGCAAGGCCGATCAATGCGCCCTGATAGCCGCCCAGCCACCAGCAGAGCAGATAGCCCGCCACGCCAGTCAGACTGCCGAGAATTAGCGCCAGCGCATTACCACGCGCGTCGC
The DNA here is from genome assembly GCF_004792415.1 of Pantoea vagans. Taxonomy (NCBI): domain Bacteria; kingdom Pseudomonadati; phylum Pseudomonadota; class Gammaproteobacteria; order Enterobacterales; family Erwiniaceae; genus Pantoea; species Pantoea vagans. Next base: position 3,948,367 of record NZ_CP038853.1, read on the forward strand.
GATACCCCTTCAGCAGCGCCAGCGTAAAGTTGGCCCAGGCGATGCCGAGCTGAAGAAAAGCGACGACGCGGATGACGCCCTGATAGCGGTCGTGACCAAACAGCGCGGTGCTGATGGGTGCCGCCGCCAGCAGAAACAGCAGCGCCAGCACGCCGGAAAAGCCCAGCACCATAGCCGATGCCGTGCCCACCATCGCCCGCAATTGTCCGGGCTGCTGCTGATACTGCGCGACATAGGTGGTAACGCCGTTGAAGATGCCCGCGCCCGCCAGCACACCCAGCACGGTGATCAACTGGCGGAAGTTACCCGCCTGGCCGACACCTTCGGGGCCGAAGCTGACCGCCAGCAGTTTGACCACCAGCAGACCAGACACAATTTTTACCAGCGTGGACGACGCGGTCCACACTGAGGCTCTGGCTAATGACATCAGGAAAAGAAGCTCAGCAGCGAGCTGATAACTGTGCTCTGATTATTATCCGACAGGTTATAAAACAGCGGCAGGCGCAGCAGGCGTTCACTTTCCAGCGTGGTAAAGCGGTCGTCGCCGACAAATTGCGAGAAACGCTCACCGGCAGGTGAACTGTGCAGCGGAATATAGTGGAACACCGTCAGTATCTCGGCTTCTTTCATCCAGTTGATCAGCGCCTGGCGATCGTCCTGATCGCGCAGTTTGATGTAGAACATGTGCGCATTATGTTCGCAGCTGGCGGGGATCACAGGCAGACTGATGCGGCCCTGGGCGGCCAGCGGCTGGAGTGCGTCATAATAACGCTGCCAGATGCGTAACCGCTGCTGGTTGATGCGTTCAGCGGCTTCCAGTTGCGCCCAGAGATAGGCCGCCTGCAGATCGGCCATCAGGTAGCTCGATCCCATGTCGCGCCAGGTATATTTATCGACCTGACCCCGGAAGAACTGGCTGCGGTTGGTGCCTTTTTCCCGCACGATCTCGGCGCGCTCGACCAGGCTGGCGTCGTTGATCAGCGTCGCGCCACCTTCGCCACCGGCGGTGTAGTTCTTGGTTTCGTGGAAACTGAAGCAGCCAATATGACCGATGGTGCCCAGCGCGCGACCTTTGTAGCGTGACATCACACCCTGCGCCGCATCTTCAATCACAAACAGCTTATGCTTTGCCGCCAGCGCCATAATGGTATCCATTTCACAGGCCACGCCTGCGTAATGGACCGGCACAATGGCGCGGGTTTTTTCAGTGATGGCCGCTTCGATCAGCGTTTCATCAATGTTCATGGTATCCGGGCGCACATCGACAAACACGATTCGCGCGCCGCGCAGCACAAAGGCATTGGCGGTAGAGACAAAGGTGTAGCTCGGCATGATCACTTCATCGCCAGGCTGCAGATCGATTAACAGCGCCGCCATCTCCAGCGAAGCGGTGCAGGAAGGGGTCAGCAGTACTTTTTTGCTGCCAAAACGCTGCTCCATCCACTGCTGACAGCGACGGGTGAAACCGCCATCGCCGCACAGCTTGCCGCTGTTCATCGCCGACTGCATATACTCGATTTCTGTGCCCACAATCGGGGGCGCATTAAATGGAATCATGACCTTTCCTGTAAAACCAGTAGGCGGTGCTGTCGAGTCGGGCACCGCTGCGTAAATAGAGGCGCATCGCCTTGAGATTACTGAGCTGGGTAGCCACCCGAAGCTGAGCCAGCTGTCTTACCCGCGCCCAGTCCGCCGCCGCCAGCAGCAGTCGCTGACCCAGCCCCTGGCCCTGCGCGTCAGGCATTACGCCCAGCAGGCCAATGCGGGCATCGCCGTCCACTGCGCGTAGCGAAACAAATCCCTGCAGCTGACCTGTGGCATCACTGGCCACCAGGCACTGATCGTCAAACGTTCCGCGCACCGCATTCTCAATCCACTGCGCATAAAAACGGCCGCTGGCGTCTGGTGCATACCAGGGCGCGCGAAAACGACTCTGGCTGAAGAGCTGTGACGCTGCATCACGCAGCTGCGGGATTTGTGCTTCGCGCGCAATGCGAATCCCCGCCTGCCGTTCCGTCTCTTTAACCGCCAGCGTCAGGTCCGCCTCGCCTTCTGCCAGCTGGAACTGATGCTGCTGCAACGTATCAATCAGCGCTGTCTCGCTGGCCGCAACTTTCATCTGCATCAGCGCACAGGGATGACGCAGCGCCTGCTCCAGCGGAATGTCACCTTCCGGCTCCAGCCGCACGGTCTCAACACCGAAGAATGCACTTTCCCAGCTAAGGGGATTAATACTGACGTGGACGGGCATGTAATAAATCCAGCAGGTATTGGCCGTAGCCGGTTTTTGTCAGCGCTTCACCGGCAGCACGCAGCTGGTCATCACTGAGCCAGCTGTTGCGCCAGGCGATCTCTTCCAGGCAGGCAATTTTAAAGCCCTGCCGTTTTTCCACCGTCTGCACAAACATGCTGGCTTCCACCAGGCTGTCATGGGTGCCAGTATCCAGCCAGGCAAAGCCGCGTCCCAGCAGTTCGACCGTCAGCTCACCGCGCTCCAGATACATCTGGTTAATGGCGGTAATTTCCAGCTCGCCCCGCGAAGAGGGCTTAACCTGTTTTGCGAATTCGATAACCTGGTTGTCATAGAAATAGAGTCCGGTGACCGCCCAGCGCGATTTCGGCTGCTGTGGCTTCTCTTCAATCGAAATCGCCTTGAAGTTATCGTCAAACTCCACCACACCGAAACGTTCCGGGTCCATAACCTGATAGCCGAACACCGTTGCGCCACGATTCTGTTCGACGACTTTCCGCAGCTTAGGACTGAAACCCTGACCGAAATAGAGATTGTCACCCAGCACCAGGCAGCAATTGTCATCGCCGATAAACGATTCGCCAATGATAAAGGCCTGCGCCAGCCCATCAGGACTGGGCTGCACCGCATAGCTCAGGCGTATCCCAAATTCACTGCCATCACCCAGCAGGCGTTCAAACTGCGCCCGATCTTCCGGCGTGGTGATCAACAGAATGTCGCGAATCCCCGCCAGCATCAGCACGGAAAGCGGATAGTAGATCATCGGTTTGTCGTAGACCGGCAGAAGTTGCTTTGAAACTGCCCGGGTTATCGGGTGTAATCGCGTGCCCGATCCTCCCGCTAAAATGATGCCTTTCATCACTGCTCCTTACGCGGGTTTATTGCGATAAGCCGAGGCGTTCGCCCTGATAGCGACCATCAAGAATGGCCTGCCACCAGGCGGGATTAGCCAGATACCATGCCACGGTTTTACGCATGCCGCTTTCAAAGGTTTCCTGCGGCACCCAGCCAAGTTCATGCGCAATTTTACTGGCATCGATGGCGTAGCGCTGATCGTGACCGGGCCGGTCAGTGACATAGGTAATCAGGTCGCGATAATGCGCCAGCCCGGCAGGTTTCTGCTCTGCGGCCAGCTCTTCAAGCAGGCTGCAGATGGTTTCGACTACCTCGATATTGCGGCGTTCGTTATGGCCGCCAATATTATAGGTTTCGCCTGGCTTGCCCTGACTGACCACCTGATAGAGTGCGCGAGCGTGATCTTCAACGTAGAGCCAGTCACGAATCTGCTGGCCGTTGCCGTAAATCGGTAAGGCTTTGCCGGCCAGCGCATTGATGATGGTCAGGGGAATCAGCTTCTCCGGGAAATGGCAGGGGCCGTAGTTATTTGAGCAGTTGGTAACCAGCGTGGGCAGACCGTAGGTTCGCAGCCAGGCCCGCACTAAATGGTCGCTGCTGGCCTTAGAGGCGGCGTAAGGACTGCTTGGCGCATAAGGGGTGGTTTCGGTGAAATAAGCCTGACTGTCATGCAGATCGCCAAACACTTCATCGGTCGAGATATGATGGAACAGAAAGGCCGCTTTGCGCGCGTCATCCAGGTTTTGCCAGTAAGAACGCGCGGCTTCCAGCAGCTGATATGTCCCGACAATATTCGTCTCGATAAAAGCCACCGGCCCGTCAATCGAGCGATCAACATGGCTTTCAGCCGCAAGATGCATTACGCAGTCTGGCTGATGGCGGGCAAAAACCTGATCAAGCGCCGGACGATCACAGATGTCCACCTGCTCAAAACAGAAGCGGGGCGAATCGGCCACACTGGCGAGTGACGCCAGATTTCCGGCGTAGCTGAGTTTATCGACCACCACGACCTGATGTCCGGTTTCTGCGATCAGAAAGCGCACCAGAGCCGAGCCGATAAAACCGGCACCGCCCGTGATCAGAAACCGCTTCATCGCCAGACACCTTTGGTGTCGACAATCCAGTTCTGCTGAACGTCGGCGGCATCAATGGCACGGAAGGCGCGGTGATCGACCAGCATCACCAGAATATCGGCCTTTGCCAGCGCCTGCTCGCAGGAGACCAGCTCTGCTTTGTCAGCCAGCGAGTCAGCAAGCTGCTCAATGTGCGGTTCAACTACCCAGGTCTTGCCGCTGTGCCACTCAGCAATTTTCTGTACCACACCGACGGCCGGGCTTTCGCGCAGGTCGTCGATATTCGGTTTAAAGGCCAGGCCAAAGCAGGCGATGGTGATATCGCTGGCGCGCTTGCCGGTCTGCGTCAGACAGTCCGCCAGCGCGGTTTTCACCTGGTCCAGCACCCACTGCGGCTTGGCGTCATTCACCTCGCGCGCGGTGCGGATCAGGCGGGCTAGTTCGGGATTCTGCGCCACGATAAACCAGGGATCGACGGCGATACAGTGACCGCCGACGCCCGGACCCGGCTGCAGAATGTTGACGCGCGGATGGCGATTCGCCAGCGCAATCAGCTCCCAGACGTTAATTCCCTGGTCGGCACAAATCAGCGACAGCTCATTGGCAAAGGCGATATTCACGTCACGGAAGCTGTTTTCGGTCAGCTTGCACATCTCGGCGGTACGAGCATTGGTTTCAACGCATTCACCTTTTAAAAACAGCCGATAGAGCTCGCTGGCGCGGGCAGAACAGGCAGGCGTCATGCCGCCAATCACCCGGTCATTGTTAATCAGCTCAACCATCACCTGGCCGGGCAGCACGCGCTCCGGGCAGTAGGCGACAAAAATATCGGGCGTCTCTCCGTGCTGCGGAAAACGCAGATCGGGACGCGCCGCAGCCAGCCAGTCGGCCATCTGTTCGGTGCTGCCCACCGGCGAGGTCGATTCCAGAATCACCAGATCGCCCTTTTTAAGAACCGGCGCGATCGACTCCGCCGCAGCTTTGACAAAGCGCAGGTCGGGCTGATGATCATCTTTGAATGGCGTCGGTACGGCGATCAGAAAAGCGTCAGCGGCTTCAGGCTGCGTGGTGGCGCGCAGATCGCCACGCGTCACGGCCGCATGCACCACCTGATCTAAATCGGGTTCCACAATGTGGATCGCGCCACGATTGATGGTTTCTACGGCGCGCGCGTTGATATCCACGCCCACCACTTTTTTTCCCTTTGAGGCAAAAACGGCTGCCGTCGGCAGCCCAATGTATCCCAGTCCAATCACGGAGATGGTTTCAAAACTCATAATTCGGCTCGGTTATCTTTTAAGGCTTGTAAAATACGACCACAGGCTTTGCCATCGCCATACGGGTTATGGGCATGGCTCATCGCCTGCCACGCATCGTCATCACTCAGTAATTCGCTGACGCTGGCAACGATTCTGGCGATATCGGTTCCCACCAGTCTGACGGTTCCGGCATCAACGGCTTCGGGCCGCTCGGTGGTGTCGCGCATCACCAGTACCGGCTTGCCCAGTGAAGGCGCTTCCTCCTGGATGCCGCCGGAATCGGTAAGGATCAGCCAGGCGCGGTTCATCAGCCAGACAAACGGCAGGTACTCCTGCGGTTCAATCAGAATGATATTCTCAATGCCGCTGAGTATCCGGTTAACCGGCTCGCTGACATTGGGATTGAGATGTACCGGATAGACAATCTGCGCCTCGGGATGCTGGCGGGCAATCTGCGCCAGCGCGCTGCAGATACGTTCAAAACCGCCGCCAAAGCTTTCACGCCGGTGGCCGGTAACCAGTACCAGTTTCTTATCCGGGTCGAGAAACGGATAGCGCGCCGCCAGTTGTGCGTTCAGATTACTGTCGTCCAGCACTCGATCGCGAACCCACAGCAGTGCATCAATGACCGTATTACCGGTGACGACGATGCGCGCATCGGGCAGATTCTCCTGCAACAGGTTCTGACGCGAGCGGGTGGTAGGCGTGAAGTGCAGGCGGGCAAGATGGCCAGTGAGCTTACGGTTACCCTCTTCCGGCCAGGGCGAGGCGAGATCGCCGGTACGCAGACCCGCCTCCACATGCCCGACGGGGATTTGCTGATAAAAAGCCGCGAGGCTCGCCGCCAGCGTCGTGGTGGTGTCACCATGCACCAGCACGATATCCGGTCTGAAGTCGAGCAGGACGGTTTTCATGCCCTCTAAAATGCGGCAGGTGATCTCGGTCAGTCCCTGTTCGGGACGCATAATATTGAGATCATAGTCCGGCTCCAGCTTGAACAGACGCAGCACCTGATCGAGCATTTCGCGATGCTGGGCGGTCACGCACAGTCGCGATTCAAAAGCGGGATCCTGCGACAGCGCCTGCACCAGCGGCGCCATTTTAATCGCTTCCGGACGAGTACCAAATACGGTCAGAACTTTCACACTGTTTCTCTCAATCATGCGCGTCTGACATCAGACGCGGACGACGTGCCAGCGCCACACCCGCGCCTGTTAATGCCCCAACGGCACCCCACATAATCATCATGAACAGACGTCGCGGACTGTCACGTGATACCGGCTCTTCCGGCGTACGCAGATAACGGTAGGTCTGAAACTGGCTGTTCAGTTTTGGTCCGGTCTGCAGCGTGGTCAGCATTGCTCTGTTCTGATCATAGCTGATATCAAAGCCTGGACCGGTGGCGCGCAGGGTATCCAGCTGTCCCTGCAGAACGGGCTGGCCCAGCAGGAACAGGTCGCTGTCTGCCAGGTTCTCACCCGCTTCGCGCGTCTGTTTCTCATTGATGCCCTGCTGGCTGGCAATCTTCAGCGCCTGCTCCAGCCGATGCTGCTGGCGCTGGAAGACTGCGTTAGCCACATCTTCCTGACGTTTCACCTGCGCCTGCAGCTGATCGGTACGCGCCCGCCAGGCTCCTTTTAACTCATCATTCAGATGACGCGCGGCGCGCTCACTGGCGTAAGCGATGTACTGCCGCAGCAGATTGTTGGCGTCGCCCGCTGTTTCCGCTTTGAGTTTAACGTTATCGGGCAGGTTATGTGCTGCGTCTGCGGGCGTGAACAGGATGTTGCCGATCAAATCGTCGAGCAGCGCAGCATCGTTATGCGCATTGCCGGTTTTACGGTTCTTGTAGTAATCCGTTTGCTGCCAGAACTCCCGACGCGTATCCCAGGAGGCAAGCTGCATGGTGAACTCCTGATAAACCTGATCCATCACTGTCGGTGACGGTGCAGCCAGCGTCAGGGCATTGTTGCGCACATCCAGATTGGTCAGGAACTGCTGCTGCGCATAGTAAGAGCCCAGCATGTTCACCGTCGGGCGATCGGTGATCGCCGTGGTGCTCCAGACCTGTTTCAATAGCAGCGTCGCCAGCCAGGCGATCAGAGCAAACAGCAGCGCCAGCCCGACAATCCAGCGTTTGCCACGCCATAAACGGCAGCTCAGGCCGCGAATATCCAGTTCGTTGTCCACAACGTCAGCAGGCATGGCAGAGGTATCCTTTTTCAGCATCGGGTTCATTTATTTTTTGCTTCGCGATGTTGGCTCAGACGACGCTTGATACGCCGGACGCGTCGCGCCACGCGCCACGCATGCTTCAGGCAGTAGCCATAAACCATAAAAGCGCCCAGGAACAGCAGCAGCATCACCCACTCCGGGATGAACGCCAGATATTCACCCAGTACACCGATACCGGCGAGGATGGCCGCCGCAACGGTAATCAGGACAAAGGCCTGACGCGAGGTAAAACCAGCACGCATAATCAGATGGTGGATGTGCTGACGATCGGCCGAGAACGGGCTCATGCCTTTGCGCAGGCGACGATACATAATCGCCACCATATCCATCAGCGGAATGGCGATCAGCCAGAGTGCGGTAACGGGTGTAATGGGATGGCTCAGGCCCTGCGTCGTTTCCAGCAGAATCCAGATAATGGTGAAGCCGATCATGGTGCTGCCGGCATCGCCCATAAAGACTTTGAAGCGACGCCCCAGGAAGCCGAGGTTAAGCAGGATATAGGGCAGCGTGGCGGCAATCATCGCAAAGCACCACATCGCAAGGCTGGTCTGGCCGTCGAAGTAGAGGATGATGCCCATTGCGGCAAAGGTGACCGAGGAGAGTCCGCCCAGCAGACCATCGATCCCGTCTACCATATTAAAGGCGTTGATCGCAGCCCAGACGGCAAACAGCGTCAGGACATAGCCGAAGGGCCCCACGATAAGCTCGAACGGACCCACGATAAAGCCCAGGCTGAGCAGATAGAGTTTTGCGCCAAACATCATCACCAGCGCGACGATGGCCTGTACGACTGCGCGAATTTTGACGCTGATATCGAATCGGTCATCCAGTGCGCCAACCAGCACCAGAACCCCGGCGCAGCCCAGATAGAGCAGCGCGTGTGGCAGATAGTAGTTGGTGATGGCAAACGTAAAGCAGATACCTGCGAACACGGAAATGCCGCCCACCAACGGAATCGCGCCATGATGACGTTTACGTGAGTTAGGCTTGTCAACTAAACCAATTTTTTTAGCTGCTTTTCGAGCAAAAAAGAGGAAAGCCAGGGAAAAGAGAAAAATTAAACCAAGCTCAGTACTCATAGTGAGTAAATTCACGTTAAACGCTCTCAGCTAACATCCCGCACCACAATACGCGAAAAAGCGCGACTGGTGCTGTGTCGGATTCCGAATTCTGCATAAAGAGACAGACGAACGGTCATAAATTCGCCATCACTACCACAGTCATTATAAATGCTCCTGCCAGTGTTCAATCCTATAGCTCACAAATGAAAAACGCCACGTTGAGACGTGGCGTAAGGTCGATTTTCTGCGCATTTGAACTAAAAAAGCCGAATCTGTGGTCCGGCCTGGCAGTATCGGATTATGAACGCTTCATCATATCGAAGAATTCATCATTGGTTTTGGTCATCGCCAGCTTGTTGATGAGGAATTCCATTGCGTCGATTTCGCCCATCGGGTGAATAATCTTACGCAGGATCCACATCTTCTGCAGCTCTTCCTGAGAGGTGAGCAGCTCTTCTTTACGCGTACCAGAACGGTTGTAATCAATCGCCGGGAAGACGCGTTTTTCAGCAATTTTACGGGCGAGATGCAGTTCCATGTTACCGGTACCTTTAAACTCTTCGTAAATTACTTCGTCCATCTTCGAACCGGTATCAACCAGCGCGGTCGCGATGATGGTCAGGCTTCCGCCCTCTTCCACGTTACGTGCAGCACCAAAGAAACGCTTTGGACGATGCAGGGCGTTGGCATCCACACCACCGGTCAGGACTTTACCTGAAGCAGGCACCACGGTGTTGTAGGCACGCGCCAGACGTGTGATGGAGTCGAGCAGGATGATGACATCTTTTTTATGCTCAACCAGACGCTTGGCCTTCTCGATCACCATTTCAGCAACCTGAACGTGGCGCGAAGCAGGCTCATCGAAGGTTGAGGCGATAACTTCGCCTTTAACCAGACGCTGCATCTCGGTCACTTCTTCCGGACGCTCGTCAATCAGCAGCACCATCAGCACGCAATCCGGGTAGTTATACGCCAGGCTCTGCGCGATGTTCTGCAGCAGCATGGTTTTACCGGCTTTCGGCGGTGCTACGATCAGACCACGCTGACCGCGACCGATCGGCGATGCCAGATCGAGTACGCGAGCGGTTAAATCTTCCGTTGAGCCATTACCCCGCTCCATACGCAGACGTTTATTTGCGTGCAGCGGCGTGAGGTTTTCGAACAGAATCTTATTACGCGCGTTTTCCGGCTTGTCGTAGTTAACTTCGTTAACTTTCAGCAGCGCAAAATAACGTTCACCTTCTTTTGGTGGACGGATTTTGCCAGAGATGGTGTCACCAGTGCGGAGGTTAAAGCGGCGGATTTGGCTGGGGGAAACGTAGATATCATCAGGGCCGGCGAGGTAGGAGCTGTCTCCGGAACGGAGGAATCCAAATCCATCCTGAAGAATCTCCAGCACGCCATCACCAAAGATGTCTTCGCCGCTTTTCGCGTGCTGCTTCAGGATGGAAAAGATAATGTCCTGCTTGCGCATGCGAGCCTGATTTTCCAGCCCCATATTTTCGCCGAGAGTAATCAGCTCAGCAACCGGCGTATTCTTTAATTCGGTAAGATTCATAGTGATGGGTTCTTAAACTCGGGGTAATACTCGGAATGTTTGTCGTGAGTGGTATGGCAATTAATCCATGCCGTTAATGGCTCTTTTCGGCTCTTCCCGACGATCATCGTATGAAATGGCGATCGGTATGCAGGCAGATGTCCGAATGTGATGCCAGAGTTGGAGCTAACCGTAAGATTGCTGAACCGTTCTATCTTTATAAGGTACAGGGCGACAGGGTTCAACAAGGGAAAACTTTTAGATGCAAACTACAAGGTAAGTTCGTAATGCAGTATTGGTAAGTTAGCACGCCCGAAAGCGAACGTCCAGCAGCAGGAGATAAATTCACCACTGCCAGACGTTCAGCCCTGAATTACGCCAGGTTGGCGTTCAGGAACTCTTTCAGCTGGCCTTTAGACAGCGCGCCCACTTTGGTCGCGGCGACTTCGCCATTTTTAAACAGCAGCAGCGTCGGGATACCACGAATGCCGTATTTCGGTGCCGTGCCTGGGTTATCATCAATATTCAGCTTAGCGATGGTCAGCTTGCCATCATACTCTTCTGCAACTTCATCAAGGATGGGCGCGATCATTTTGCAAGGACCACACCATTCAGCCCAGAAATCTACCAGTGTAACGCCGTCGGCTTTCAGCACGTCGGTGTCGAAACTGTCATCAGTCAGATGAACGATTTTATCGCTGCTCATGTTTTACTCCAAAGATTATGCCTGGCGAATTGGCGTAATATATACCAATGTTGGTTGACTTTATTTCATCGGATACGCTTTCGTAAAGCGATAGTAAGCTGATATTCTACCACACTATGAGCAAAACACACTTAACTGAACAGAAGTTTTCCGACTTCGCCCTGCACCCAAAAGTGGTGGAAGCCCTTGATAGTAAAGGCTTTCAATACTGCACGCCGATTCAGGCGTTAGCTCTGCCTTTTACGCTTTCAGGGCGTGATGTTGCAGGCCAGGCGCAAACCGGTACCGGCAAAACGATGGCGTTTCTGACGTCAACGTTTCATCATCTTCTCTCTCATCCTGCGGCAGAAGGTCGTCAGGTTAACCAGCCACGGGCTTTAATTCTTGCGCCGACGCGTGAACTTGCTGTGCAGATTCATGCGGATGCCGAACCCCTTACCGCCTCAACCGGCCTGAAACTGGGTCTCGCCTATGGCGGAGACGGTTATGACAAACAGCTGAAAGTGCTGGAACAGGGCGTTGATATTCTGGTGGCAACCACCGGCCGCCTGATCGATTACGCGAAGCAGAATCATGTCAATCTCGGTGCCATTCAGGTCATGGTGCTGGACGAAGCCGATCGCATGTTCGATCTCGGCTTTATTAAAGATATCCGCTGGCTGTTCCGTCGCATGCCGCCTGCTACGCAGCGTCTGAGCATGCTGTTCTCGGCGACGCTCTCTTACCGCGTCCGTGAACTGGCGTTTGAGCACATGAACAGCGCTGAATATGTCGAAGTGGAACCGGAACAAAAAACCGGCCATCGCATTCAGGAAGAGCTTTTCTATCCGTCTAACGAAGAGAAAATGCGCCTGCTGCAGACGCTGCTGGAAGAAGAGTGGCCCGATCGCGCCATTGTATTCGCCAACACCAAGCACCGCTGTGAAGATATCTGGGGCCATCTGGCCGCCGATGGACACCGTGTTGGTCTGCTGACCGGCGACGTGGCTCAGAAAAAGCGCCTGCGCATTCTGGATGACTTCACCAAAGGTGATGTGGATATTCTGGTCGCCACCGATGTAGCCGCTCGCGGCCTGCACATTCCGGCTGTGACGCACGTCTTTAACTACGATCTGCCAGATGACTGTGAAGATTACGTTCACCGTATTGGCCGTACCGGTCGTGCCGGCGCCAGCGGACACTCGATCAGCCTGGCCTGTGAAGAGTACGCACTCAACCTGCCTTCAATTGAAGAGTACATTGGCCACAGCATTCCGGTCAGCAAGTACAGCAGCGAAGCGTTGTTAACCGATTTACCGCCACCTAAGCGTCTGCAACGCAGTCGTACCGGCAATGGCCAGCGTCGCGGAGGGAATAACGCCAATCGTCGCGGTGCTCCACGCAACAACAACCGCAAACGTTCAGGTTAGGCCACCATGCTCAGCGCGTCGTCACTTTATGCAGCGATCGATTTAGGGTCTAACAGCTTTCATATGTTGGTGGTGCGCGAAGTCTCTGGCAGTATTCAGACCGTCGCAAAAATTAAGCGCAAGGTTCGCCTTGCTGCCGGTCTGGATAAAAATAACCTGTTGTCAGCCGACGCGATGTCGCGTGGCTGGCAATGCCTCAGACTCTTCTCTGAACAACTGCAGGATATTCCCCCCGATCAGATTCGCGTGGTGGCGACCGCCACGCTGCGTCTGGCTGCCAATGCGCAGACCTTCCTCGACACCGCCCAGCAGATTCTCGGCTGTACCATCAACGTCATCAGCGGTGAAGAAGAGGCGCGCCTGATTTATCAGGGCGTGGCCCACACTACCGGCGGTTCCGACAAGCGCTTAGTGGTCGATATCGGCGGCGGCAGTACCGAACTGGCTACCGGCGACGGCTCACACGCATCCGTGTTGTTCAGTCTGTCGATGGGCTGTGTGACGTGGCTGGAGCGCTTCTTCAGCGATCGTCATCTGGCAAAAGAGAACTTCGACCAGGCTGAGCAGGCGGCCCGTGAGATGATCCAGCCGATTGCCGCGCAGCTGCGTGCGCAGGGCTGGCAGGCCTGTGTCGGTGCATCCGGCACGGTTCAGGCGCTGCAGGAGATCATGGTGGCGCAGGGTATGGATGAGCGCATCACGCTGAATAAACTGCAGCAGCTGAAACAGCGCGCCATTCAGTGCGGCAAACTGGAAGAGCTGGAAATCGAAGGACTGACGCTGGAACGGGCGCTGGTGTTTCCGAGCGGCCTGTCGATCCTGATCGCTATCTTCCAGGAACTCAGCATTGATAGCATGACACTGGCAGGCGGCGCCCTGCGCGAAGGACTGGTTTACGGCATGCTTCATCTGCCGATTGACCGCGATATCCGTACTCGTACGCTGCACAATGTCCAGCGCCGTTTCAGCATCGATGTCGAACAGGCAGACCGCGTGCGTCAGCTGGCAGAGAGCTTTTTCCGTCAGGTTTCCACACCGTGGAAGCTGGATCAGCGCTGTCGTGAGCTGCTGCTCAGCGCCTGCGCGATCCACGAAATTGGCCTGAGCGTCGACTTCCGTCATGCGCCACAGCATGCGGCGTATCTGGTGCGTCACCTCGATCTGCCTGGCTTCACACCGGCGCAGAAGAAGTTGCTGGCCTGTTTACTGCAAAATCAGAGCGGCAGCATCGATCTGGCATTGCTGACTCAGCAAAACGCGCTGCCGCCGCGTCTGGCGGAACGGATGTGCCGTCTGCTGCGGCTGGCGATTATTTTCTCCACCCGCCGTCGCGATGACACCCTGCCTGCAGTGCGGCTACTGGCAGACGATGATGCCCTGCATCTGACCCTGCCCGCAGGCTGGCTGGAGGCGCATCCGCTGCGCAGCGAACTGCTGGAGCAGGAAAGCCACTATCAGTCTTACGTCCACTGGTTGTTAACCCTGTCGTAATAGCACCCGCGTGAGGCGAATTTCCTTCGCCTCCTGCGAGGTTTAACTCTTCTTCGCTTTATCCAGCATCGCTCTCAATCCGGCGACCCGACTCTGCCCGGTTTTCATCCGCTCTTCCGCACTGACCACTTTGCGCTCGGTCTCCCATTGCAAATCGTCCTGCGGCAGCTCAAGCAGGAAACGACTCGGTTCTGGCCGGATTAACTCGCCATACTGCCGGCGTTCGCGACAGAGGGTAAAGGTCAGTTCTTTCTGCGCCCGCGTGATCCCCACGTAAGCCAGGCGACGCTCCTCTTCGATGTTGTTCTCATCGATGCTGCTCTGATGCGGCAGCAGCCCCTCTTCCATGCCCACCAGGAACACATAGGGGAACTCCAGCCCTTTAGAGGCGTGCAGCGTCATCAGTTGCACCTGATCCAGCTCTTCATCGCTTTCACCACGCTCCATCATGTCGCGCAGGGTAAAGCGCGTCACCACCTGCGCCAGCGTCATTGGCTCATCGATATCGCTGCCTTCCAGCATTTCAGTCATCCACTGAAACAGCGTGTTGACGTTTTTCATCCGCATTTCGGCGGCTTTCGGGCTGCCGGAGGTTTCGAACAGCCAGCTTTCGTAGTCGATGCCGCGAATCAAATCGCGGACGGCATTCACCGGCTCTCGTTCGCTCAGCTGGATAATCTCATTCAGCCAGTGGGTGAAGCGCTGCAGATGCTCCAGACCACGGCCGCTCAGCGTCTGCCCCAGACCGACATCAAAACTGGCGTTAAACAGACTCTTGCTGCGCAGGTTGGCCCATTCACCGAGCTTCTGCAGCGTGGCCGGGCCAATCTCGCGGCGCGGCGTATTAACGATGCGCAGAAACGCGCTGTCATCCTCAGGATTGGTCAGCACACGCAGATAGGCGAGCAGATCTTTAATCTCCGGCCGGGAGAAGAAGGAGGTGCCGCCAGAGATGCGATAGGGGATGCGGTTCTGCATCAGAAACTTTTCAAAGGTCCGTGACTGATGGTTGCCGCGATACAGAATCGCGTAATCTTTGTACTGCGTGCGGTTAATAAAGTGATGCGCGATCAGTTCACCGGTGACCCGCTCCGCCTCATGCTCTTCGCTGTTGGCGGTCAGCACTTTCAGCTCGCTGCCCTGCCCCAGCTCCGAAAAGAGCCGCTTCTCAAAGACATGCGGATTATTGGCAATCAGGATATTGGCCGCCTTCAGGATGCGCTGCGAAGAACGGTAGTTCTGCTCCAGCTTCACCACCTCCAGCGCCGGGAAATCCTGATTCAGCAGCACCAGATTCTGCGGCCGTGCGCCGCGCCAGGAGTAAATCGACTGGTCATCGTCGCCGACTACCGTGAAGCGCGCGCGTGCGCCAACCAGCAGCTTAACCAGCTCATACTGGCTGGTGTTGGTGTCCTGATACTCATCCACCAGCAGATAGCGGATACGCTGCTGCCAGCGCTCACGCACTTCCTGATTACGCTGCAGCAGCAGCGTCGGCAGCAGGATCAGGTCATCAAAGTCCAGCACGTTGCACGCCTTGAGATGCTGACTATAGAGGGCATAGCAGTGGGCAAAGATATTATCCTGCTGTGATTTCGCCTGCGCAGCAGCGCCCTGCGGATCGATCAGATCGTTTTTCCAGTTAGAGATGGTGGAGATAAGCTGCTGCAACAGCGTCTTATCCTCTTCCAGCCACTCTTTGGTCAGCTCTTTCAGCAGGGCGAGCTGATCCTGATCGTCGAACAGCGAGAAGTTCGACTTCATGCCCAGCGCCGCCGTTTCGCGTTTGATGATCTCCAGTCCCAGCGTATGGAAGGTTGAGATCAGCAGGCCGCGCGCCTCTTTGCGGCCCAGCGTCTGCGCCACACGCTCTTTCATTTCGCGCGAGGCTTTATTGGTAAAGGTCACCGCAGCGATGTGGCGCGCCTGATAACCGCATTCACGAATCAGGTGGGCGATTTTCTTGGTAATTACGCGGGTTTTGCCCGATCCCGCGCCCGCCAGCACCAGACAGGGACCGGTAACAAATTCGACGGCACGTTGTTGGCTGGGGTTTAAACGCATAGGAGAAATCGCCTGATTGAATCAAAAGAAAGGGGTTTATACTGGGCGGCAATTATACACAACCGAGATACCAACATGGCGAAAACCGCGGCGGCTTTACACATCCTGATCAAAGAGGAAGCGCTGGCAAAAGAGATTCTGGCGAAACTGGCGAAAGGCGGCAATTTTCAGGAGCTGGCAAAGAAGCACTCTACCTGTCCTTCCGGCCGGAAGGGGGGCGATCTGGGCGAGTTCCGGCAGGGACAGATGGTGCCAGCCTTTGATAAAGCGGTCTTTACCTGCCCGCTGCTGACGCCTTACGGGCCGGTAAAGACCGGCTTTGGTTATCACATTATCAAAGTGCTTTACCGCAACTAGTTACTTCTTCTGTTTCATCTGCTGCAGGACGTTGCTGCACTGGTTGTCTTCGTTATCACTTGGGGAGATCAGTGCCAGCAGCGCCGCTGCCGGACCGACGACTGCACCCAGTGCCACGGCAGCGGCACCGCGGGCCAGCAGTGGCCCCGTTTTCACGCCCGCATCAGGATTTTTAAAGGTGCCACGCACGTAAAGCGGGGAGCGCAGCGTCACGATGCGGATGCCTTTACTCTCCGGATTCACCGACAGATCCAGCCGCTCACTGGCGAAGTTCGCATTACCTGACACATTGATAATCGCGTTCTCGGTATCAAACACAAACAGGTTAGGCGTCGCCACACCGTTCTGCAGTTTAAGATCGGTCGCGGCGCAGTTGATACGCACCTGGTCATCGCCAAACAGTTTGCCCACCACGTAGTTACCGACGTTGAGTCCGGCAATCTCCATCAGGCTGCGGCTGATCAGTCCATCATTCATCAGCAGCTTAAGCTGACCGTTGCTGGTCGCCAGCAGATCGGCCACTGAGTTACCGGTGCCGGTAAAGCTGGCATCGCCATTGAGCTGACCACGGCTGTTCTTCATTGCGTCCACCGTTGGGAAGAGCTGACGCAGCTGCAGCTTACGGACATGAAGGTCAACCCGGCCACGCATCGGCGAGCGATCGCCCTCCAGTCGGATGGTGCTGTTAAGACTGCCGCCTGCCACACCAAAGCGCAGCGGATCCAGCAGCAGATCGCCGTTTTTCAGCTGTAAGTGGGTATAGAGATCGCTTAACGGCAGGGAATTACTGTGTTCGATTCGTTTGCCGCTGAACTTCACATCGGCATCCATCACGTCCCAGTTTTTGGTCTCAAATTTATCATGCGGCAGCACGCGGTCGGCGGGCTGATTCGATTTCTCACCGCGACGGGCTTTGGCCTGCGCGGTTTTTTCGCTGCCTTTGCCTGAGTCCACGCCAATCAGCGGCCCCAGATCGGCCATACGCAGCTGCTCCGAAGTTAGTTCGCCGGTCAGCGTCGGACGGGGTTTGCCCTGCGTGTAAATCAGCGAGCCATGAATATCGCTGTCGCCAATGTGTCCGTTGAATTTCTCATAGCGGTAGACCGCACCCTTTTCGCCATTGAATTTCGCAATCAGATGGCCATCAGTTTCATAAGGCGGTGTGTCAGGCAACAGGACACCGGTCAGACCATAGAGATTCGCCAGCGTATCGCCTGCGAAGCGCAGCCGCACGTTAAGCCCGCCGAGGTTCATCGGATCCTGCAACCCGCCCGTCACCTGCACGCGCGTGGAGCCGTTGCGCACATCGGCCTGAATCGGGAACGGAGTGTTCTGGCTGCGCAGCGACAGCATGCCACCGATTTTGCCGTCGCCACTGAGTTTCTCGTTGTTATAGGTGCCACTGGCTTTCCAGCCAAAGACAAAATCGCCCGCGCCCTTCTGCTGGTCATCGCCTCCGGCAATCTGCGCATAAGGCACTGGTTTACCCAGCGGATTGACCTGCACCGTCACATCCGCACGGTTAACGGCATCGCGATAACGGATTTGTCCCTGATCAAACAGAATATTATCCAGACGGAAGGACCAGGCAGACGGCGCGGCATTCTTCTCGTCTTTGTCACTATTGGCCAGGGTAAAGGTCCAGTTGTTCTTTTTATCTGCGGTCTGGATCAGCCGGGCATCAGGCCGCTGCAGCTTAATCCACGGGATAAACAGCTCTTTATGCAGCAGCGACAACGGTGACAGCGTGGCATCCACACGTTGCAAATGCACCATCGTGACGTCAGGAATGTCTGGCGGATTGCCCAGCATGATATCTTCCGCGTGCACCTGCGGCCACGGCACCCAGCGCCGCCAGCCTGCCTCGTCGCGATTTCTTGCCCAGTCGATACCCAAATCTCCCCGTATCGCAAAGGGACGGTTTAATTCGGCAGAGACTTTCTGATTGATGGTGGGCTTCAGGCGATTCCAGTCAAAGGTGGCGATGACGACGATAATCACCACGATTAATAACACCAGAATTCCTGCTACCCAGCTGACTATTTTCCCGGTACGCGACATTACGCTTTCTCCTTGCACATTCACGGTCTGCGTTAAAGATAGTCGAGACGGCGAGCAACGGCATCAGGGAAGCTGGATAGTGAGATGATTCAGTTCAGAAAATGGGACAGGCCGCGAAAAGTAGTAGCCCTGGGCCGCGATAGCGGGGGACGCTTTCACCTGCTGCCACTGCGCTTCCGTCTCAACGCCTTCAACAATGACGCCGTTACAGTAGCGATTGATCAGCGCCAGCAGCATCGAAAACAGGCTGCGCCCTTCATCGGTGGTGCCCAGCAAAACAAACAGGTCGCGCGAGAGCTTGATGTAATCATAGTTGAGCTGGGTCAGCGCCGAGAAATTGGCCATACCCGAACCGAAATCGTCCAGCCACAGCGCCCCCAGCTCAGGAATTTTCGCCACTTTCTCCTCCTGCGGCAGCACCTGATGCTCGGTGAGTTCAAAGCGTAACCAGGGCAGCCGGGCAATAAGCTGGCGAATAGCAGGTCGATGCTGAATGGCGAGCAGTGAGGGGCCGTCTATGTTGACCGAGGCGACCACATCATTGCGTTCAAAAAATGCAGTCCATTCTGCGAGCAGTTCAAGCTGCTCATACACGACGTTCAGGCGCTGAGCGATGTCGAGTCCGGCAAACCAGGCTTCAGGCGAGAGATTACGTTCCGGCGCCATGGGATGATAAACGGCGGTCAGCAGTTCAATGGCGAGTAACCGACCGGTTACCCGATAGATCGGCTGAAACCGATAGCGTCGATGACATTGTTGCCAGAAGAGCGGCGTTTCCGTGTGGAGATTAAGGTCGGTTGAAGACGGCAGCCATTGGCTAATACTCTCCATCACCATGCTATTTTCCTGGTTGGTAACACGTCCCCAAAACGGGAGACTGAAGTGATTATCGTAAATGCCTGTGATAATGAGATGAATGGAGCGGCCGTATGAAAACGGGAAGTTTACCAGCCGATTCGTTAGCATAATCGGTAAAACAGGCCGAAATTAGCCGCTCTTATCGCCCGGATCGGGGCCTTTCAGCGCCTTAAGTTAAATTAAAACACCGTTTTAAAATCATTGACGTCTGCCATACCAGACGCGAGACTAAGGCGATATTTCACTACAGGTCTGAAACCATGACGCAGAAGAAAATCGCCATCATCGGCGAATGCATGATTGAGCTGTCCGAAAAGGGTGAGAACATTAAGCGAGGCTTTGGCGGCGATACCCTTAACACGGCCGTTTATCTCGCCCGCCAGGTTGATGAGCAGCAGTTACGGGTCGATTATGTTACCGCGCTGGGCACGGATTCGTTCAGCGATCAGATGATCGCCGCCTGGCAGCAGGAGAAGGTGAATACGGACCTGATTCAGCGCCTCGATAATAAGATGCCGGGCCTGTATGTGATTGAAACCGATGCCGACGGCGAGCGTACCTTCTGGTACTGGCGCAGTGATGCTGCCGCGCGTTACTGGCTCGACAGCCCGCAATCCGCAGAGATAGCCGAACAGCTGTCGCACTACGATTATCTCTACCTTAGCGGCATCAGTCTGGCGATTCTGCCGCCGGCAAGCCGTGAGAAGCTGATGGCATTGCTGGCCCGCTGCCGGGCGAATGGCGGCAGGGTGATTTTTGATAACAATTACCGCCCGCGTTTATGGGCCGATCGCGCCAGCGCGCAGGCTGCGTATCGCGCCATGCTCAACTGTACCGATATCGCTTTCCTGACGCTGGATGATGAACATCTGCTGTGGGGCGAGCAGCCGCTCGATGACGTTATTGCGCGTACCCGTCAGGCCGGTGCCAGCGAAATCGTCATTAAGCGGGGTGCAGAATCCTGTCTGGTCGCTATCGGCGATGCGCCGCTGATCGAGGTGCCTGCGGTACATCTGGCGAAGGAGAAAGTGATCGATACGACTGCCGCTGGCGATTCATTCAGTGCCGGATATCTGGCGCGTCGTCTGACGGGTGCCTCAGCGGAGGCCGCCGCGCAGCGCGGACACCTGACCGCCAGCACCGTGATTCAGCATCGCGGCGCGATTATTCCGGCAACGGCGATGCCTGAGTGATGCTGTAGCAGTTAGCGTCGTAAAGATCGATCTGCGAATGTAGATGACGGAAAATGCGCCCCTGGGCGCATTTTTTAGCTTTGGGCATTCATGCCTCTTACGCACAAAGCGGCTGACTGAACTGCATCTGATAGAGCCGCGCATACGCGCCGTTCTGTTGCAGCAGCTGCTGATGCGAGCCGCGTTCCACAATTCTCCCCTCTTCAATCAGCAGAATTTCATCTGCCTTTTCAATGGTTGAGAGCCGGTGAGCGATGATCAGCGTGGTCCGGTTCTGCTGTAGTGTTTCCAGCGCAGACTGAATCGCGCGTTCAGACTCGGTGTCCAGGGCCGAGGTCGCTTCGTCGAGGATCAGAATCGGGCTGTCGCGCAACAGGGCGCGGGCAATCGCGATGCGCTGACGCTGTCCACCCGACAGCAGCACCCCATTTTCCCCAATCACCGTATCCAGTCCGTTATCCATTTTATTAATGAATTCCATGGCATGAGCCATCTCTGCCGCCTTTTCAATTTCCTCGCGGCGGAAAACATCGGTGCGGGCATAGGCAATGTTGTTGGCGACCGTATCGTTGAACAGGTGAACATGCTGAGAGACCAGCGCCATCTGCTCGCGCAGCGAGGCCAGGGTATAATCACGCAGGTCATGCCCATCCAGCAAAATTTCGCCGCTATCGATGTCGTAAAAGCGCGTCAGCAGGCTGGCGAGGGTCGATTTCCCTGAACCGGAACGGCCGACCAGCGCTACGGTTTTACCGGCGGGAAGGGTCAGATTGATATGCTGCAGCGCCGGGGTTTCCGATCCCGGATAGGTAAAGGTGACGTCGCGAAATTCAATGTTGCCGGTGGCGCGTTTAACCACGCGTGTACCTTCGTCTTTCTCCTGTTCCGTATCCAGAATCGCAAACAGTGTCTGACAGGCCGCCATGCCGCGCTGGAACTGGGCATTGACGTTGGTCAGCGACTTTAACGGACGCATCAGCATCAGCATGGCGGAAAACACCGCGCTGATGGAGCCCGCCGTCAGCGTGGCCATCACCGAGGGGAAGCTGGCCGCATAAAGCACAAAGGCGAGTGCCGAGGAGGCGAGTAGCTGAATAATCGGATCGGAGAGCGAAGTCGCCGAGACCATTTTCATTCCCTGGTGACGCATTTTGTTGCTGACCTGGCCGAAGCGGTCGGTCTCAACCTGCTGACCGCCGAACATCAGCACCTCTTTATGGCCTTTCAGCATCTGCTCTGCATGAGAGGTCACCTGCCCCATGGTGTTCTGCATATTTTTGCTGATGCGGCGGAAGCGCCGGGAGACGATGCGGATCGCCAGCGACACAATCGGTGCCAGCACCAGCAGGATCAGAGAAAGCTGCCAGCTGTAGTAGAACATCATCACAAACAGGCCAAGAATCGAGGCCCCTTCACGTACTACCGTGACCAGCGATCCGGAAGAGGAAGACGCGACCTGTTCGCAGTCGTAGCTGATACGGGAGAGCAGCGTGCCGGTTGATTGCTGATCAAAGAACGATACCGGCATACCCATCATGTGACTGAACAGCCGACGACGCAGGGTCATGACCACTTTGCCTGACACCCAGGAGATGCAGTAGCTGGAGATATAGCCGCTGACGCCGCGGATCAGGATCAGCCCGATAATCACCAGCGGCATCCAGACCAGAATGCCGTGGTTATTTTTGCCAATCACATCGTCCAGCAGCGTCTTCAGTAACGTCAGCATAAACGGGTCTATAGCAGCATTGACGATCAGGGCAACACCCGCAACCAGCAGTCCCAGCCTGAAAGGAGAAACTGTCGGCCACAGGCGACCAAAGGTTTGTCTGGTAGAGAGATCGGTATCAAACATGAGATGCATCTTACCGTTGTGAACAGACGGATGATGTTATGTTAAACCGCATCAACCAACAGGAAACTGCCTCGTGGTAAATGATGCCGACCATTCCCAAATGAGACTGGCACATTCATCTCAGCATTGAGGCGGAGCTCACTCTGTCACTAAAAGCATTATGTCGCCTTAACAGCAAACAGCGTGATATCCGGTAAATTGCGGCTAAAAAAGCGGCCCGTGCCAGCCATTTACCTTAAGCTGAAAATTAGTGGTTAATAACAGACACTCTGCGGCAACCCCCGTTAACCCCTCTTATAATTTATTGATTAAAATTAATCCTTTACGCAGAAAGATCTCTTTCCAGGCATAGTCCGAATCTGGTCAGATTCGCCCTTTTCGGATGGACGACCGCCTGAAAAAAGACCATCTTTTAATCAAAAGACAGCAGGACGCTGTTCTCTCCGGCCGCGAACAAAACAATTAAAATATTCCCCGCATCAGGATCTATTTATGCACACAGAAATTATTAATATCTGGCCACACGGTGATGCGCCAGGCGCCAGCGACTCCCGCGCCGAACCGCAGATTGTCGATATGGCAAAAGAGTATGAGCCTTACGATCGCGCCGCGACCGGCGTGCGTTGCCCGGAGATGGCGATCTGGCATCCGGTCGAATCCAACGGCATTACCCTGCTGGTTGCACCGGGCGGTGGCTATCAGCGTGTAATGATCGATCGTGAAGGCAGCGCGCTGGCGACCTTCTTTACCTCCATGGGCTATACCCTGGCGGTCATGACCTATCGCCTGCCCTACGACGGGCATCACGAAGGCCCCGATGCGCCGCTGGCCGATGCACAGCGCGCGGTTCGCGTCCTGCGCGATCGGGCACAGCGCGGCCTGAACGGTAAATACATTGTGATGATGGGCTTTTCGGCAGGTGGCCACGTGGCAGCCAGTCTGGGAACGCGTTTCGCAGAGAAACTCTATCCGGTGCAGGATGGCGCTGAAAACTTCTCGCCGCGTCCGGATGCGATGGTACTGGTCTATCCCCTGATCAGCATGCGTGACGGCATCGCCCATGAAGGTGCCAGAACCCGCCTGCTGGGTGCGTGGCCGGATCAGAAAACGATTGAAGCCTACTCAATGGAAACCCGGGTTCATCCGCTGGTGCCGCCGACGCTGTTAATCCACGCCGCCGACGATGATGATGTCTCCGTGAATCACAGCATGGCGTTTTTCGGCGCGCTGCGTGAGCACAAGGTTCCGGCAGAGGTGCATTTCTATCAGAAAGGCGGGCACGGATTTGGTATCCGTGGCGTGGCAGATTTGCCCCTCGCCAGCTGGCCGATGTTAGTGACCGAGTGGCTCAGGGCAAAAACCTGACGTTACGCGGCGGGCGGAACGTCTTTGACGTTGCTATCCGGTGGACTGGCTTCATTGCTGGTCGCCGGTGCTGCTGATGGGGACATCACTTTGTCCCAGCTATTTTGCAGGCTCTTCACGTTGGTTTCTGCTTCGCCTTCCGGCTGAATCAGAACCATCATCAGTTCCTGCGTCAGCTGCTGGCGCAGCTCCTGGTTCAGCTGTTCACGGGTCAGGCCGGCCAGGAAAGTCTGACGCAGCTTCTGATACTGCTCAGGTGCGATATCGACCACGGCGTTCTGCTGCGAGCGCAGGCGCTGACTCATCAGCACATCGGTGTCGGTGCGGGCATACGTGGTAAACAGCTTGTTCAGCTCCAGCAGCTTCTGCGCCATCAGCGCATCAAACTCCTCCTGCGGTAAACCTTTATCACGCACGTTTGCCAGCTCACGCGCCACCAGATTCATATTCTGCGCCAGATTTTCATTGCGCCCATCCAGGTTGATCGAGCACTGCGCACGCTGATAGAGCACGCGGCAGTCAAATCCGACCTGGATGCCCTGCGCCTTACTGTCACTCAGCGCACGCTGGACATGCCAGAACAGCGCTTCACGAGCCAGATCGCCCTGCCAGTAACGCTGCAGATTCTGAGAGTCACGAATCGGCTGCCACGGCGTATCCCACACCAGTGAGAGGCGATCCTGGGTCATGTTGCTGCTGACCAGGTTGACCGGCTCATGCGGCAACGGCGACAGGGTGGGCAGTGGCGCAGGGGTTTCACGTTTGCCGGTTAACGCCGAGAAGGTTTTGTTGATCTGTTCAGAGAGGTTACGGCTGTCGACGTTGCCTACCACGTAGAGCGTCATCGCATCCGGGGTATACCACTGATGATAAAAATCGCTGAGCTGAGTTAAATCGACCGGCGCACGCGGCTGCGCGGCGGGATCGTGCGCCAGCAGCGCGGAGCCTTTCAGGCGGTAACGCCACCAGACATCCTGCGGATCTTTCGGCCAGGTCGCCACCGGATCGGAAGCGGCCAGCGCGGTGTTAACCACCTCTTCAGTGATCGCCATATTGCCTGCCGTGGCCGCCAGCCAGTTCAGCGCTTCTTTCAGCAGCTCAGGGCGGTTATTCGGCAGACTCAGATTATATTGGGTGGAATCATAGGAGGCGATGACGGGCGGCAGCGGATGCTGAGGATCCATCGCCTGTTGCCATAGCGCGCGCTGCTGCTGCGTATCGAGCGCCGTGTTATGCACCATCGCCAGACGCGACAGCAGATGGCTGAAGCCGGTCTGTTGCGCACTTTCCACCAGCGAACCGGTGTTCACCACCAGACGCAGTTCAATGCGGTCACTGGGGCGCTGCGGTGTGGCCAGTAACTGCCAGTTAAATCCATTATCCAGCTTGCCTTCCTGCCAGGCCGGATCCGGTTGCAGCGTTTCTGCCTGGAGACCAAAGCTGCCTGCCAGCACTAATCCACCAACCAAAAGCCGAATTCTGGTGCCCTGCATGTGAACCCCTACTCAAATAATTCAAATATCGTTATCACTGGCGCATATTGCCGCTGTTATTAACGAATCGGCTGGCGCCGAATCGCGCTGTTATCCAACAACAGAGTGTTTGACCACAGGAAGCTCAGGATGTCGCGCAACGAAGTGAAAAACGTCAAAAAAAACAAGTGGGGTTCATTATGCAAATGCCCGCTGTCAGGGCAAGCGACAGCGGGCATTTGTGGGGATTTAAGTGAAATTCAATGATTAAATTGAAGATTCAGACGCTTTATTCTCCTTATTACGGCCTGCCAGCGTGTCGGTCAGCTGTTTATGATCCAGCTGATCGACCCACTTCGCGACCACCACGGTCGCCACACCGTTACCGATCAGGTTAGTCAGCGCACGGGCTTCGGACATAAAGCGGTCAATACCGAGTATCAGCGCCAGACCCGCCACCGGCAGATGTCCTACCGCAGAGAGCGTCGCCGCCAGTACGATAAATCCGCTTCCGGTTACCCCCGCTGCGCCTTTCGAGGAGAGCAGCAGCACCACCAGCAGCGTAATCTGATGGAAGATATCCATGTGCGCATTGGTCGCCTGAGCGATAAACACCGCCGCCATGGTCAGGTAAATCGAGGTGCCGTCGAGGTTAAAGGAGTAACCGGTGGGGATCACCAGCCCGACCACTGATTTTTTACAGCCCAGTTTCTCCATCTTATCCAGCATACGCGGCAGCGCAGACTCGGAAGAGGAAGTCCCCAGCACAATCAGCAGCTCTTCTTTGATATAGGCAATGAACTTAAAGATGCTGAATCCGGCAAACAGACGCGCAATCAGCCCCAGCACGATCACCACAAACAGCACGCAGGTGATGTAGAAGCAGATAATCAGCTGGCCGAGCTGCACCAGTGATCCCACGCCATATTTACCGATAGTGAACGCCATTGCGCCAAATGCCCCTATCGGTGCCAGACGCATGATCATGTTAATAATGCCGAAAATCACTTTTGAGAAATTTTCAATCACGTTGAAAATCAGCGTGCCGGTATTACCCAGGCGATGCAGGGCAAAACCAAACAGAATGGCGAACAGCAATACCTGCAGAATGTTGCCGCTGGCAAAGGCGCCAATCACGCTGTTAGGAATAATATCCAGCAGGAAGGGAACGATGCCCTGCTGTTCTGCCTGCTGGGCGTACATCGCCACGGCTTTAGCGTCCAGCGTGGCAGGATCAACGTTCATCCCCGCACCTGGCTGCACGACGTTCACCACGATCAGGCCGATAATCAGCGCGATGGTGCTGACAATTTCAAAATAGAGCAGGGCTACTGCGCCGGTCCGCCCTACCGCTTTCATGCTTTCCATGCCAGCGATGCCGGTCACCACGGTACAGAAAATCACCGGGGCGATAATCATCTTGATTAATTTAACAAAGCCATCTCCCAGCGGCTTCATCTGAGTCCCTAACTCCGGGTAAAAATGGCCTAACAAAACGCCGATGCCAATCGCCATCAGCACCTGGAAGTAAAGGCTTTTAAAAAGTGAGGTTTTCATAAACAGGTGTCCACTAACGCCGTGAGGTGATGTTGTCGGATTCGTTATTGTGACTGGCGGGCAACAGAGGTGGCGCCTGACAGTAACCCGAAAATAACACTCTGTTTACGTGATTAATACAGGGTGACAAACGCCCAGGAAACCCTGGGATCGTAATTCTGAACTGAAACGCTTCAGCAAGGGGTTTTGTAACTAAAATTCTCGCAAAATCAATGAATCAGGCAATTATTGCGGCAGTGAAGAGTTTTCGATCCACGTCTCGTTGAATCGGCTCACCGGCAACGCTTCCGCATAGAGATAGCCCTGACCGATAGCGATACCGCGCGCCAGCAGCCAGTCGCGCTGCTCCGCCGTTTCCACGCCTTCAGCAATCACCTCAAGATGGATAATCTCGGCGATGGCCGCCACGATGCGGACCATGGTGTCGTCATGCGGCAGTGCCGCCACAAAGCTGCGATCCATCTTCAGTTTGTTAACCGGCAACGCTTTGAGCTGATGGAGATAGTTCAGGTTGGAATAGCCCATGCCGAAATCATCCAGCGCCACCGCCACGCCGGTCTGCTGCAACAGTCGCAGCATCGATATCGCCTGTTCCGCATCGTCAAGCTGAGCCGTCTCTGTCACTTCCAGCACCAGGGTACCAGGTGCGATGCGGTGGCGCGCCAGCAAAGATTGCAGATGAGAAACTACGCCGGTATCCCGCAGTTGCACCGCGGAAATATTCACACTCAGCGGCAGCATAATGCCCTGTCGCTGCCAGCCAGCCAGAATGCGGCACGCCTCTTCAAACACCCAGCGGCCAATCGCGCTAATCACGCCAATCTCTTCGGCACTGGCAATAAACTCTTCGGTCAGACCGTAACTGCCATCTGGCTGGCGCATACGCAGCAGCGCTTCTGCGCCGGTTAACCTGCCGGTGCGCATATCCACCTGAGGTTGCAGGTAGAGGGCGAACTGCTCATCGTGCAGCCCCTGCAGAATGTCATGCTCCTGCGTCAGGCGTTTCTGCGCGCGCTCGGTCAGGGCAGCGTCAAAGAACAGAATCTGATTTTTGCCCTGATGACGGGCCGACATCATCGCCGAGGTTGCACGGTCAAGCAGCTCATTCGCGCTCAGCGGCCGATCGTCGCGCAGCGCCAGACCGATACTGACGTTAGGACGCAGCTGCAGCTGATGCAGGTTGACCGGCTGATTCAGGCGAATCATCAGGTTGCGCGCCAGGCGCAGCGCACGGAACGGATTGCTGGCGCGCTTCATTAACAGCACGAAGTCGCTGACACCGGTCTGTGCCAGCAGGGTATGGTCATCCAGCGTATGCCGGATCTTCTCCACCAGCGTCAGCATCAGCGTATCGCGCTGCTCATCGCTCAGTACGCCGTTAGCTTCCTGCAACGTTTCAATGCGGATCACCATCAGACCCAGAGGCTGTTCAGGGTTGCACATGAACTGCTCGACCAGCGCCAGAAACAGCGTACGGTTAGGCAGATCGGTGACGGCAAAATGGGTGGTCAGCCGACTCATCTCGTCATGAATAGACTCCAGCACCTGCTGATTGCGGTTGTAGCTGCGAATCAGCATGCCGATTTCGTCATCGCGGTGGCTCTGCGGCAGGGTCAGTTTATGCGTCAGAATCGACTGCGGTGGCAGCTCCTGCAGCTCCCGTGAGAGATTGCGCAGCGGATGCACCACCAGCCGGTTGATGCACCAGCTGATCGCCACGGAGAGGATCAGCGCCAGCAGCAGATAGGTGATGATCATGGTCGAGAGCGTGCTGAGGATAAACTGGTAGACGCGCGTCGAGTTAGCCTGCAACACCAGATAGGCCAGCGGCTTCGGCATCCCGGTATTTTCCACCGAATAGAGCGGCAGGGTAATCTGCACCGGCAGCTCAAACAGGCGGGCCACCAGAAGCGGCACCGGTTTTTCCGTCTCAAAGTCGGCGTGCAGGGCCTGGAACGCATTCGGCAGCACTACATCGGCGCGCGATAAAATACCGGCTGGCTTCAGTGAATGAAGAATGCGTTCGGCCTGAGAAATATCGGCACGCAGCACCGCTTCCGACAGCGGCTGGCGGACGGTGTGTGCGATATTCTCCATCTGCTGGGCGTAGTCAATCCTGCGCTGCTGCACAAAATGAAACAGTTGGATGACGATAAAGATACTGATGGTGATAACCGCAACCAGCGAAACTGTCGCCATCTGCTTTATCGTAAGTGACCGGCTTACGCGCAAAAAAATTCTCTCCCGACGATGAAAAAAGCCCAGATAGCAGACAGGACAATGCCCGCCAGTATATCCCATAAACTGACTTTTTTACCGTCTGAAAAGTCCTGCTTTTTCCCGTTCCGTGTTATTTAAAATCTGCGTAAGGGATCAGCGGCTGTGGCGGCATATCGAGATCGCCTTCCCAGCCGCCGGCAGCATAGCGCACATAGAGCAGACCATGACTCGGGGTGTAATCCTTCGCCTGCTGAATATCGACACCCGCACCAATAAACCAGCTTGACGTCAGCCGTCGCTCAATCACTGCCTGCAGCGTATAGCCCGTACCGCCGCCGGAACTGCTGGCAGAAGACGGATTACTGGCCAGGGTATAACCCGGATTAACCGGATAGCGCTGCTGCGCACTGGTTTTCGAATGGGACCAGGAGACGGAGCCGCCCAGGTCAAACGACCAGTTCTCTGTCCGCTGCCGCCAGGTCACCGGCACGGAAAAAGAGAGATACTGCTGCGGACTATAGTAACCGCCCTGGCCGAAGGTGTAATCGCTGAGATCCTTCTGATAGTGCCAGAGCATGCTGTTCAGCCCGACGGTCGCACGGCGGTTGTCGCTGTTGATGAGCTTGTAGTAGTAGCCGCCCATCAGCCGTTCGCGGCTGTTATCCGCAACATTCTTACCGGTGATCTGATGCGCACTGATGTCGCCCCAGACGCCATGCGCCCCGCCCTGATCGTAACTCAGCCCGATGCTGCCGCCCGTGGCCACCACGCCACCCCAGCTTTTGCCGCCATTGGCGGCGGGATCGCGCGTCCCGGCATAGGAGAGTAGCGAACTGGCTATCGGCCTGCGTGAGGCGGTAAGTGTGACGCCGAGCTGTTTCACATCGGTTTTCCAGCTCAGCCCGCCGGTCCAGTTCGTGACTTCAAAACCCAGCGGCGTGGTACCGAGATCGGCTGACCAGGTTGCGTTATGCCAGCCAGCGGCCAGCGCCGTACCCTCATCGCGCTGGCGGGTCTGACGACTGCAGCCGCCGGAATTCGCATCGTCACAGCTGCCAAACAGAGCGTTGATGTTGCCGTTTTGGGTGGTAAAGGTGCCTGCGGAGACATCCACCCGATCAAGACGGAAAAAGCCCCGGCCATCGGCAAACGGATGTTCCGCCTGCAGCATGGTGGTGTGCGCCGTAAAATCAGAGATGCCGCCGGTGCCGCTGTTGCGTGAATAGTCCTGCTGCACCGTCAGCGTGGTCTGCTGCTGACGGTAGAGATCGGCCGTGTCGCTGCGCAGGCTGCGCTTCAGCCAGTCATCCTGGGGATCGTTGCGGGTTGCGCGGCTGATATTGCCATTGCTATCGATACCGCTGGCCGTCATCGCCTGACGATAGTCTGCCAGCGCCTGTTCAGGCTGCTGCTGTGCGCCCTCCAGCCGTGCCGCATCACGAAACACCAGCGCCTTATCCTGCGAAGGCGGCAGCGCGGCGGCGCGCTGTTTCAGATCGGTAAACTGCGCAGCAGCCCGCGTGGTTTCACCCACCGCCTGCCACGCCAGCGCAACACGGCGATCCGCATTGACACTCGCCTGTACGGGCGGCAGTTGCGCCAGGGCCTGTCGGGCTTCGCTGTTGCGCTGCAGGGAAACCAGCGCTTCGATTCGTCCCAGCGCCGCATCGCCGTTATCCGGCAGGCGCGACAGCACCTGCTGATATTCCGCCAGCGCCTGCTGCGCTTCACCGCGCTCCAGCGCCCAGTCGGCCAGCATCAGGTCGCGCCGGGTAGAAACCGGCTGCTGCTCAAGCAGCGTCACCGCTGCCTGCTCCTGCCCGGTGGCGCGCAGCGCCTCAGCCTGGGCAAAGATCTGATCCTGCTTCAGGCGGTCAGCCAGTTCGCGCATATCGCTGCTCCACTGCGCGTCGGGCAGCCGATGCAGCGTGGCCATCGCCTCGCTGTTGTTATCGTTGCCTGAGAACCAGAGTGCGGTCGCATAAAGCGCGGTGGCGTCCTGAGGATGCTGCTGCGGCAGTGCGCGCATTACCGCATCCGCCTGCTGTCCGACTCCGCTGTTACGCAGTGCACCCGCCAGCCGGTAACTGAGCCAGACGTCATCCGGTGACAGCTCGCGCGCCTGACGATATTTCTCTGCGGCCTGCGACCAGCGTGCCTGCTGCGCCAGGGCATCCGCTTCCGCACGCAGGCTGTCGCTGCGCAGCGTCCGGATCGTGTCGGCCAGTGCGCGCTGCTGTGCAGCAGGTAAGGTATTGATGAATTCCATCTCGCGGGCGGGCGACACCGTCTGATACAGCCCCGCCAGCCGACGTACCGCGGTGATATTCGTGCCATCCAGCCGTCGCGCGCGCTGCCAGAACTGTTCAGCCGCCGCCGTCTCTTTGCGGGCCATCGCCACATCGCCCAGGCCAATCAGGGCATAACTGTCGCTGCTGTCATACGTTTGCGCCGCGAGATAGTGCTTTTCGGCAGCATCAATATCGTGCTGTGCCAGCGCTTTATCGCCCTGCTCAATCGCCAGCCAGTAGCGATTGCTCTGCAACAGCGACTGCCATTTGCCGATCAGCGTGCTCTGCTGACCCGCTTTGATGGCGCGTTCCAGCCAGAGAATGGCGGCATCACGATGGCCGGCGCGGGCCTGGGTCTGTCCCATCGCGCCCATTAATTCAGCATCTTCGGGATTCGCTTTCAGCGTCCGGTTAAGGGTCGTCATCGCGTTATTCACATCGCCTGCGTCGACCAGCGCCAGCGCCCGCATCCTTTCCCGATAAGCGGGATCGGCCAGCGTCGTCTGCTGCTTCGCGAGCGCCTCTGCGCCCTGCTGGTACGCATCGCCCTCAGTGAAGACGGCCAGATAGGCTTTAAGCTGCGCCACGCTGCTGTCGCTGATCGGCTGACTGGTGATCTGCTGCAGCCAGAGGTCGGCGGCAGCGGCACGCCCGCCGTTGCTGTTTGCCAGCTTTTTCAGCTGCGCTATCGCCTTTTCTGGCTGCTGCTGATTAAACGCCATGCGTGCAATTTGTAGCTCAACCCCGATATTGCCCGGATAGCGCTGTTCCAGTGCCTGAAGCTGCTGATAAGCCACCCCCTCCTGGCCGGGAAGGCGCGCCAGCAGCCGCCAGTACTCCAGGGCAGTATTGGGATCGGGGAAGACGCCGTTAAACAGCGCGTCATAAGCGCTTTTCGCCTCGGTCAGTCGCCCCGAGGTGGCAAGCAGACGCGCCTGCTGCAGTTGCTGCCGTCCATCGGATGAGGTCAGCGCCAGGCCGACAGCTGATTCGCGCGTCTCTGCCGAATCAGGTGCAACCTTTTTCAGTTGATCCAGCAGCAACTGCGCGCTGGCGATATCGCCCTGGTGCAGTGCCAGCCGCAGACGTGCCGCCAGCACCTGGGGATTATCGGGATCGATTTTCTCCAGCCGATAGAGCGACTGCTGTACCAGATCGTATTTGTTGGTCGACTCGCCGGTACGGACCTGGGTCAGCAGCCAGTCGACCGGCGAGACTTCCGATCCGTCAGCGGCGACGGCCATGCCCGGCAGCGCACTCAGTGCGCCGAGCAGCATGCCTGTCCGCAATAACTGAGCGTTATTCATCTTCATCCAGTAAACGACGACGGGTAATAATTCGCATCAGACGCCATGTCATCAGCGCGAACAGCACCACCACAAAGAGCGCACAGAGTGCCAGCCAGAAGGGATGGGAAGAGAGCAGCGACCAGAGACGCTCCCACCACGGCAGATGGCCGACAAAGTAAGTCTCTCCGACGCGCAGGCTGTTGACGCCCGACTCACGGATAATCGCCGTAGAGCCTGAGATCGCCTGGCGTTTGCCGCTGTCAGCCAGCGCCTCATCAAGCAGCTGCCAGCTGCGCGGACTGCCATCGGCGAGCAGCGCGACGACACTGCGCTGATCGTAAAACGGAGACTGGAAACCGATCACGGTCGCCAGCGGGCCGCGTGACCCAATGGCCGTGGTGCTTTCCGCTGCTCTTTCAGCCTCGCTCAGCGGCTGAACAGGCTGAGAAACCTTGCGCGCCGGGGTTTTCAGCCAGCTAGCGGTGGCATCGACCAGCGCTGTGATCCGACGGTCATCCTGAAGATCTTTGGGGATGTCGCCGATCATCAGCAGATCCGCATCCTGCTTTTTCGCCGTACTCCAGTCATCGGTAAGCTGCACGCGCAGCGCCGGATAGCCGGTCTGCGCGCCCATATTTCCCAACGCATTCAGTAGCGTACTGACCTGTTGTGCATCGGGATTGGGCTGGACCAACACCAGCGTCTGGGCCAGATCGGCGTAGCGACTGAACGGGAAGCCCGCATTCGCCCAGCTCTGCAATGAGGGCATTTCGATGTAGTGGCGATAGCCAGAGAAGTCGATGCTGGAACTGTCGTCCACCACCACATGATGTCCTACCGGCGTCACGGTTTCACAACGCCCGTCGGCGGTGCCACCCATAAAAGTGTTGGCATAGTCAAAATCAAAGCGCAGCTGGTTTACCACGCCCAGCCGCAGCGCCGGGATCAGCAGCTCATGATTCTTGTCCATCATTCCCTGAATCAGCG
This sequence comes from Pantoea vagans, assembly GCF_004792415.1. Taxonomy (NCBI): domain Bacteria; kingdom Pseudomonadati; phylum Pseudomonadota; class Gammaproteobacteria; order Enterobacterales; family Erwiniaceae; genus Pantoea; species Pantoea vagans. Next base: position 3,981,813 of record NZ_CP038853.1, read on the forward strand.
GAATATGCAGCAGTTGCTGCCCGGCGGTATTTTTCGGCACCAGCGGGTAGTCCTGAATAAACTGATTATTCAGGTTAACGGCCAGCCGTGAGCCATCCGGGTGGACAGGCGAGGTATAGCGATAGCTCAGATCCATATCGATACCGCGCGCCCGTACCAGGAAGAGATCGGGCGGCAGGTTCAGCGTCAGGCTGATCGGGTTGGGCTGCAGACCGTCAGACTGTAACTGGTTTTCATACTGCGTCAGCTCTGCAAAAGTGGTGCGGCGATCGGTCCGCACCCAGTTTGGCGCATCATAGGGCTGACGCGGTGCCAGCAGTGTGACACGGTCGACGGTGGCGCTGTCGCCGCGTAACAGCAGCTCACCCTGCGCAATCCCCTGCACCGCCGTCAGCAGATCGTCGTCGTTGCGTCCCAGGATTAGCAGCATTTTTTCATAAGGACTGTCAGGCTGGCTTACCATCGCCACGGTCGGCTTCATCACCGGCGGCAAATTTTTCAGGAAATCCGGGCGTGCATCGTTGGTGGCAAACACCACCGCATGCTGCTGTTGCGGCAGCTGATTGTAGAGCACCGGAAAATGCTGTCCGCGCCAGGCGGCTTTGCTGCCGAACCAGGAGGCCAGGATCGCGGCGGCACGCTGCTGGTTAACGTCTGGCCGGGCAGCAAACACCATCGGCAGGGTCAGCGGTCGCGTGTCACGCGTATCAAGAAAGGGCTCCGGGAAATGAGACAGGTCATTTTTCAGCGGCAGCTTTTGTAGCGTCAGAGCCAGACCGCTCTCTTTGCCGATATCGAGCCAGATGGTGCTGTTGGCCGGATTTTCACAGATGTTGGCGTAGTGACCGACCAGCTCAAAGCGAACGCGGTTAAAGTCGGTGATAAAACGGGGATCGATCGCCAGCTGCATCTGATTCTGTTTGCCAATTTGTTCCGGCGTCAGGGTAATCAGGCTCACCAGCTCATCATTGAGATAGACTTTCAGCTGCGACAGCGTGGGCAGCAGCGCAGGCGACGGCCGGTAGCTGAGATTAAGCAGCGCACGTGTCACTACCTCATCACTGCGCACCCCGAACTCGATCTGCCCGCTGGGGCGCGTTCCGCTCAGCGTCATGCTGCCCGGCGGCGGCGCCAGCTTAGCAAAGCTCAGCTGACTGCTACGCAGCGGCGCGGCAGGCTGCTGCGGCAACGATTGCACCGCCGTTTCTCCGGTAGCCATGACCGGTGCACTCTCCTGCGCCACGGCACTGCTCAGCGTTGCCGAGCCCAGCAGCAGCGCAGCGACCCACCTGTTTATTCCTGTTGTCGTCATATCATCAACTCAATGCAGATTTTTTGAAGCGGGCACGCGTCCGATGCCTTGCGGCAACAGCGAAGCCAGCCAGCTTACCCCAGCGGTAAGCAGGTTAAACAACCGACGTAACTGCGGCGGGCCATATTCCGCCAGGCGCAGATAACCTTTAAAGCCGAGGATCATGATGTCGGCCAGACTCTGCACTGGCTTATCCTCCGGAAAACCGTCCTGCCACAGTGCCCAGGTATCAGCACGGGCGAAGGTGCACTGGATAAAATCAATATGTTGCTGGGTGGTCAGCTGATGCAGACGGACACCCGCCCGACGGCCAAAGACACGCTGAACCTGGCACGGAAAGCTGAACTCCTGCTGTCCACGACGCAGCAGCAGCCAGACTTTTTCATCCTCCCGCAGCGCATCCGGTTCGCGCATCTCCAGCCCCACACCGCCGTCAGAGTAGTCACGCAGCGTACAGGGCAGCATATGACCATCTTCGCGTGCGATGGCGGCGGGCATGGCAATCTCTACCCGATGCGCCTCGCGGATCTGTCGAGCTTCAACCGACACCGCCACCGCGCCACCGAGAATAATCATGTTGTAAATCACCCAAATCAGGCTTACGCATACCGTCAGTATCTCGTTTGCCGGGCCATGCTGTATGCGCCAGAACGCCATCAGCACACCCGCCAGATTGAGCAGCACCAGCAGCATATAGGGCTTGGTGATCACCCAGTCCAGATGCTGCTCCTCAACCAGTCCGCCTTTGGCGGTAACGTTAAACTTGCCTTTGTGGGGATTGAACAACGCCACGGTGGTCGGGCGGGCGATATACCAGGCCAACACCGTCTCGTAGACTTCGCTCCAGAAAGAGTGACGCCAGCGCCCCTGGATACGCGAGTTGGTGAGGCTGGTATGCAGCATGTGAGGTAAAACATAAATCGCGATCGCCAGCGCAGGCGCGTAGATGATGTAGGCGTGGCAGAGTAAAAATGCTAGCGGTGCCAGCAGGAAGACCAGCCGTGGAATGCCGGACAGGAAGTGCAGCATGGCGTTGGCATAACAGAGCCGCTGCACCCACTTCAGCCCTTTACCAAACAGCGGGTTGTCCAGGCGGAAAATCTGCACCATGCCGCGTGCCCAGCGGATACGCTGCCCGATATGCGCTGACAGGCTTTCGGTTGCCAGTCCGGCCGCCTGAGGAATGCGGATGTAGGCCGAGGTGTAGCCACGCCGGTGCAGACGCAGCGAGGTATGGGCATCTTCAGTCACGGTTTCGACGGCAATACCGCCAATCTCTTCCAGCGCGGTGCGACGCAGAATGGCGCAGGAGCCGCAGAAGAAGGTGGCGTCCCAGGTATCATTACCGTCCTGCACCAGCCCGTAAAACAGCGACCCCTCATTAGGCGTACGGCGAAACCGCCCGAGATTGCGCTCAAACGGATCGGGCGAAAAGAAGTGATGCGGCGTCTGCAGCATCGCCAGCCGCGGATCCTTGATAAACCAGCCCATGGCCATCTGTAAAAATGAGCGTGTCGGCACATGGTCGCAGTCAAAAATCGAGACGAAGTCGCTGCGGCAGTACTTTTTCAGCGCGTGGTTGATGTTGCCCGCCTTGGCATGTTCGTTAGAGGGACGCACGACATAGTTGATGCCCACGCTGGCAGCAAAGTCGCGAAATTCCGGCCGGTTGCCGTCGTCGAGCAGATAGATAGTCAGGCGGTCTTTCGGCCAGTCGATGCCCAGCGCAGCATAGAGCGTCGGTCTGACAACGCTGAGCGGTTCGTTATAGGTCGGCACCAGCAGGTCCACCGATGGCCACTGCGAACGATCCGCCGGCATAGAAACCGGCTGGCGATTAAGCGGCCAGAGCGTCTGGAAATAGCCCAGCACCAGCACCACCCAGGCATAGGTCTCTGCTGCAATCAGTAGCAGACCAAAGATCAGGCTCAGCGGATCGTCCCAGTTCAGCGTCGAGGTATAGCGCCACCAGAGGTAGCGGCACGACACGGTCAGCGACAGCACGATGAGCATCATCGTGGGAAAACGCCCCGGTATGCGCCGTACCAGCATCGCCAGCCCCCAGAGCAGTACGACAAAAATAAACTGGGTCATCAGACCAAAGGGCTGACTGATACAGAGCAGTGCCAGCAGTGAGGCAAAGAGGGCAACGACGACGAAAAGGCTGCGCCGCATCAGCGGTGACAGGCGCTTCAGCCGCTGTTCAAGACGCGTATCAATGCTGTGGGTTTGCGAGCGGGCGACAAGATTATCCAGCCAGCGATAACCGTGGTGCCGCCAGCCAGTCAGCACGCTCAGGCGGTTAACGCCGTCGCGCCCGCCCGCACCCGGTAGCCGGATCACAATCAGCCAGAGTGTCTGAATCAGATAACGCAAAATATCCAGCGGACGCGGACGCTCCGGAGAAATGTGCGGGTAAAGGCGGCGGCGCTGCTGAATAACACGCTGCCAGGCCGGGCTTTCGAAACGGAGCAGCATCAGCCCCAGAACAGACCAGAACAGGTGAAGTGCACTGGCGAAGCGGGAAGCGCCATTGCCTCGCGCGGTGGTATAGCCGCTGTGCAGTGATTGCCAGGCGGGAGCAGTCAACAGCCAGCGCAACGGGTTCACGACCTCACCCCATTCAGATTGAGCAGCAGCCAGTTTGCCAGCGTGACGATCTCTTCGCTGACTAACGCATGTGGCCGATATTCACCAACCGGCTGCTTCATCATCAGCGCTTCAGCCAGCGCCTCATCGCGGTGGATCAGCAATGGTATCAGCTCTGTCAGCGAAGCCATCCAGAGCTGATGGAGGTCCTGCTGCAGACGGCTGTTGGCATTGAACTGATTGATGATAAAGCGGGTACGTGCCGGAAAATGGCGCTGGCTCAGACGTAGATGACAATTCGCATCTGGCTGAGTGACGCACAGTATACCGTCCAGTGCCGGAAAGAGCGTTTCGTGCCACGGCAGGGGATCGGCGGGCAGATCGAAAATAATCCACTGATAGCGCGCCTGCAGGTCCGGCAATGCCTGGAGCAGCGGCGCGGCTACCGCCTCATTCTGGTGGGCAATAGTCAACGCATGCTGATGAGAGAGCACACCATGTGGAAGCAAATCAGGTCCATTGGGATAGCGAAGCGCGGCATGCTGCCACTCCCCGTCATCGCACAGCGCCTGCATCCAGCCACTCTCCTGCTGAGCGGGCAGATTAAAATGCACGCCGAGCTGACTGATCGGCGAGCCATCGATCAGCAAGACCCGCTCGCCGAGGGTGGCGAGCGCCCAGCCGAGTCCGGCACAAAGAGAGGTTGTGCCAATGCCGCCCCGCACGCCCTGAAGCGCTATCAGCGGCATCAGTCAGATTGCTCAGGCTGGCTGGGGAGCGTTTCCGCTAACAGCGGCCAGCGCGACACGATCTCTTTCAGGCGCTCTTCACGTGCAATGTCGACATAGCGAAAAGAGTGCAAAGAAAAGGCGTCACGCAAAGCGCTAATATCATCCTGACGATCGCCGGCAGTGGCGACAGGGGTATAAAGATTTTGGTTTTTCATTACTTTTCGCCAAAAATAAAACAATGTCAGACTCAGAATGACCGTCTGCGCGCAAAAAAGGGCATTGAAAAAAAATTTCCTGAAACGCGGCATTTGCAGAACATTGTGAGTCAGCCTGTCATTAGCAATGTTCAAATTTCTCAGGTTACATCCAGGCCTGTCTATAATAAGCTAGCCTGGACTGGAAAAATAACGAATTCAATATGAAAAATTCTTTTTCGCTAGGGCTGTTGCATGTTCAGCCTGAATTAACGGCATTGCAAACCCCTGGCTGTTATTGGGTCACTTGTGCACGGCAGGATGACGCCCGCACTTTTATTCGACAGGTGATTTCACATCAGCAGGCCGTCACGCTAATCAGCGCTGATCAGCCGCCGCGTGATTTACTGACGCCCGACCCGGTCGGCGGTCCTGACCGTATCCCGCTGTTTTCTCTTCCCAAAAGCAAACGAAGTCTGTTGCAGCTGGAAAGTGATTTTCTGCGCACGTTCGGCAGTAAAAATGGCCTGGTGATATTTAACAGCAGCGCAGCGCAATGGGATAAGCTCGATGACGCCGAATTAACGCGGTGGATAAAGGGTATGCGCCACACGCTGCATAAAAGAAAACTCACGCTGTTAATCGTGACGTCCGGTTCCACTATAATAAACCTGAGTAATAATCTTCAGCGTTATTTTCGTCAGCTGGATGGCGTGGCGCATTTGGGTTTTCAGCAGGATAGCTGGCAGTATCGAATTAACTGGTGGTATGCCGCAGAACGCCTGCTGGCCGATCGTGCAATACGCCTGGGCTGTGAAGAAGATCGTTTCTTTACGTTAAATGAAAATCAGGAACCGCTGAGCCTTAATGACGAGCAGCATTATCTTGCGGACAAAATCGTGCTTGAGGGTGCACCGCCACTTTCACGCCAGTGGCAACTCTTTGATGATAATGAGCAGGTCTGGTTACGGGCTCAACAGGCCAATGCCGCAACGGTTATTTTCAGCCTGACCCGAAGCGACCTGATCAACGAACTGGCGAAGTTTGTACACAGCCTGCGACGCGGACGCGGCAACGGCCTGAAAATTGTGGTGCGCGAGATGGGTGCCAGCCTGCGTTACAGCGACGAGCGTCTGCTGCTGGCCTGCGGGGTAAACGTTATTGTGCCGACCAACGCGCCCATGTCGCGGTTTCTGACCACGCTGGAAGGCGTTCAGGGACAGGTGTTTAACCGTCGCGTTCCCGCCAGTCTTGAGGCGTTAACCGCATCGTTGCAGCCTCTGCATGAAAAAGGCTACCTGCGGCTTGACGCCTTCTGCCAGTCGGTCAGCCAGTTGATCAGTAATACTTTGCTGCCGGAAAATGATAAGGGCCTGCTGGTGGCGTTGCGGCCGGTGCCACAGCTTAAACCGCAGCAGATCCTGACACTTTGTAAGCCGCGCCGCTTTGGCGATCTGGTCACGGTACTGGAAGATCGCGTCATTCTGTTTCTCTCCTCCTGCCGCTATAACGATCTTGATAAAGCATTGAAATATATATTTTCACTGCCTCACGACGAGCTGTTTGCAAACCGAATGGTCTGGTTCGAGGATAATCAGATTTTTGCGGAAGTCAGCAATATTAAGAAACTGACGCCCATGGCGATTCAGGATCTGACGCCGGTATCAGAGACAACACGTGCCGCCGTTGAGCGCCATCACGAAACGCAGGAACGCTCAGCCCCCCTGCCCATCACTTTACTGCCGGAGAATGAATCCCGATGAACCTGATGGATTGGGTACAGATTGCGCTGCTGATCGTTGTTATCTTGCTGATTTTAAAGCCGGTCTGGCATCAGTGGCTGCCGCGTCGCTGGAACGGCCTGCTGAATCGGCTGTTGCCTGCTCGCGCGCTGAAGTCTGAAGGTCACTGGCAGCGTCAATCTCCAAAAACGGATGCAAAAATTAATGAAAAATGATCAACCCGCTGCGGCCCACTCTTCCCGGTTGTGGTCCTGCTGGCGCGGACTGGGCGGCTGGAACTTCTACTTTTTAGTCAAATTCGCCCTGCTGTGGTACGGCTACCTCAACTTTCATGCCCTGAGCAATCTGGTGTTTCTCGCCTGGCTGCTTTTCCCGCTGCCGTCGGTTCGCCTGCATCGCCTGCGCCACTGGGTCTCGATCCCGGTTGGCTTCGCGCTGTTCTGGCATGATACCTGGCTGCCGGGACTCAGCAGCATTCTCAGCCAGGGCGATCAGCTGGCGGGCTTCTCGGGTGCGTACCTGCTTGATCTGGCTGACCGTTTTATCAACTGGCAAATGGTGGGTGCCCTGTTTGTTCTGCTGGTGCTCTATCTGTTTATTTCGCAGTGGGTTCGCATCACCGTGCTGGTTTCATTGATGCTGATCTGGCTCAACGTGCTGACCATTGCGGGTCCGGCGATGTCGCTGCTGCCGACCCGCGCGACGACCCCGCAGGTGGTGCTGAATCAGACACCGGCTGCTGCCAGCCAGGCGGCGGCCGTGCCGGATGGGCTCGATCAGTCAGCCGCGCCCACCAGCGCCAGCCTGACCGCCTGGCTCAGCCGTTTTTATGAGAGTGAGCGCAAGCGCGTCACCCATTTCCCTGACAGCCTGCCGGCCGATTCGCAGCCGTTCGACATCCTGGTGATCAACATCTGTTCACTCGCCTGGTCCGACATGGATGCCTCCCAGCTGCGTAATCATCCGCTGTGGCAGCACTTTGACATCATGCTGACCAACTATAACTCCGCCACCAGCTACAGCGGACCGGCGGGGATCCGTCTGCTGCGTGCCAGCTGCGGTCAGACTTCGCACAGCGAACTCTACAAACCCACCGATTCACGCTGTTATCTGTTCGATAATCTGGCGAAGCTGGGCTTTAAAGAGCAGCTGATGATGGATCACACCGGCGTGTTCGGTAACTATCTCAAGGAACTGCGCGAGGGTGGCGATATTCAGGCACCGCTGATGTCGCAGGCGGGTATTGCCCCGGAGCTGACCTCATTCGACGGCTCGCCGGTGCTTAACGATGCCCAGCTGTTGCAGCGCTGGCTTGACGATCGCAGCAAGAGCAGCGATGCACGCAGCGCCACCTTCTACAACCTGATCCCGCTGCACGACGGTACCCGTGAGCTGGGCAGCACCCAGACTGCCCCGTGGAAGCCGCGCGCTCAGCTGCTGTTTGATCAAATCGACGCCTTCCTCACCCAGCTGGAGAAGTCGGGCCGCCGGGTGATGGTGCTGGTGGTGCCGGAGCATGGCGCCGCACTTGAGGGCGATAAGATGCAGATGTCAGGCCTGCGGGATATTCCCAGCCCTGCCATTACGCATGTGCCTGTGGGGATTAAGTTTGTCGGCATGAAGGCCCCGCATCAGGGACAATCCCTCAATATTGATGCACCGACCAGCCTGCTGGCGATTTCAGAAATTATGTCGCGGGTGGTGGACGGACAGGTATTTAATGCGCCGAATGTGAATATGTCGGTATTGACCGACAAACTGCCGCAGACACCGGTGGTGTCGGAAAACGACGGGGCGGTGGTGATGATGTATCAGGGCAAGCCCTGGATCAGGCTCAACGGCGGCGACTGGGTGCCCTATCCGCAGTAACGCATTATTGCCGGATAGCAGAAGTATGAGTCAGGCGCGGCTCAGCGCCTGACATACCGGGTTATCAGCCACAGAACGGCGGCCAGCGCCGCCGTTCTGCGATTGATCAGCGCTTCTCCTGAAACGCCTGCCAGGTCAGCAACTGCAGGCTGGCAGAGAAGTAGTTCTGATCGGCAGCCAGCTTATCGCTCAGATAGCCGGTCTCATTCAGCGTCAGGTCTCGCACCGCCAGCAGACCGCCCTCAAGGTGGTAAGGAGCTGGTGCATTCGCCAGCACATCGAACCAGGCGGGGGTCAGCATGCGGCTGTAACCCTGCCAGACGCGCTGAAACGGCACCAGCGCCAGACTGTGCGGGTCATACCACCAGATGTTCAGCGGCACGCGAATCGCGTCGTAGCTGAAGCGGTTTGAGTAACCCACCGCTGGCGCAACCGACCCATCCGCATTCAGCGCGACCCAGTCCAGTGGCAGGCCAGTTTTACCAAAGCTCAGCTTACCCAGCAGATCAAAACCATCGTTAATCAGCTTATCCCAGACCTGCAGATGACTGCGCTCGCCAAACTCCCGCCACGCCTGAAACAGGAAGTACGAAGGATTCAGCACCACATAGCTGGTTTTATTGAAGCCCTGCGCGCCCGGCAGCAGGACGGTATGGCCGCCGAAGCTCGTGACATCCAGCTTGATGATCGCGCGCTGAATGCGGTCTGACTCCTGCTGGTAACTCTCCACCTGCCATTTCTGTGCGGCGCGCTGTAGCGCCCATGCCAGCAGCACATCGCCATCCGAGGCGTTATTTTTGTCGGCAACCGGGTTGTCACTGCCCGGCACATAGCGCCAGTAGAAGAGATCGGTCTGCGGATTACGCAGCTGAGTGCGCGTCCACTGCCACAGCCGATCAAAGGTGGCGCGATCGTTGTTGGCCACCGCCAGCAACATGCCATACCCCTGACCTTCGGTGTGACTGACATTGTTATTGGCGGTATCCGTGATCCGCCCTTCGGCGGTCAGAAAACGACTTTTAAAGGTATCCCAGCCGCTGGCATTGGCCTGCGCGCTGCAGGCCAGCAGTAAAACAGAGCAGATCCAGCCCATCCAGAATGGCTTACGTTTCATTTCTGATCCTATTGATATCGATAGTGCAGCGTACTGCCATCGTTGAGTTCAAGCGTCACCGGCACCATTCTGCTGCCGCCCTGGCCCTGCAACCAGCCTGAAAAAAGCCCGGCGATGACCGCACCAAACGCCGCCTGCCAGTCAGCCGGAGAATGGCGATTGTCGCCTGCCGGTAAGGCGTGATACGCAATCAGCAGCGCCTTCTCTTCCGGCTGAAGCTGCACAAAGCCCCAGTTAAACCGCGCCAGTTGCAGGTTGGCCTCACGCTCCAGATCCTGCACGGTGCGCGACTCTGGCAAAGGATAGCGGGTCGCCAGCGATTCACCCATCCTGTAGAGAAAAGCTTCCGCCTCCTGCTGACCGGCGTTGGCGATCATCCCGTCAATCAGCACGCTGACCAGGTCAAACCAGCCCGGCTGATAAGGATGTGATACCCCCGAATGCTCACTCATTACTTCTCTCCGAACAGGTAACGGACATAGAGCCGGGCGCTGCTTTCGTTGTAGTCACCAAAGGTGTCATAACCCAGCTGGCCGCCAATCGTCACATCTTTATTGAGTTTGTAGTCCGCCCCGGCGTGCAGGTTATAGCCGATGCCGTTTTTACTGCCGCCAGAGTAGTACGCGTCTTTCACGCTGCCGCTGGCAGCAAGGGATGCCAGCTCTGACTGCAGGCTGGCATCCGCCGGGAAGTACGCGCTCTTATCCTGACTGTAGGTCTGATAACCGGCGGCACCGCCAATATTCACTTTGAGATCGTCAAACTTGCGTGAGAACTCTATCGGGAACGAGACCGACGCGTAGTTCTGCGGGCTGAAGTAGCCGCCCTGCCCGTAGCTGAAGTAGCTGAGGTTTTTTGAGAAGTCCATCCACGCCAGACTCATGCCCACTTTCAGCTCGCGGTCGTCACTGTGGAACGGACGAACATACGCCCCGGCGGTCGCCTGCAGGTTATTGTTGCTGGCAACATTTTCACCAAGGTAGCTGTAAGCGCCGCCGCCAGCGTAGAAGCCCGCATCGCCATTATCGTAGCTTAACAGGGCGTTCGCGCCGTTCTTCGTGACGCGTCCCCAGCGTTTGCCGCTGGCTTTATCTTCTGCGCCGACGTAAGAGAGCAGGCTGTCGGTAATCGCGCGACGCTCACCGGTCAGGATCAGCGTCAGGAAGTCGGTGAGTTTCGGTGACCACTGCACCCCCCCGACCAGCGTACTGAGATCCTGGCCCAGCGGCGTACTGCCGATATCCACTTTGTAGCTATCGCCCTTCAGCGCCAGATTCAGCTCGACGCCAGAAGCGGTCTGCGAATCGGTGGTCGCGTTGGGCAGATCATTCACCGTCGCGCCGCCTGCGGCCACAACGCGGCCCTGGCTCAGCGCATTGGTGCCGAAACGACGCCAGGCATCGGCGGCGCCACTGCCTGCCGTGAGTGAGACCGGCGTGGCGGTAAAGTCGAGGCGCGCCGTTTCAAACGGCACGGTGGAGAAGGTCAGCGGCGCTTTGGCTTCCGTCAGTTTGCTCAGGCCCGACTCGCCGTCGCGCCCGCGCACCTGCACCATGCCCTGACTCCAGGTAGCCGTTTTCTCCTGCAGCGAATCCATCATGGTATTGACGTCATGCAGAACCTGTGACTGCTGAGAAACCGTTGTGCTGCCCGCAGCCGGTTCGCCCTGTGATGTCACGCCAGCAGTCTGGCCCACCGGTGCCGCCTGCCACGGCAGCACGGTGCCGTAGCTGGACGGTGAGCGTCCCACCGGCGAGGTGGTGCGGTTGATAAACGGATTGTCCGCCAGTGCCAGGCCGCCCACGGTCGGCACGCTGCCAGGCTGCGCGCCCTGCAGGCCAGTCAGCTGCGCGCGCGCGGAACGCAGATACGCCATCGCCTGTGAATGGTTGCCATTGGCTTCGGCGACACGTGCCAGCAACAGCAGGCGATCCGGCGTCTGCGTGGTGGTGTTAAGGCCGCGGCTCAGCTCGTTAGCACGCGGCACATTGTTCTGCGCCAGCGCGACGTTGATGGCCCCGACGCGCGCATCCTGGGTCGGCGTATCCTGGGTCATCAGGTAGTCATAGACTACGCCCGCATCCCGGTTCATCTTGCCGTCCTGATAGAGGCGGGCCATCGCGAACATCAGGTCGCGGTTCTGCGGATCCTGCTGCAGCGCGCCAATCAGCTTGTCATAAGCCACCGCGTACTGCCGCTGCTGCCGCAGGCGATCCACTTCGTTAATCAGATAGCCGTTACGAATACCCGCGAGCTGCGTCGGGGTGCTGCGCGCCTGCAGCTCCGGGTTGCTGAGGAAGCGCTGCGCCTCACCGCCGAGGCCCGCCTGATTCAGCACCGCCATCTGCGCGGCATAATCGCCCGCGTTGCCCTGCACGCCACGCTGCAGGTTCGTCCGCACCACCGACACCGCGCTGGTGAGATCGCCCGCCTTTGCCAGCTTCTGCGCCAGGTTTCCGGCATCCACCGGATTAGCGGGCGGCATGACCGTGAGCGCTTTCAGGGTATTGGCGGCGGCGGCCGTCGCGCCCTGCGCCAGGTACTGATCGGCGGTGCTCATCTGCAGATTGAAATTCACCCGCTGCGCCAGTTCACGCATCGCCGCCGTCTGCGCATTGGCAGGAATGCGCGCCAGCAACGCGCTGGCCTGCTGCCAGCCACCGCTTTCGCTGGCGTTCAGCGCACCGGCATAGAGTTCGCTGGTGCTGGCCCCGTTGCGCATCACCGGCTGCATCACGTTGGCCGCCAGCAGCGTATCGCCCTGCTGACGATAGAGCCGGGCTAAATCGAGCCGCAGCCAGCCATCAGAGGGATAGCGCTGAATGCCCTGCTGCAGCGTCGCGATGGCAGCGGCGTTGTTACCGGCCGCCAGCTGACGCTTTGCCTGCTGACGCAGCGCATCCGCTTCATTGGCCCGTGGCGTCACGCTCTGACGCACGCTATCCGGCAGTGCCCCCAGCAGCGTACTGGCTTCGGCACTGCGATTCTGCTGACGCAGAACGTAGAACAGCCCTTCTTTGGCGCTGCGGTTATCCGCATCACTTTGCAGAATGGTGCGGTAGATCTGCTCCGCCTGCTCAGGCTGATTGGTGCGGCGCAGCACGTCGGCGCGGAACAGTCTGGCGGCCAGCCCTTTTTCACCGTCAGCCTGGACCAGCGGTTCGCTTAAGGTCAGCGCCTGCGCGCTGTCGCCGTTTTTCAGCGCCTGCTGCGCGCTGGCCAGCTGCGCATAAAAGCGGGCATCGTCGGCCTGCTGCTGGCGCGAGGAACCCTGATCGCCGCCCTGCTGAGCAGAGCGCTGCAGATAATCAGCCGCTTCCTGATAACGTCCGGCTCGCTGGGCCACATAGCCCATGCCCGCTAACGCATCGGCATCCTGGGGATTGGCTCCCAGTACTTTTTCAAAGCTGGTCTGCGCTCCGCCGACGTCACCGCTGTTCAGCGCGCTGAATCCGGCTCCTTTTTCTGCGCCACCGACATTTTTACGGTAGTAGTCGATGACGGCAGAGTCCTGCGGATGACGCTGCTGCCAGGTCTGATAGAGTGCCGCATCTGACGGCTGCGGACCGAGCCACAGCAGCGCCTGGCGCAGTGAACGATCGGCATCCTGATTACCACTCGCCAGCGAACTCAATACTTCAATGCCTTCGCGACGGGTCGGTTCCTGATAAGTCAGCGCTTTACCCAGCGCCAGCCGTGCGCCGGTGTCCTGCGGATGCTGAGCCGCAAACTGCCGCAGCGCCTCAACCGCCTGCGGCAGCAGCGTACGGTCACCCGCCATCGTAAGATAATATTCTGCCGCGACGCTCGGTGGTGGCTCATTACCGCTGAAGGTATTGCGCCAGGTCTGTAACGCCGCCGGAATGTTGCCGCTGCGCGCCTGCTGACGCGCCAGCGAAAGCTGCGCCTGCGGAATGGTCTGCATCTGGCGCGCATTATCCAGCTCGCTCAGGTGCGGATCGCTTGGGGAGACCTGGCTGAGACGGGCACGATACTGCGCTGCGGCAGCCGTGTCGCCGCCCTGTTGTGAATAGAGGGCCAGCAGATAAAGCGCCTGGGTATTGCCGGGTTCAACCATCAGCACCTTTTGCAGCGAGGCTTTCGCCAGGTCGTCATGCGCTTTCTGATGCCAGTAGGAGGCCTGATCGAACAGGGCCTGCAACGCCGGATTGGCGCTTTCCGCCGCCAGCAGCGGCGGTGACAGGGCCAGGGCGCTGCCCAGCAGCAACGCATGGCGGATACCGGCACTTAACAGATTTTTTTTCATTATTGTTGTCCTTACTTCCTGCCGGAATCATGGCTCTGCTTTGGGTTCAGACGCCGCCAGGCATGACGCTTCAGCATCACCCAGGCCGCACTGCCCACCAGCGCAGAGAGCAGCATCGCCGCCACCGCCAGCAGCACCGAGTGCTGGTTGGCATACCACACCACCATCATGTACCAGGGCATTTCGCCGCTGGGGAACTGTGCACCGACGCGGAAACTACGAATGCCGTTTTCATCGGTGATAATCGCGGTGTCGCCGCGCACTGCGGCGTTAATCTGCGCCGAACTTAAATCGTTGTGCAGTCGCAGCAGCTGATCGTCGCTGGTTGCCACCGTCATCACCACCAGCCGATCGCGATTCCACGGCGACCGGTAGCTGAGAAAGCCCCGCCACGCTTCGTTGGAAGAGAAGTAACGATCCGCATCCAGCTGCTGACGACTCCAGTCGCCGGTCAGCCAGCCGCGTAATTTTTCCAGCGTGTCGGGCTCTTTCACCCCAAAAGTGCTGCTGGTAGCGTCATAGGGTGACGCCGCCAGCATCGCCTGATTGAAGGCGCTGTTACCGGTGGTGCTGACTGCCAGCAGATCGCTCTGCTGTATGCGCGCCAGATGGGTGCCGCCAGTGGGCAGACCAAACAGCACCTGATTCTGCGTCAGCGCCACGCCGGTCGCGGTTCCGGCCCGCGCCGCCAGATCCAGCAGCGTCGACAGCTCGGCATCGCTGGGCGTTTCCGGCAGCAGCAGCGTGGTCTGGCCAAAGTCAGCCAGCCGCGAGAACGGGAACGAGGCACCGACAAAGTAAGAGAGGTTCGGCAACATGCTGAAGTGGCGGGTATGGCTCAGATCGATCCACGAGTCCTCTTCAATCCGGCTCTTGATGTTGTTGTTCAGGAGCACGCCGCAGGGCGCATCGGCGCGCGGTTTGATATTGAAGTAGAGCGCCAGCTGGTTATCGCCATAGATCAGATAGGGCTCGAGATTCAGCTGATACTGCTCCTGACGCGCATCACCGCCTAAACGATGCCAGGCGTTCTCCAGCAGGCCGACTTTGTTGACCGTCAGGTTGCGCAGGAAAGTGCCGTTGAGCATGACGTTAAGGAACGAGTTGTCCTCATCAATCCAGCTTTCAGACGGGAAGCGATAGTGCAGATTAACCGGCACCGTGTCGCCATCCCACAGGAACAGATCAGGCGCGGCGCGGAAGTTAACCCGCAGCGCATCATGCCAGATGCCGCTGCTGGTCAGGCTCTGGTCTTTACGCAGCAGTTCGCTCAGGCGGACCGGGCGGTCAGTGTTAATCCAGCGTGGCGCATCGTAAGGTTTGCGGTTGCCAATGGTCTGTACAGGAACCTGCAGCTGGCTCTCATCGTTGGTGAATGGCTGGGTTGTCAGACGGTTCGCCGCCTGACGCAGCTGATCGTAATTGTTACCACTGACCAGCAGCAATTTGTAAACCGGGTTACTGGGGTTATCCACCACCTGCAGCATCGGGCCATGACTGGCCGGGAACGTCAGGATGCCGATTCGATCGCCAGGATGACCAAACAGGATGCCGTTGTTTTCCGGCAGTTCGCCGCGCACCACCGGGAACCGGATGCCGCGATAATCACTCTGAATGCCAAGCCAGGAAGCGACCAGTGCCGCCGCGCTGACCGCATCAGGTGAGACGTTACTGGCAAAGCCCATCGTGATGGTGGACGCCGTCATCCGCTGCGGATCCAGGAACGGACGCGGGAAGTTGCGCAGGCGCGTACCGATATTGAGCTTCTGCCCTTCAAGGTGCAGCGCGGTATTCGGCAGAATGGTGACCTGATACTGCTGCGCGCTCTCTTTCTCACACAGCAGCTTGTCCGCATCGTTGATTTTAAAACTGAGGTTGTTGTTCGACACCACCATCGCCGCCGGAATATCCAGCTCATAATCACTGACGTCGCTGTCCGTGGCACCCAGCGGCAGCGTACCGAGCGGCTGACCATTCAGCATCAGCTGCAGCGAAGTATTGCGTGCCGCCAGCGCGGCTGAGACGCGCAGCGTCAGATTCAGTCGCGCATTGGTAATGACCTCATCGCCGGGCAGGGTAAAGGTGATGCCCGATTGCAACTGACCGCCGGTCAGCGTAATGCCGCGTGACTGGCCCATCTGGGCTACGGAGATGACGCTGCTGATCGGCTGATTGATAGCCGCCGTGATCGGCATCTGCGGTTCTGCAACCGGCGCAGTCGTCTGGCCTGGCGCGTAGGGCAGCGCACTGGCGGCCGCTTCCAGCGCGGGATCGGCACTGCTCAGCCCCTGCGGCAGCGGCACCGCGGAGAGCGCGCTGCTGTCCTGCGTCACAGCGCCGCTGCTCGTCACCGGTGCGGTGGAAGAAGCCTCGCCATTCGCTGACGCCTGAGGTGCGGCGGCGGCTTCTGCAGCCGGAGCATAAGATGGGGTCGCAGATGTCTGTGAGGCATCCGGTACTGCACTCTGTGGCGCAGAGGCCGGTACAGATTCTGCGGGCTGGGCCGCGGATGGCACTGACGGCGTTGCTGATCCGCCACCACTTACCGGGGCCGTCACCTGCGCTGAACCGGCATCCGGTGTGGCAGCATTATTAACAGGCGTTGCAGGTGGTGTCGCCGGAGCCGCACCGCTGGCCGGTGCCTGGTTTTCCGCTGGCGCACTGACAGTGGCATCGGCTGACTGTGTGGTTGCAGCGACATCAGGCGACGCCGGAGCCGCACTGTTTACCGGCACACTGACGGCGGCATTAGCAGATTGTGAGGTTGCAGCAGCCTCAGGCGGCGTCGGCGCAGAACTGTTCACCGGCGCACTGACGGCGGCATTAGCAGATTGTGAGGTTCCAGCAGCCCCAGACGACGCCGGAGCCGCGCTGTTTACCGGCGCACTGACGGTGGCACCCGCTGGCTGGCTGGTTGCAGCAGCCTCAGGTGGCATCGGTGCCGCACTGTTTACCGGCACGGCACTGCTGTTATCAATCGCTGTCTGCGTTTCCGCGCCAGCGGGCGTCAGCCATAACGCGGCGGTCAGTGAACTGGCCAGCAACGTGTGCGTCAGGATCTTCATGCCGCGCCATCCTCTTTCGCCGCCGCGGCAACCGGGTCGACTTTTTTACGTTTATCGTGGCGACCTTTCCAGGTCAGCCAGAACAGCTCAAATACGGTACGGATAATGGTGCCCAGCGAAATCAGCGGATTGTCCTGCTTATATTCCGGCTGGATCCAGGCATCCGCACGCGCCAGTACCACCCGCAC
This sequence comes from Pantoea vagans, assembly GCF_004792415.1. NCBI lineage: Bacteria > Pseudomonadati > Pseudomonadota > Gammaproteobacteria > Enterobacterales > Erwiniaceae > Pantoea > Pantoea vagans. The sequence goes on from NZ_CP038853.1 coordinate 3,998,884, forward strand.
CAGTTCGCGACGGCGCGCCAGCGGCATCGCCTCAAAGCGCAGGCGGATGCTCTCGTCATCGCCGGAAATCTTACTCACCGGGATGGTGATCGCGCCGGATTTCAGCAACAGATCAATCTCTTCAATTTCATCCGTTTCATGACGGCCATCCGGCGCATCAAGCTGTGCACCGCCCATCGACAGGTTGCTGGTCAGGGTGCGTGATGAAATGCCGCTGGCGTAGTGAATAATCGCCGGGATTTGTACGTCAACGCGGATAGTTTTACGCACCTGTTTGGTTTCGCGCGCTACGGCAATCGCCGCCATCAGAATGATCAGGCTGAAAATCGCCCAGCCGACGTTAAGCGCAATAACGTAAGGGTCGACGCCAAAATAGTCATGCATCACCGCACGTATCACGCCCGCGACAATCCCGATGCCCAGCAGCAGCGCCACAATGACGTGCGGACGCACGATGTGGAAATCGAAGAAGCCCTGATCCAGCACGCCGCCTTTATCGGTCACGTTAAACTTGCCATGTTTCGGCGACAGCAGCGTCAGGAGGGTCGGGATCACCAGATGGAAGCACATTACCGTCTCATAAATCTCACCCCAGAAGGTGTAACGGAAGCGGCCATTCATGCGCGAGTTAACGTAAAGCGACATCACCAGGTGCGGCAGCACATAGGCAAAAATCAGTGACGCCGACGAGTGAATAATATTCAGATTAAACAGCAGGTAAGCCAGCGGCGCGGTCAGGAAGGCGACGCGTGGCAGACCAAACTGGAAGTGGAGCATGGCGTTGAGGTAGCAAAGACGCTGCTGCCACTTCAGGCCGCGACCAAACAGCGGATTATCGACGCGGAAAATCTGCGTCATGCCGCGTGCCCAGCGGGTTCGCTGGATGATATGCAGACCTAGACGTTCGGTCGCCAGACCGGCCGCCAGCGGGATCGACAGGAAGGCTGAGCCCCAGCCCAGGCGCTGCATTTTCAGGGCGGTGTGTGCATCTTCAGTAACAGTTTCAACGGCAAAGCCGCCAATCTCTTCCAGCGCCGAACGACGGATTACCGCACAGGAGCCGCAGAAGAAGGTGGCGTTCCAGTTATCGTTACCCTGCTGCACTGGGCCATAAAACAGCGCGCCTTCGTTGGGAATGCTGCGCGCAGCGCGCAGGTTACGCTCAAAGGGATCGGGCGAATAGAAGTAGTGCGGCGTCTGCAACAGCGCCAGCTTTGGATCTTTCAGAAACGGTCCCACCGTCGCCTGCAGGAAGGTGCGGGTTGCCACGTGGTCGCAGTCGAAGATGCAAATCAGCTCACCTTTGGTGATTTTCATCGCATGGTTGAGGTTACCCGCTTTGGCATGTTTGTTGTCGTCGCGGGTGATATACCCGACCCCGACATCCGCCGCAAAGCGGGCAAATTCGCTGCGTTTGCCATCATCCAGCAGATAGATTTTGAGTTTGTCACGCGGGTAGTCGATACACTGCGCCGCCAGCACGGTATCGCGCACCACATCCAGGCTTTCATTGTAAGACGGCACATAAATATCGACCGTCGGCCACAGACGGGTATCGTCCGGCAACGGCTCAATGGTGCGCTTTAATGGCCAGGTGGTTTGCAGGAAGCCGAGAATTAAGATGAGCCAGACGTAAAGCTCCGCCAGATATAAGCCAATCCCTAATATCGCCTCGACTTCGGAATTAAAGTGCAGCGTCTCAGTGGTGCGCCACCAGATATAACGGCTGGACATCAGGGCAGAGAGAATCACCATCACCACGGTTATTTTGCGGCTCTTGCTGAAACCCAATAAAAACATCATGCCGATGCTGATCAGACCAAAAATATACTGTTTCTGGCTGTCCATTGGCGTAATGATGATCACCGCGGCAACGGGTGCAAGCACCAGCAGCAGCAGGTAAAACCCGATTTTACTCATGATTCACCCTGAGAAGAGCTGTGTAAGTCAGTCGCCTGCAGTAGCCGACTAAAAATGATTTGTGCGGATGGAAGCCTGAACTTCGCCATTTCCCACGGTGATATTCAGAATGCTGCTGACCCGTTTGGCGATCAGTTCAATATCAAATGCCGCTGCTGAGGCAGGGCTGAAATCATATACGGACTGCTGGGAAGCATTGGCTTCACCCACACTTTCATCACGGTGAACCACGCCCAGTAAATTATCGCCCAGACGCTGCTGCATAAATGCAGTGACATCGCGATTAATATTCCGGCGGTTATCGCACTGGTTCAGGATAAAATAGTGTCCCTGCTTATTATTGAGCGGTTTCCCGGTCATCCGGTTCTCTTCAATCTGCGGTAATAAAGACACAGAAGCGGTATCCGCTAACATCACCACTAAATGCATATCGGCCAGCGCCGTCATTGCTTTAAGGGCCGGGCCCGGACCAGGCGGAAAATCAGCGACAATGACCAGACCGGGATAATTAAGTACCGTATCCAGACCACGCTTAATAAAGTGGGGATCTTTCATCAGGTTCTCTTCGAACCGTTCGCGCTGTGGCTCGGTGACGTCGCCATAGGGCAGGACAAAGATATTGCCGCCAGTGGTGAGGATCGACTGGCTCCAGTCCGCCTGCTCTTCTGAGCGCGCCACAAATCCGCGACCATCATGCAGCGGCACGCCAAAGTGAAGACGCAGTGCATTCTGCACATCAAAATCAATGGCCAGAACTTTGCTACCGGAACGCGCCAGACTCCAGGCCAGATTCGCCGCCAGCGTGGTTTTCCCCACGCCGCCCTTCGGCGAGCACACACAAACTAACGGCATAGCGCAATCTTCTCCAGTAACGGTTTGAGTAAGGTTTCTTTCGGCAGATTCGACGGTTCGCTGTCACGCGAGCGGAACAAGGCACTAAACCGTTCCGGTTCAGAATGGGGTGTGACAGGCGTGATGGCGGGCCGGACGGGCTCAGGATGTGATACAGCAACAGGCTCAGCCGCAACCCGTTTTTGCGGCGGCGGCGGTGGCGGAAACAGTGATGAAGGGTCACGTTCAGCCGTGCGTGCTGCGGGCAGGCTGCTGCCTGACAGACTATCGAGAATTGAGCTGCGGGCTGATGTCGTCGGTTGCGCACTGAGTGTGGCAGGCCTTGCCGGTGCCTCAGGCGGTGGCGCGGTGAATTCATCCCCGCGCAGCGGCTGAGGCTGCGGCAGGTCGATTCGCTGACCGCCTCCCAGTGAGGTCTGATGGTCCTCTTTCGCCAGCTGGCGAATCAAAGCCCATTTACTGTGTTCCGCCGCTTCCTGCGCCTGGCCAGACATATCTTTAAAGTCGATGTCGAGCGTTTGCGTTTTCTCTTTAAAACGCTGCAAATCATCGTAATTATTCTTCATTGGCCGTGGCCTGCAACAAGGGAGGAATTTTCCTGGAATATAACACATCCCTTTAATGTCAGTCAGAAAAACCTGATTATAAATAAAGCAGATTCAATAAAATAGTTTAATCATAAAGATTCACTTACAGCGGAATAAAGCCGATATAAGATGATTAGCCCCTATAATTAATAAGTGATGTTTAAGTTAAATTAATCTGCGATGTTTCAATAATTTTTAAGACTTAGCCGCTCTGACAACCACTGGCACAACCAGGCGGGACACGATAAGCGCAATGTCAGGACGTAATCGGACTGCCGCAGGCGCAAAAAAGCCTGATCGCTGTCATAAGGGATGGAGAGTGTTTATCTTTTTTCGCTGCGAATATCGCCAGCAGAAAAACAGGTTAAATCTGATAACGGAAAAAGACGGGAAATAACCGAAACGTGATGACTGGTCCGCCAGCGGTGCGGTTTACAGCGGAATTGAGATAAAAAAAAGCGCCAGAAAGGCGCCTTTGGCTGGGGAGCTAAGATCGCGAACAGGCTCAGGGAGCATACGCCTTACGCAAAGACGCAAAAGACGCCATCCCTGGCAGGCTCAGCGCGGGCCATCCATGGCCCGCGATGCTTTGCTACAGGCGTATGCTCCCATCGCTTTCAATTTTGTGCGGTCTGTAAACACCAGAATGCGCTGCCAATCCTCAACTGACCTTTTCTGCCACACCCACCGGCTGGTTCTCATCCTGATCGACCGCGAAGCAGGCAATCTCCTGACCACCGTAGTTTTTCAGCTTCGGCTGTAACTGCACGCAGGTGCCAAAACGTCGGTGGCAGCGCGCATTGAAAGCGCAGCCTGGCGGCGGATTAAGCGGGCTGGGCAGCTCGCCGGTCAGCTTAATACGCTCACGACGGTCGTCCGGATTCAGACGCGGCGTCGCTGACAGCAAAGCCTGAGTATAAGGATGGCGCGGGTTAGCAAAAATCGCCTCTTTGCTGCCCTTCTCAACGCAACGGCCGAGATACATCACCATCACCTCATCGGCAATGTGTTCTACTACCGACAAATCGTGCGAGATAAAGACGTAAGAAAGCCCCATATCCTGCTGCAGATCCATCATCAGGTTCAGCACCTGAGCACGCACCGAAACGTCGAGCGCCGAAACCGGCTCATCGGCGATCAGCACGTCCGGATCGAGCATCAGCCCACGCGCGATGGCGATACGCTGACGCTGACCGCCTGAGAACATGTGCGGGTAGCGATCGTAATGCTCGGTTTTCAGGCCCACTTTCGCCATCATCTCCAGCGTCTTCTCGCGGCGTTCCGCTTTGGTCAGCTGGGTATTGATGACCAGTGGCTCCTCCAGAATCTGGCTGATTTTTTTACGCGGATTGAGTGAGCCATACGGGTTCTGGAATACGATCTGGATTTTCTGACGACGCAGCTTCTGCGCCTGGGGATCGTGCTTCAGCAGATCCTGACCGTGCCAGTAAAGCTGCCCTTCTGTCGGGGTTTCAATCATGGTCAGCAACCGGCCCAGCGTGGATTTACCACAGCCTGACTCGCCGACGACCGCCAGCGTTTTGCCGCGCTCCAGATTAAAAGAGACGCCATCCAGCGCTTTGACCAGTCGCTCCTGACCAAACAGCCCCTTCTTCACCGGGTAGTGCTTCTTCAGATCAATCGCCTGCAGCAGGAACTGATCTTTCGTGATTTCATGATTCATAAGTGGGTCTCCCGGCATCATCCAGCGGATAGTGACACTTGGACTGACGTCCTGGAATGGTGCGCAGTTCCGGTTCTTCCTGGCGACACAGGTCAGTCGCATAAGGGCAGCGTGGGTTAAGCAGACAGCCAGCCGGGCGGTCATATTTGCCCGGCACTACGCCAGGCAGTGACGCCAGACGCGCTTTATCGGCCGCAAACTCCGGCAGCGCGCGTAACAACGCCTGGGTATAAGGATGGCGCGGCGCTTTGAAGATATCGGTCGCTTTGCCGCTCTCCACCACCTGTCCGGCATACATCACGATAATGTGGTGCGCCGCTTCTGCCACTAACGCCAGATCGTGCGTAATCAGGATCAGCGCCATGTTCTCCTGCCGCTGCAGATCCAGCAGCAGTTCGATGATCTGCGCCTGAATGGTCACGTCGAGCGCCGTCGTCGGCTCATCGGCGATCAGCAGCTTAGGCCGGCAGGCGATCGCCATGGCAATCATCACGCGCTGGCTCATGCCGCCCGACAGCTGGTGCGGATAGACATCAAGCCGTGACGCCGGATCGGGAATACCGACCTGGTTCAGCAGGTCGATTGCCCGCTGACGCCGGGTGCGTTTGTTGCCGCCCTGATGCACCTTGATCGCTTCCATAATCTGGAAGCCTACGGTGTAGCAGGGATTCAGGCTGGTCATCGGGTCCTGAAAAATCATCGCCACTTCAGCGCCTACCAGCTGGCGGCGCTCGCGTTCAGAGATGCGTTTCAGATCGCGCTGGTTGAACTCCAGCTTCTCCGCCATCACTTTGCCGGGGAAGTCGATCAGTCCCATGATCGCCAGTGAACTGACCGATTTGCCGGAGCCGGACTCGCCCACGATACCGACGACCTGGCCCTGCTCAACCTGATAACTGATGCGGTCAACCGCACGGAACGGTGCTTTATCGTCGCCGAAATGCACCGATAGTTTGTCTACATTTAATAACGCCATCTCGGTGCCTCTTTACTGCTTGAGTTTCGGGTCGAGGGCATCACGCAAACCGTCGCCCATCAGGTTAAATGCCAGCACGGTAAGCAGAATGACCAATCCAGGGAAGGTCACGACCCACCAGGCACTTTGCGCATACTGCAGAACGTCGGAGAGCATGGTGCCCCACTCCGGCGTTGGCGGTTGCGCACCCATACCGAGAAAGCCCAACGCCGCCATATCGAGAATGGCGTTGGAGAAACCTAATGACGCCTGCACGATAAGCGGTGCAAGGCAGTTAGGCAGAATATTCACAAACATCTGGCGCAGCATACCGGCACCGGCCACGCCGGAGGCGGTCACATAGTCGCGGTTCACTTCCACCAGCACCGCGGCGCGGGTCAGACGGATGTAGTGCGGCAGTGCCACAAAGGTCAGCGCGATAGAGGCGTTAACGATCGAGGGACCAAAGATAGCAACCAGCACCAGCGCCAGCAGCAGGCTTGGCAATGCCAGCATGATATCGACCACGCGCATGATGATGGCATCGACCACGCCGCCGAGATAACCGGCCAGCAGGCCGAAGATTACGCCGAAAATCAGCGACAGCACCACCACCAGACAGCCGACCAGCAGCGACAGGCGCGCGCCGTACATCAGACGCGACAGCACATCGCGGCCTACGTCGTCAGTGCCCAGAATGTAGCTCCAGTTACCTCCTTCCTGCCAGACCGGCGGATGCAGCAGCGCATCGCGGAACTGCTCAGCAGGCGCATGCGGGGCCAGCACATCGGCAAAAATGGCGCACAGCAGCACAATGATGATGTAGACCAGGCCCACGACGGCGCCTTTGTTACGTTTAAAGTAGTGCCAGAATTCCTGAAACGGGGTCATCGGCTTCGGTGCAACGGTAACGCTGCCGGGATCAACAACAGACATGATTCCCCCTTATTTCTTGTGACGTATGCGCGGGTTAACCACGCCATACAGCAGATCAACCAGCAGGTTGACCACAATAATCAGTACCGCGGTCAGCAGCACACCGCCCTGCACCACCGGATAGTCACGGCGCTGCAACGCTTCAATCAGCCAGCGCCCCAGACCCGGCCACGAGAAGATGGTTTCGGTCAGAATCGCCCCGGCCAGCAACGTGCCGACCTGCAGGCCGATGACCGTCACCACCGGCAGCATGGCGTTGCGCAGTGCATGCACCACGATTACGCGCATCCGCGTCAGTCCTTTGGCGCGCGCCGTACGGATGTAATCTTCACCCAGTACTTCGAGCATTGCCGAACGCGTCATTCGTACAATTACCGCCAGCGGAATGGTGCCCAGCACGATGGCAGGCAGAATCATGTGCATTACCGCATCGTGGAAGTCGCCCGGCTCACCCCAGAAGAAGGTGTCGATCAGCATAAAGCCGGTCAGCGGCATGCTGTCATCCAGGAAGACGGTGTCGCCGACCCGCCCGGAAACCGGTGTCAGGTTGAAGTGAACCGAGACCAGCATGATCAGCATGATGCCCCACCAGAAGATCGGCATGGAGTAGCCGGTCAGTGAGATGCCCACAGCGGTGTGATCGAAAATTGAACCGCGTTTTACCGCCGCCAGCACCCCAACCGGGATACCAATGGCCACGGCAAATATCATGGCGCAGATGCCAAGTTCCAGCGTCGCTTTGAAGCGCGGAACAAACTCATCCCAGACAGGGATGCGGCTCTTAAGTGAAATGCCCAGGTCGCCATGTAATACGCCGTTAATGTAGTTCAGGTACTGTTTCCACAGCGGCTGATCCAGACCTAACAGCGCCATTAACTGTGCATGACGTTCAGGAGAAATACCGCGCTCGCCCGCCATGATCAGCACCGGATCGCCCGGGATCATGTGAACAAACGCGAAGGTGAGTAATGTAATACCGATAAACGTTGGGATGACAAGGCCCAGACGTCGGAGTATGAACTGCAGCATAATCCGGGTTCTCTCTTGTCCGCGCGACCGTCGCCGCGAGGGTTGTTATTGCTTACATCTGACGATCGGGTAGGCCCGACCGCGACGCAGACAGGCTGCGCCTCTACCGTTTCCAGTAAAACAGGGAGATAAAGCCGGGGCGACGCGCAGTCGCCCCGGAAAAGGCGACAATTATTCTTTAATGTCTACCTGAGCAAAGTAGTGTCCGCCCAGCGGATCGACTTTGTAACCGGAGACTTTTTTGCTGACCGGTTCGTATACCGTTGAGTGCGCGATCATCAGCGCCGGTGCCTGGTCATGCATCACAACCTGAGCCTGCTTGTAGTACTCGATACGCTTCGCCTGATCGGCGGTGGCGCGAGCTGGCTGAATCTGATCCTCGAAGGATTTATCACACCAGCGCGAGTAGTTAGAGCCATCTTTGGCCGCTGAACAGCTGAACAGGGTGGCCAGGAAGTTATCCGGATCCCCATTGTCGCCGGTCCAGCCCATCATGACGGTCTGGTGCTCGCCCGCTTTGGCGCGCTTCAGGTATTCGCCCCACTCGTAGGTCACGATTTTGGCTTTGACGCCAATCTTCGCCCAGTCGCTCTGAATCATTTCAGCCATGCGGCGTGCGTTCGGGTTGTACGGACGCTGAACCGGCATTGCCCACAGGTCGATGGAGAAACCGTCTGCCATGCCCGCTTCTTTCAGCAGCGCTTTGGCTTTCTCAGGATCGTAGGCGTAGTCTTTTACGTCGTCGTTATAGCCCCACATCGTTGGTGGGATCAGGTTTTTAGCCGGCTGGCCTGCGCCCTGATAAACGGCGTCGATAATCGCTTTTTTGTTGACCGCCATGGTCAGTGCCTGACGCACTTTCAGGTTATCCAGCGGTTTTTTCTCAACGTTGTACGACAGGTAGCCGACGTTCAGGCCAGCCTGCTCATACAGGTTGATGTTTTTGTCCTGCTTCATACGCGCGATGTCAGCCGGGTTCGGATATGGCATGACCTGACATTCGCCCTTCTGCAGCTTGGCGTAGCGCACCGACGCATCCGGGGTAATGGAGAAGACTAAGCGATCGATTTTTGGCTTGGTGCCCCAGTAATCCGGGTTAGCTTTGTAAAGGATGCGCGAATCTTTCTGGTACTGCAGCAGCTGGAACGGGCCGGTACCGACCGGGTTCAGGTCGACGTTTTGCGGGGTGCCCGCTTTCAGCATGTTGTCTGCGTACTCTTTCGACAGAATCGAGGCGAAGTCCATGCCGAGGTCAGCAAGGAACGGCGATTCAGGGCGGGTCAGCACGAAGCGAACGGTATTCTCGTCCACTTTTTCGATTTTGCTGATCAGCTTCGGCATGTCCATGCCTTCGAAGTATTCGTAGCTGCCGCCGGAGACGCCGTGATAGGCGTTGTTTTTATCCAGCTGGCGCTCAAAGGTGAACACCACATCATCCGCATTGAAGTCGCGCGTCGGTTTGAAATCTTTGGTGGTCTGCCACTTCACACCTTTACGCAGGTGGAAGGTGTAGGTTTTACCGTCTTCACTGACATCCCACTTCTCTGCCAGCGCAGCGTGCAGTTCGGTGGTGCCGATAGTGAACTCAACCAGTCGGTTGTAGATCTGACGTGAGCTGGCATCGTAGGTGGTGCCCGAGGTGAACAACTGCGGGTTAAAGCCTTCCGGAGAACCTTCAGAACAGTAAACGAGGGTTTTTGCCTGAACACCGGCGGCGACAGTCATAGCAATCAGGCTCAGACCGACCTTCAGCATCCCGGATTTAGCCAGGGAGTTGATCATGCTTTTGCTCCATTGTGATGTGATGTTGTGTGTATTGCCCGACCTCTGATTTTTTTATGCGGTTCAGGCGTACCACCGAACAGGTGGTTAACGCGCGCTGCGTTTTTTATGTTTTTTCTGACGCAGATTGTGCATTCAGAAAATTCCGTAACTGCGCGTTTATTGACGCATCAATTTGTCAACAGTTGCAAAGAACGTCAATACAACGGTTACTTATTTACACAGAGTGTGAGGAATAGCATGCAACGGTAATAAAAACCGTTTCTGTCTGAAAGCCATACAATGCACAGCGTAGCTGGCCTGAATTCCGTGCATTGTGCTGGATAGCAGCTCTATCGCTAGTGATTCTCACCGCTAAAAAACTTAAAACTTTTACCGGCAAATGTTGAATAACTGAACGATTCACCGTGCGTTATGACGTTCAACCAGCGGAATATGCTGGGAAAGAAGCATAAGAAATCAGCATGTTGCCGCTTTCGGTCATAAGAAGAATGTGTCGCGAATTATGATCGCATCTCTTACAGGGCAAGGCCTGCCAGCGGAAAAGGGGTGATAATAACGGCGGGTAAGCGAAATGCGCCGTGGATGGGGTTTACTGGAACTTTCTGGAAGGCAGCGAGGCGGGCAACAAAACAAAATGTGGTAAGCGGGAGTGGCGTTAAGGATTATCGGTAGAACGTATGGCGTTAAGATCGAGATCTGCTTCGGGAACACGGGCAGATCGGAAAGGCGCTTAAACTATCCATGGACGCTCGGCCGTAAGAAAGTGCCTGTTTAGCGGTCAGATTGAGATCTGCTTCAGGGACACGGGCAGATCGGAAAGTCGCTTAAACCATCCATGGACGCTCGGCCCACGCCATCCCTGGCGTGGGACGCTTTCCTCCTCTGCCCGTGTCCCCTCCGCCTTGAGCTTATGCGCTGCGGTCAGATGCACCTGACTTTGGATCTCCCAGCCGTCTGTAGTGCTTCTGTAAGTACCCGATGCGCCTGCCAGACGTGAAGCGAAGGGAGCATACGCCTGCAGCAAAGCATCGCGGGCCATGGACAAAAACGCCGGGAGCGTTTTTGAACAACGCAACGCGTTGGCCCGGCAACGGGCGCACCTCAGGGATGAGGTGCGTAATCGCCCGCGCAGAGCATGCCAGGGATGGCGTCTTTTGCGTCTTTGCGGAAGGCGTATGCTCCCTGAAGCCTGCTCAGCGGTAAGTCTTTCCCTTTTCTACAGACGAAAAAAAACCTGTCTTTTCAGACAGGTTTTCTTAAATATGGTCGGCGAGAGAGGATTACTCTGCTCTTCGAGCAGCGCCCTGCGGGCCGTTGCTGAAGCAACGTTGTCTCGCTATGCTCGGCTCAAACCTCCTTCGGAGGTCCTCATCCTCATTTTCTACAGACGAAAAAAAACCTGTCTTTTCAGACAGGTTTTCTTAAATATGGTCGGCGAGAGAGGATTCGAACCTCCGACCCACTGGTCCCAAACCAGTTGCGCTACCAAGCTGCGCTACTCGCCGATGGGGGCGCATGTTACTGCTACCCCCGATCAGCGTCAACCGCTTTTTATGCTTTTGCCGTCAATCGCCTGGAAAGCACGCGGTTACCGAAAATCAACCGCCTGCATGTCCCGTTCAGACGACTATTACAGCGCTTTAGCCTGACTTTTAGCCGGTGCCTGACACCAGTTGTTAGCCGGGTTAATGCCGCCATCTGGCGAGGTATAACCCAGACAGCCCAGAATGGTATCGAACAACTCAACGTGACGATGAGTCCGGCCCACACGCTGTTGCGCCTGCAGGCGTTCGAAGTTACTGCGGTTCTGGCTGTCTTCCAGATACTTATCTGACGCCCAGACCATCATCGGTACGCGGAACTGCTCCGGCGGTGCCATCTCACGCGGCGTGCCGTGCAGATGCATATTCTCGCTGATCGACTCACCGTGGTCAGCAGCATAGAAGACAATCGCCTTTTTATCACGCAGCTGATCCAGCACGCTATCCAGCATGCTATCGACATAGAGCACAGAGTTGTCATAAGCGTTAATCAGCTGCGCTTTACTGCAGGTCTCGTCGACGCCCATACACTCCGGCTGATACTTCGCGAAGCTGCGCGGATAACGCTGTGAATAGAGATAGTGCGAACCTTTGGTGTGCAGCACCACCAGATGCTTACCTTTCGGGAAACGATCCAGTGAGGCTTTCATCTCCGGCACCAGCAGCATGTCATCTACCGCTTTGCCCTGATTACGCTTCTCTGAACCAATCTGCTCACGGAAAGCAAAGTTGTTGGCATTGATGTTGTCGTAAAACCAGACTTCGCTCTGCATCGCAAACAGCTCAGAGGTGAAGCCCAGCTCTTTCATCACCGCAAACACATTCTGCTCTTTCAGCGTGCGGCCTGGGTTATCCATGGTGCCGCCTTCGCGCACAAACATGCAGCGCAGCGACAGCTTCGTCGCGGTATCGCAGGACTCGCCGCGGAACGCCACCAGGTTCTTCTCTTTCGACAGCTTAGGCGTTGTGTCGCGCTCATAACCCAGCATTCCCATGTGATCCCAGCGGGTGGTTTCGCCAATCACAAACACCACATAGGTATCGTCCAGGCCGGCAGGCGCAACGTAGGTAAACTTCTTCGCCGGATCCAGCAGCTCCTCGCTATTCAGCGATTCATCCACGCGGGTCCAGGCAAACAGACCGACAGCCGCCAGCCAGTTGGAAGGCAGATACGAGTGAGCGACCACACCGCCGTAGCTCGGCAGATCAATATTAGTGATCTCTTCATTATGCTTCTGCAGCTTGTCGAAATAACGGATCGGCAGCCAGACCAGGGCCACGCAAAGCAGCATAATCACCGTTGGCTTGAGTCGCTGTCCTGGCGTACGCAGTTGCTCGTTCAGCGTCATGCTCAGCCTGTTGCGCCAGATCATCAGCAGCGGCAGCGCGCTGACCAGCACCATCCACAGGATGAAATGGTAGCCAACCACTTCTTTAGAAAGATCGGTATCGGTCGTCATCACCGACGCCACAATGCCGTAGCCAATCACGACGTTAAAAAACGCCATGTAATAGGCGGCGGCAACTGAAATCAGAACAATCATCGTGGCCAGCACGCGATAAAACCACTTTCCGCCCAGCGACAGCAGACGCATCAGGAAGAACGTCAGCAGCACAATGGCCACCACCTCGGTGACAGCAGTGAGCCAGTTCGTTACCGTTGAGTGCCTTAGAAAACCGTCAAAACGACGATAGAAAATCGGTAAGTTCAGTAAGATACCGAGGTAGAGCGCCAGCAGTAGCGATAACTTCTGCTGAGTCAGGGTTTTAATATAATTCATGAAAAAAGGGGTTTCTCCGGTGTGAAGCGCTTGACCAAATCTTTTATGTGACTGCCGAAACGCGGCAGAGTTCGCTGAATAAGCGGACCGGACAAGATGAAGGAAAATTCTGAACGGATTTACTGGCTATAACGCGAGGTGGCTCAGTAAAACATGGCCGCGTTTGATAGACCAGAAAATAATCTTCGTCGACCGGATTAGCACATTTTTTGTACATATCTGAGGGTGGCTATTGGCTGACTGACGCAGAAAACAGCAGGAGAGAGGATGTGATGAATGAAAAATGCGGGCCTGATGGTTCAGGCCCGCAGCACGCTTAGCGAATGATGTTCAGCGTAACGTCGATGTTGTTGCGGGTAGCGTTTGAGTAAGGACAAACGATATGCGCTGCATCAACCAGCTTCTGCGCTTCTGCTTCATCCATCTCTGGCAGATGAATATTCAGGGTCGCTTCGATACCAAAGCCATCAGGAATCGGACCGATACCGACTTCACCTTCAATCCACGCATCTTTTGGCATCGCGATTTTGTCGCGGCCAGCAACAAACTTCATCGCGCCCAGGAAGCAGGCAGAGTAGCCTGCAGCAAACAGCTGCTCAGGGTTAGTCACTTCGCCGCCTGCACCGCCCATCTCTTTTGGCACGCCCAGTTTAACGTCCAGTACACCGTCAGAAGAGGTTGCACGACCATCACGACCACCGGTTGCTTTGGCTTTGGCGCGGTAAACCACTTGTTCTAAAGACATGACATTTCTCCGTTACACTATTTAATCGCCCACTACTTATTTAACCGTAATCAGGCGGTGAGGTTCAACGGATGCAGCGCATCCGTCGGCAATAATTATCGTGATTGATTCAGGTTATCACGTAACCCATCGAGCTGTAATTTCAGCGCCAGCAGAGCGTCATCGTCACAGGCTGTGGCACATTTAACCGCTTCAGGTATGGACTCCGCTTTATGCTGCAGCGTTCGTCCCGCGTCCGTCAGCGTTACCGCCACCTGGCGTTCATCCTGACGGGTACGCTGGCGGTTAATCAGACCTGCGCTTTCCAGCCGCTTCAGCAGTGGCGTTAATGTTGCCGAGTCTAAAAAAAGCTGCTCGCCAATCTCTGACACCGTGACATCATCTTTCTGCCACAACACCAGCATCACCAGATACTGCGGATAGGTAATGTCGAGCTGGCTCAGCAACTGTCGATAGACTTTATTCATCGCCAGATTGGCAGAATAAAGCGCAAAACAGAGTTGCTGATCGACCAACAGTGGCATCGTTTTCACTTTTTTGTCATCTTGATCACAGTTCATGATGATTAATATAGATAGCGCGCTAGATAATTGCAAGCAAACTTTTTTGTCAGGAGAAAAAGCATGCAGGATTCACTGGAAGAACAGGCGCGTCGTTTCGCCACTGAGGCACATGCCGGTGCCGGTCAGCGCCGCAAATATACCGATGAGCCTTACATTGTTCATCCGGCTGCGGTAGTGGAGCTGGTGCGCAGCGTCACTCATGACGATGCCATGTTAGCCGCCGCCTGGCTGCACGATACCGTAGAAGATACCTCTGCCACGCAAGGGGATATCGAAGCCCAGTTTGGTACTCGCGTGGCCAGCCTGGTGGAGATGCTGACCGACAGCACACCCACAGCGGCAAAAAATCGGGCGGCCCGTAAACTGGCGCACTTCCGCCATACGGCCAGCGCCAGTCCTGAGGCGCAGACAATCAAACTGGCTGACATCATCGACAATACCCGCGCGATTGTGCGTTTTGATCCTGACTTTGCGCGGGTCTATCTGGTGGAAAAACAGATACAGATTGGGTTGCTGAAAGAGGGCGATGCGCAGTTATGGCAGCAGGCGTCAACGATCATTGAAAGCGGCCTTGCTCAGCTGCGGGAGCCTCCCTACAACGTGCCAGCGAGCTGGTTTGTGAAGCAGGCCGCTAAATACAGCGAAATGCGCGCATAAAAAAACCCGCCAGCGGCGGGTTCTTCTCGTGATGCCTGATTATTCAAGCAACTGCCGTCCCAGATAGGGATTGGCATGCAATAACTTCATTAATTTCTGCGCCGTCGCGGAAGGACGGGTACGCCGTGCTTCCCAGCTTTTCACGGAAGAGACGCTCACGCCCATCACTTTTGCAAATTCATCAACCTGCATGCCGGTCATTTCACGCAAACGCTGCGGCTCTGGCTGGGCGGGTTGCTGACGCTGAATAAGTAACTCGGCGGCGCGATCATCACGTGTCAAAACAATCTGCTCAAGGCTGCTGAGCAATTCAAACATCGGGTCTTTTAATTCCATAGAGAACTCCTTAAAAACTCACTATGAAGCACGTGAAAGTAGAGAGGTACGAGCCTGAAGTCAGGACTCTGAAACCGGGCCTGTTTCAGGCTGGATCCCGCAAGGGTTTGTTTTTGTTATGAGAAAAACCATTACGGGACACAGCCTGCGGTGCACTGCTTTAATGATGTCAGGTCAATGCAACAAATGCCGGGAGACTAAGTATGGATAGAGACCTGACTATTTGCCGCGCAATTTATAATTATTTTTTTCACTATGGTTTGCCGGAAAAGTTCCAGCACCTCTAACCTGCTGAGGCAGTTGATTTTTGTGCTGGCATAGCGTGCAAAAAAATCAAATGGTGTTTGCGATTTATGTGGATGCCATCAAGCTTTTCTCTGGCATATTCTCATTTCTGTGAAGCACTACACCTCTTCACCTTGTGAGTGCAAAATATACGCCAATGGTTTACTTCCTGAACACTTATATTCACGGTTCTGATTAATTTAAGAATAGTCCTGGTTAGCGCCTGAACCCTGGCGCGCGGCGGCTCACAGTGGAGTGCGGAGAAATCTTTTACTCTTAACGCCCCTGTATCGTCAGATGAATCAACAGTCATCCTAACGAAACGGCTGACGCCTCATAACGGTGCAGCTGGCGGCTGAAAACGAGCCCTTTGCGCGCTAAACGTGCAGCGGTGGAATCACGTGCTGATGACGGGAAAATTCACTCCTGACCTCTTTAAGGAAAAGCGATGCGTGAAACAGATTTTAACGTCGGCTATCCCTCTCATCGCGTGCCGATGATGGGCCG
Organism: Pantoea vagans; assembly: GCF_004792415.1. Taxonomy (NCBI): domain Bacteria; kingdom Pseudomonadati; phylum Pseudomonadota; class Gammaproteobacteria; order Enterobacterales; family Erwiniaceae; genus Pantoea; species Pantoea vagans. The sequence continues at coordinate 4,015,047 of NZ_CP038853.1, forward strand.
CAATGCCGTCGCAACCTCGCAACCGCTGGCGGCACAGGCGGGTTTACGGATGCTGCAACAGGGCGGGAACGCCGTGGATGCGGCTATCGCCACCGCCATCGCCTTAACCGTGCTGGAGCCGACCGGAAACGGCATCGGCAGTGATGCGTTTGCGATTGTCTGGGACGGCAGCGAGCTGCATGGCTTAAATGCTTCAGGCCGGGCGCCCGCCGCCTGGCGTCCCGACCGCTTTGCCGCGCTGAGCGCGATGCCTGAAACCGGCTGGGAGTCTGTCACTGTGCCGGGCGCCGTCTCGGCGTGGGTGACGCTGGCGCAGCGCTTCGGCACCTTACCGCTGACCACCCTGGCGCAACCGGCAATTGACTATGCGCGCGACGGCTTTCCGGTCTCTCCGCTGATTGGTCAGCTGTGGCAGCGTGGCTATGACAAGCTGCGGGATCAGCCTGGCTTCAGCAGCTGCTTTGCGCCGCAGGGCCGTCCACCGCGTACGGGCGAGCTGTTCCGCAACCCGGCACAGGCCCGCACCCTGCAGGAGATCGCTGAGACTGAAGGTGAAAGTTTTTATCGCGGCGCACTGGCGCAGAAAATGGCGGCCTTCGCCCGCGAACATGGCGCGGCGCTGACGCTGGAGGATTTGAAAAACCATCGTGCTGACTGGGTTACCCTGCTGTCGCATCCGTTTGCCGGCGGATCGGTGCAGGAGCTGCCGCCGAATGGTCAGGGGATCGCGACTTTAATTGCGCTCGGCATTCTGGAAGCGTGGGAGATCAATCGCTATGCACCCGATTCGCCGCAGTGGCTGCATCTTTCTATTGAGGCGATGAAACTGGCGCTGGTTGATCTGGACCGTTATGTCACTGACGAGGATCACCTCGAATTTCCGGCTGAATTACTCCTGAGCAAAGAGTACATCCGCCAGCGGGCAGCATTAATCGACCCTGACAAAGCAGGAGATTTCCGCTTTGGATCACCGCAGCAAAGCGGCACGGTGTATGTCGCGGCAGCGGATGCCAGCGGCATGATGGTCTCTTTCATCCAGTCCAATTACATGGGCTTTGGCTCTGGCGTGGTCGTACCCGATACCGGCATCAGCCTGCAGAACCGTGGCGCAGGCTTTTCACTCGACCCGGAGCATCCCAACGTCGTGGCGGGCGGTAAGCGGCCCTTCCATACCATTATTCCGGCCTTTGCGCTGGATCAGCAGGGCCAGCCGCTGATGGCGTTTGGCGTGATGGGTGGCCCGATGCAGGCGCAGGGACACGTTCAGCTGGCGTTGCGGATTATGCTGCACCGGCAGAATCCGCAGGCCGCGATTGATGCGCCGCGCTGGCGCGTGGTACAGGGACGTGAGGTGGTGTTTGAATCCACTCTCGATCGCAATACCCTGAGCACGCTGCGCCGTATGGGGCACAATGTGGTGCTGGAAGACCCTCTGAGTAACTACAACTTTGGTGGCGCACAGGTAATCGTACGCGATCCGCAGGGCTTCTATATCGCAGCCAGCGAGAGTCGCAAAGATGGTCAGGCGGTAGTGTTTTAAGGCCGCGCCAGCGCGCGTCAGGTCGCTAAGCGTGCCTTTCAGCTGCACGCTTTGCCCGCAATGGCAGGGACCCTGGCCCCTTCTGACGCGCAGACAATCCCGTTCTTTAACCGGCGTTTCAGAAAGCGTCTGTTTCACAGGTGGTTTCACATTGTGCCGTGATGCGGGTTTGTTCTATTCTTTAGGCCATTCTTACCTGGACATCCGACAGTATCACCGACAGGAGTTGAACCCATGGCTTCAGGACTTACACGCCTTATGGCACGCGGCGGCATGATGCTCGCTGGCGCGCTGATTGTGCTGCAACTCACCGCGTGCGGTGATAAAGAAGGCGAGCAGCGCAAAGCATTTATCGATTTCCTCCAGAACACCGTGATGCGCAGCGGCGAGCATCTGCCCAGCCTCAGCGAGAATCAGAAGCAGAGCTTTGGCAACTTCGCCAGCGATTACGCCATCATGTATGGCTTCTCACAGCAGGCGAACAAGGCCGTTGAGCAGGGTATGCGTCCGGTGGTGGATGAGCTTTCGGCCATTCGCGTTCCGCAGGATTATCTGAGCCGTCGTGATTCCCTGCGTCAGGCGAACAGCGCACTGGTGATCGTTACCCAGCAGATTGAAAGCGCAAAAATGCAGGCGGACAGCAGCAAAGCGGCCCTGAAGCAGCCGGATGATTTGAAAAAAGTCTATGACACCGCCTACAACAAAGTGGTGACGGTGCCTGCCAATCAGCTGATTCCGCTGCTGCCAAAACTCCAGGCGCTGAGTCAGGGTGCCGTACAGGCCGGCGATTTCCTGCAAATGCAGGGAAACCGTGTCAGCTTCAATGATGGTGGCGTGCAGTTCCCGACGCAGGATCAGGCTTCACAATATAATGCGCTGATGAGCACGTTATCAGCCAATTCGCAGGCGCTTCCTCAGGCACAGGCTGCCGTCCAGGGTGGTCTGCAGTAAAACCGTTTAACGGGCAGGCGTTATTCGTCTGCCCGGCTCATTCCCCTTTTCATCTCTCTTCCTGTCACCTGGATAATGAAGTGTGATCTGGCGCATTTTCGACCAAAAATAGTTTGTGATCTAAGTCACATTTATATAACAAATACCCTGCCGATAAGTGTGATTCATCTCACAGATAACCTGCCAGCCCGGCCATAATCCAGGCAAAACAAGCCTTGACACCGGTAAAAATGTGATCGAAGTCACGCAAATTACCCCTACCACCACCCTGAATCAGTGACACAGATCACACTTACTCCATGCGCTACGCAGCGTCAAATTCGCGTGATAGAGTCCGCGTGCATACAGTAATACCACCGGCTTCGCGTCGGGGTGGCTAAACAAAAACAAGCGCGCTCTCCTATTGCAGCGCGTCTCAATAAGGGGTGGGTTTATGTCCTCATCAGTGAAGGTCAAAGTACAGAGCTTTGGTCGCTTTCTGAGTAATATGGTGATGCCGAACATCGGGGCGTTTATCGCCTGGGGTATCATCACCGCACTGTTTATTCCAACTGGCTGGATCCCTAACGAAACGCTGGCCAAACTGGTTGGCCCGATGATCACCTACCTGCTGCCTCTGCTGATCGGTTTTACCGGTGGGCGTCTGGTGGGCGGCGATCGCGGTGGCGTGGTTGGCGCGATTACGACCATGGGTGTGATTGTCGGTGCAGATATGCCGATGTTCCTCGGTGCGATGATTGCCGGTCCGCTGGGCGGCTGGGCGATTAAGTCGTTTGACCGAGCGATTGACGGCAAAATCAAAAGCGGCTTCGAGATGCTGGTTAACAACTTCTCGGCCGGTATTATCGGGATGATCCTGGCGCTGCTGGCGTTCCTGGCGATTGGTCCGCTGGTTGAAGGTCTGTCACACATTCTCGCCGCGGGCGTGAATCTGATGGTGCAGAACAACCTGCTGCCACTGACTTCCATCTTCGTGGAACCGGCGAAAATCCTGTTCCTGAACAACGCCATTAACCACGGTATCTTCTCACCGCTGGGCATCCAGCAGGCGAGCGAAGCCGGCAAGTCGATCTTCTTCCTGATCGAAGCCAACCCGGGTCCGGGTATGGGCGTGCTGATGGCCTACATGTTCTTTGGACGCGGCAGTGCTAAACAGTCTGCGGGCGGTGCGGCAATCATCCACTTCCTCGGCGGCATCCATGAGATCTACTTCCCGTATGTGCTGATGGCCCCTCGCCTGCTGCTGGCGGTTATCCTGGGCGGTATGACCGGCGTCTTCACGCTGACCGTGCTGAACGGTGGTCTGGTCTCTCCTGCCTCACCAGGTTCTATCCTGGCCGTGCTGGCAATGACGCCAAAAGGTGCCTACTTCGCCAACATCGCCGCTATCGCTGCAGCCTTCGCCGTCTCCTTCGTGGTTTCCGCTATCCTGCTGAAAACCAGCAAAGTCAAAGAAGATGACGATATTGAAGCCGCGACCCAGCGCATGCATGAGATGAAAGCGCAGTCTAAAGGCCAGAGCACAACAGGCGGCGCCGTCGCCAGCGATGCTATGAGCGTCGAGCTGCATCACGTGCGTAAAATCATCGTGGCCTGTGACGCCGGTATGGGTTCCAGCGCCATGGGTGCAGGCGTGCTGCGCAAGAAAGTGCAGGACGCCGGTCTGAGCAATGTGTCGGTAACCAACACCGCCATCAACGCCCTGCCGGGTGATGTCGATCTGGTGATTACGCATCGTGACCTGACTGAACGCGCGATTCGCCAGGCACCGCATGCCCAGCATATCTCGCTGAATAACTTCCTCGACAGCGCGCTCTACAGCACCCTGACCGAACGTCTGGTGGCGGCGAACCGCAGCGACGTACATCGTGAGACGGTGAACACCGCGCTCTCAGACAGCTACGACGAAGGCAATGCGCACCTGTTTAAACTGGGCGCAGATAATGTCTTCCTCGGTCTGACCGCCAGCAACAAAGAGCAGGCGATTCGCTTTGCCGGCGAACAGCTGGTCAAAGGCGGTTACGTTGAACCTGAATATATTGATGCGATGCTGGCGCGTGAAAAACTGACGCCGACCTACCTCGGTGAGTCGATCGCAGTGCCGCACGGCACGGTTGAAGCGAAAGATCGCGTGCTGAAAACCGGCGTGGTGTTCTGTCAGTATCCGGCAGGCGTTCTGTTCGGCGAAGAGCCGGACGATGTGGCGCGCCTGGTGATTGGTATTGCGGCCCGCAACAACGAGCACATCCAGGTGATCACCAGCCTGACCAACGCGCTGGATGATGACAGCGTGATTGAGAAGCTGGCGAATACCACCAGCGTCCAGGAAGTGCTGGATTTGCTGTCAGGTAAGCCTGTAATCGCGTAATTTATAGCAATTATTTTCCCTGGGGCGGTCATGCCCGTCCCGATTTCCTGGGGCGGGTTTGCCCGCCCCATCGTCATTTGATATGGGTCAAAAATTATGAAAGCGTTACATTTCGGAGCAGGAAACATTGGTCGCGGCTTTATCGGCAAATTACTGGCTGATGCAGGTATCGAACTGGTTTTTGCTGATGTGAATCAGACGGTGCTGGATGCACTGAACGCGCGTCATGAGTATCCCGTTCATGTGGTTGGCGAGCAGGCCAAAGTGGAAACCGTTAAAGGCGTCAGTGCGGTCAACAGCACCAGCGATGAGATCATCACCCTGGTGTCTGAAGTCGATCTGGTCACCACCGCCGTGGGTCCGCAGATTCTGGAGCGTATTGCCGGCAGTGTGGCTAAAGGACTGGCAAAACGCAGCGACAACGGCAACACCCGTCCGTTAAATATCATCGCCTGTGAAAACATGGTGCGCGGCACCAGCCAGCTGAAACAGCACGTGCTGAAGGCACTGCCGGAGCAGTATCACGCCTGGCTGGAGCAGCATGTCGGCTTTGTAGATTCCGCTGTCGATCGCATCGTGCCCCCGTCTGAAGCAGGAAGCACCGATCCGCTGGAAGTGACCGTTGAGACCTTCAGCGAATGGATCGTCGATAAAACTCAGTTTAAAGGCGACCTGCCGACCATTCCGGGCATGGAGCTGACGGATAATCTGATGGCCTTTGTTGAGCGTAAACTCTTTACCCTGAATACCGGTCACGCCATTACCGCCTACCTCGGCCAGCTGGCCGGTCACCAGACCATTCGCGACGCCATCCTCGACGAAAAAGTCCGGGCCGTGGTGAAAGGCGCAATGGAAGAGAGCGGCGCGGTGCTGATCAAGCGTTACGGTTTTGACGCGGAGAAGCATGCGGCTTACATCCGGAAGATTCTGGGTCGTTTTGAAAATCCGTATCTGAAAGATGATGTGGAACGCGTGGGTCGTCAGCCGCTGCGTAAACTCAGCGCGGGCGATCGCCTGATCAAGCCGACGCTGGGCACGCTGGAATATGGTTTGCCGCACGCCAGCCTGGTGCAGGGCATTGCCGCCGCGATGCACTATCGCAGCGATCAGGACCCCCAGGCGCAGGAGCTGGCTACGCTGCTGGCTGAAAAAGGCCCACAGGCGACGCTGGCTGAGATTTCAGGGCTGGATGCCGACAGCGAAGTGGTGGCTTCTGTGGTGAGCGCCTGGCACGCTATGGCATAATGCGCGCGTGTTAGTGATGCAAGCCGGGCGCAGTTCGCCTGCGCCCGACGGCGGTATTGAACCCATGCAGGCAATAATGGAAGAGAAGCAGGCTTTTGAGAACCGGGTGCTTGAGCGCCTGAACGCCGGTCGTTCGGTGAGAAGCTTTCTGATCGCCGCCGTTGAGCTATTGGCTGAAGCCGTCAATCTGCTGGTGCTGCAGGTGTTTCGTAAAGATGACTATGCGGTGAAATATGCGGTAGAGCCGCTGCTGCTGGGCGATGGTCCTCTGGGCGAACTCTCGGTTCGCCTGAAGCTGATTTACGGACTTGGCGTCATCAGTCGCCACGAATATGAAGATGGTGAACTGCTGCTGGCGCTGCGCGAAGAGCTGAATCACGACAGCGGCGATTATCGTTTTACCGACGATGAGATCCTGGGCCCGTTTGGTGAGCTGCACTGTGTGACCGCCTGGCCGCCTGCGCCGGTGTTTCACACCGACGATGCCGAGCTGCGCAGCATGCAGCAGCAGCGCTATCTGCAAATGGTGCGATCCACCATGGTCCTGTCGCTGACCGAGCTGATCGCCCGCATCAGTATGAAGCAGGCGTTTAAAAAGTCCGGTAGCTAATCCTGTCAGGCGTCATCACGACGCCTTTTTCGTCTTAACCTGGCCGGGAATATACGTCAGATTTGGTGTATCCTTGGCCTGTTTTCCTCAACGAGTTGTTGTCATGAAAGAGCAAGAAAAGAACGAAATTAAACTTCTCAGCGATAAGCTGGACGCACTGAACCGCAAAGAGCCGCAGTTACTGGAATCGGGTGATGTCGAGAAACTGGGCGCATTGCTGAAAGAGAAAGAAGCGCTGGTCATTGAGATCGAGCGTCTGCGCGGTCAGCGGGTTGAAAAACTGAGTGCCGAAGCGCAGAAGCTGCAGAAGATGGGCTTCAGCCGCGAAATTACTAAAAAAGAGCAGGCAAATCTGGGTGCGCTGAAGAAAAGCGTGCGCGGCCTGGTGGTGGTGCATCCAATGACCGCGCTGGGACGTGAGATGGGTCTTAAAGCGATGACGGGCTTCGCTAAAACCGCATTCTGACGGGTCGATCAGGCAGCAGCCTGATCGACATCGGCTTTGCGTTCGCCGGCGGCGGCATAAACCTGCTCCGCCAGCGCATCCAGCAGTTCATAACGGCGGCGATACTCTGCCCGCTTCTTACTGGCAATCTCCTCCAGCGTTTTACGCGGCAGGCTCAGCGGCAGCGTAAACATCCCATCCCTGCGCGCTTCACCACTCAGCGACAGCCAGAATTCACTGTAGCTGGCAAAGAACTTATCCCCTTTGCTGTGGCGATAACGCAGGCTGCGGAATACATGGGTCTCATCGCCTACTGCCTGAATACTTTCCACGCCGCACTGCTTCGCCACAATAAATACCGCTTCCATTAACAGGCGTTTCGGGAAGAGACCGTGAGCCGCTTTGGTCGCCTCGCGGATCATCTCATTATTAATATGTTTACGCGGCCCCTGTAATCCGCCAATTAATAAGGTGCGCTGGTTATTGTCGTTGAGAATCGAAAAAGAAAGTGAAGCAATAATTTCGTCGTTATAACGTAATACCAGCGTCACTTCCCCTTCACGATCAAAATAACCGGAACTGCAGGAGAGTAAAAAAGCCTCGCCATTTTTTCCGGTCAGCGCGGCCAGCGGATTTTCTGAAGCGCTCTGCAGCAGCTGACGCAGCACAGGATTGTCGAGATTGTTCATCAGCGTGTAGTGGTCGAGAATCGCCTGCGCACGCGCAGCAATGCTCATGCCCGAACGCAGATAGGGCCGGTGCAGCTTGGCTGGCAGCAATCCCTGGGTGCTCATCAGCAACGGGAGTTGCGGCAGATGCGACAGCGCATCCAGATAATGCAGCGTGGTCAGCGGCGATATTAAGGTTCTTAACACAAATTTCAGACGAAAACGTTTACTGTTCCAGAGTTTATCCGGAATGTATTTGCCACTGATTAACTGGAAAAAAAGTGAAGCAGAGGATTCGGTCGTATTTTCGTGAGTAGTTATAATTGACATAGTCAGCGACACACAGTGAGTTAAGCAGGAATGTCACTGAACATAACATAGTCAATATCAACGAAAAGTTAATGTGGAATAACATTAAAACCGATAATTGACGATTTTCATTTCATTTTGGCAATGCACAAAATAAGGACGAAAAAAACCGGCGAAATAGATTTCACCGGTTTATCTTCATTACGTTTACGTTTGGTTAACTTATTTAGCAGATGCGAAGCGGGCTGCCGCTTCGTCCCAGTTAACCACGTTCCAGAACGCTTTGATGTAGTCAGGGCGCTTGTTCTGATATTTCAGATAGTAAGCGTGTTCCCACACATCCAGGCCGATGATCGGGAAGCCAGAAACGCCGGCAACCGCTTCACCCATCAGTGGGTTGTCCTGGTTTGCGGTTGAAACCACAGCCAGTTTGTCGCCTTTCTTAACCAGCCATGCCCAGCCAGAACCGAAACGGGTGGCGGCAGCTTTCTCAAACTCTTCCTGGAATTTTTCCACGCTACCGAAATCTTTCTCGATAGCCGCTTTCAGGTCGCCCTGCAGCGTGGTGCCGGTTTTCAGGCCTTTCCAGAACAGGCTGTGGTTAGCGTGGCCGCCTGCGTTGTTACGCAGTGGGCCTTTTTTGTCTGCTGGCAGCTGATCCAGTTTGGTGATCAGCTCTTCTACCGGCAGATTAGCAAATTCAGTACCTTCCAGCGCCGCGTTCGCGTTGTTCACGTAGGTCTGGTGGTGTTTGGTGTGATGGATCTCCATCGTCTGCTTGTCGAAATGCGGTTCCAGTGCGTCGTATGCGTAAGGCAGGGATGGCAGTGAATAACTCATGTTCTTCCTCTCCATTTAGTGTGAGCAGCACGACGAATTCGGGACGTGCCGCGTAAGCAGTCGAATCATTATAGTTAAATTCATGTAGCGTAAAAGGGTAATCAATGCCCTATTAACCATAAGGATTTGCGAAACCCGGCAAAAGCAACCCATTGTTTTTTCAGTGTGCTGCTGCTGACTCAGCCTTTTCTGCCTCATCCGACAGCGCGCGCGGCGCGCTTAAGCCAGGGCAGCAGCAAGCACGCTGTCTGCCCGGATGCCGCGTCTGCCCTGCCCTGTGCCTTACTGACCCAGCTCGCGCAGTGAGTTGTCGAGTGCACCAACCAGCCAGTCGATGTCGCTTTCCTGGAAAGCCAATGGCGGACGCAGTTTCAGTACATTCCCATACGGGCCAGCGACAGATGTCAGCACACGATGTTCACGCAGCTTCTCGATCAGGTTCAGCGCCAGGGTTTTATCCGGCGTTTTGCTTTGACGATCGGTGACCAGTTCAAAGCCGATAAACAGCCCGGCACCGCGCACGTCGCCCACGCACTCATAGCGATCCATCAGGGTGCGCAACTCAGCCAGCAGCTTCGCGCCGACCACACGGCTGTGTTCCTGTAATCCCTCTTCAGTGATCACGTTCAGCACCGCCTGCGCCGCCGCCATCGCCACTGGATTGCCACCAAAGGTATTGAAGTAGGGAATTGAGTCGCTGAAGGCGGCCAGTACGTCGCTTTTTGCCAGCAGCCCGGAAACCGGAATGCCATTGCCCATCGGCTTGCCGGTGGTAATCACATCAGGCACCACATCGTGGCGGCCAAAGCCCCAGAACGCATCGCCGGTACGGCCAAAGCCAGGCTGGACTTCATCGGCAATAAAGATACCGCCGTTGGCATGCACCACTTCGACCGCTTTTTTCAGGAAGCCGCGCGGATTGGGCAGAACCCCGTCGGAGGAGAAGATCGAGTCTGCCAGGAAACCGGCAAATTTAATGCCGTTCGCCGCCATATCATCAATCTGCTGCTGAATCTGGTCAGCGAACCAGTCGCCCAGGTCCAGTGCATCCACACGATACGCATCCGGTGGCATCACCAGCCGCGTGGTCGGTGCCAGCGGCTGTCCACTGCCCAGCGCCGGAGAAGCGCCGGAGGTCAGCTCACTGGTGCCGTGATAGGCCTCTTTACTGACGATAATTCCGGTACCGCCGCTGAAAGCGCGCGCCACGCGGATCGCCAGGTCATTGGCTTCCGACCCGGTGCACATGTACATCGCGCGATCGATCGCCGCAGGCGCGGTCGCCAGCAGCGCTTCGCTGTAGTCGAGGATATTTTCATGCAGGTAACGGGTGTGGGTGTTCAGCATTTTCATCTGCTGCGTCACCGCCTCAATCACGGCCGGATGGCAATGGCCGATGCTCGCCACGTTGTTGTAGACGTCGAGATATTTATCGCCCGCCGCGTCCCACAGATATTGCCCTTCACCCCGCACCAGATGAACCGGTTTGCGATAGAACAGGCGATAGGATTCGCCAAGCACTTTGCTGCGTTTATCGGTCAGTTTGCGCGTTTCGCTGTCGAGCGCATCGGCATGTTCGGCGCGGAAACTATTGGTATCCATAATGGTGGAACGCGTGGCCATAATGACTCCCGTGACAAGGATGAAGGAGGAAGAGCTGACCCCTGTATCATGCCTGCCTGAATCTAAAATGCAACCAAATACACAAATACAATAAAATACACATGACGCGGGCCGATCCCCGCGCTAAGCTTGCCTCTGATTCAGACGGCATCTTTCGCGTCAGTGGCGTATCATCCGTGCTCTTCGCGCTTTATAAGGAAACCGCTATGCTGCAGGAAACGCGCCTTCATCGCATCCGTGCCTTACTGACCCGGCTTAATCAGGTCAGTACCGAACGCATCATCAGGGAGCTGGGAGTGTCTCGCGAAACCGCGCGCCGCGATATCATTGAGCTGGAAGCGCAGGGTCTGGCGCGCCGCGTTCACGGTGGCCTGGTAGCGATTGAAACGGCGGCTGAACCGCCGCTGACACAACGCCGCAGCACGCAGACCCGCGAGAAGCGCGCCATCGCCCGCGCCGCTGCACAGTTGCTGCAGCCGGGACAGACGCTGTTTCTGGATGCGGGCAGCACTACTACCCTGCTGGCAGAGGAGCTGCACGCCCTTTCCGGCCTGACGATAGTGACTAATAGCCTGCAGGCCGCGCTGGCGCTGAGCGCCGGAGAAGAAGATCGGCCGCTGAATAACCAGATTATTTTGCTGGGCGGGATGATGTCAGCGGGTGCGCAACAGACGCGCGGCGAAATCACCGTAGGTGAGATCGTCCGCTATCGCGCCGACGTCGCGCTGCTGTCGCCGGTCGGTATTGAGGCGAATCGCGGTGCCAGCAGTTTTCATCCGCACGAAGCGGCCATTGCCAGAGCGATGGTGCAGCAGTCTGCAGCCTGCTATCTGCTGGCCGATCACACCAAACTGGGCGTGGTCAGCCGCACGGTTTACGCGCCGCCGCAGGCGATCACCATGCTGATTACCGACAGCGGCGGCGACAACGGTGCCGCCCTTGAAGCATTGCAGCAGATGCTGCCAGAGGTGATGGTGGTTTAACGCAGCCGCTGAGGATGGCTGTAGACCGTGGCGCGGCCTGGTTTACTGAAGCCGACCAGCGTCAGATTGCAGCGCTCAGCCACCTCAACCGCCAGGCGGGTCGCGGCTGAAACCGCGAACAGGATCTCGACGCCGCACATGGCGGACTTCTGCACCATTTCATAGCTGGCGCGGCTGGAAACCAGCACCGCGCCCGGTCCCCACTCAGCCTGACTGCGATAGCCCAGCAGCTTATCCAGCGCCACATGGCGACCCACATCTTCACAGCCCCCGGCCAGCTGACCGTCGGGCTGGATCCACGCGGCCGCATGGGTGCAGCCGGTTTTCTGTCCGACCGGCTGATAATCTTTCAGCTGGCCCAGCGCCCGATCCAGTTGCTCCAGCGCGAAGGTCTGGGTAAACGGCAGCGGAGAGAGTGGCTTGCCAATCTGATCCAGCTGTTCAACGCCACACACGCCGCAGCCGGTCCGGCCTGCCAGCGCGCGACGCTGCGCTTTCAGCGCCATAAAACGGCGGCTGGAAAGCTCAATCTGAACCTCAATGCCGTCACAGCCCGGCACGATGTCCATGCCGAAAATGTCGCCCGGCGCATCGATAATGCCCTCTGACAGCGAGAAGCCCAGTGCAAACGCCTCCAGATCTTTGGGCGTAGTCATCATCACCACGTGCGAAATGCCGTTATAGACCAGCGCCACCGGTACTTCATCCGCCAGCCAGTCATCCTGCGCATCGGTCAGGTCTTTACGCTGCCACACCTGCGTCCTGCTGACGCCGGCCTGAATTGTTAAATCTTCACCTGAGTCAGGCTGGATAGCTTTCAAAAGAAGTGACCTGTTGTTAATAAATTATGTAATTCAGTGCCCGGATCGGCAGAGCACTGACGCGCTCTGATTCTGCCTTTTAGCCCCATTCAGCGCAAATAAACAGCGGGGCAATTCATGCGGTTTTCTCCCCCAAAAGGCGTAGCCGCGCCTGCTGGCGGACACAATGCGAATAGTTCTCTTTTACGCGTTAACATCAGTAAGCATAAAACAACAGTAATTATCTGTGCCGTCTGAAAATCTGCTTGCAGCACAAATTCACCACCGAGGATTTTTAACAAAATTGAGAAAAAGAATTACTAATGACTAACGTGTTGACCCTGGTCAACTTACAGTCAACCAGGACTGCTATTTTGCAAGGCTTCGCAATGGAGCCAATAAAGAAGAACGATCAAATGCAGATTAACAGACGGAGTTTTTTCAAAATCTGTGCTGGCGGGCTGGCGGGCACCAGCGCGGCATTACTCGGTTTTGCCCCCACCACAGCGTTAGCCAGCGTCAGAGAATTCAAACTCATTCGTGCCAGAGAAACACGCAATAACTGCACCTACTGTTCAGTCGGTTGCGGCATGCTGATCTACAGCCTGGGCGATGGCGCAAAAAATGCCCGTGCCTCGATTTACCATATCGAAGGCGATCCTGACCATCCGGTCAGTCGCGGATCGCTCTGCCCGAAAGGCGCAGGTGTGCTCGACTTTATTCACAGCGAACAGCGCCTGAAATACCCGGAATACCGCGCTCCGGGTTCCGATAAATGGCAGCGCATCAGCTGGGATGAGGCGTTTGACCGCATTGCCCGTCTGATGAAGCAGGATCGCGATGCTCATTTCCAGACCACCAACGCGGCTGGCGTGACGGTGAACCGCTGGCCGACCACGTCGATGCTCTGCTCCTCCGCCGCCAGTAATGAAACCGGTCTGCTCGATCAGAAGTTTGCCCGCGCGCTGGGTATTCTGGCGCTGGAAAACCAGGCGCGCCTGTGTCACGGCCCGACCGTAGCGGCGCTGGCCCCGAGCTTTGGACGCGGTGCGATGACCAACAACTGGAATGACATCAAAAATGCCAACGTGGTGATGATCATGGGCGGCAACCCCGCCGAGGCGCATCCGGTTGGCTTTAAATGGGTGATTGAAGCCAAAACCCATAACAATGCGCAGGTTATCGTGGTCGATCCGCGCTTTAACCGATCTGCAGCGGTCGCCGACTTCTATGCCCCCCTGCGTGCAGGCAGCGACGTGGTGTTCCTGATGGGGGTGATCAACTATCTGCTGCAGCACAATCAGATTCAGCAGGAGTATGTTCGCGCCTTCACCAATGCCGCCCTGATTGTCAGCGAAGGCTTCAGCTTCAGCGACGGTTTGTTCAGCGGCTACGATGCGAAAACCCGTCAGTACGATCGCCAGAGCTGGCACTATGAGCTGGATGAAAACGGCCATGCGCGACGCGATGAGAGCTTCAGCCATCCACGCTGTGTACTGAACCTGCTGAAAACCCACGCCAGCCGTTACACCCCGGAAATGGTGACGCGGATGTGCGGCACTTCGCAGGATGCCTTTATTACGGTGTGCGAGCAGCTCGCCTCTACCTGCGTGCCCAATCGCACCGCAACCATCCTCTATGCGCTGGGCTGGACCCACCACACCAACGGTTCGCAGATTATCCGCACGGCGGCGATGATCCAGCTGCTGCTGGGCAACATCGGTATGCCAGGTGGCGGTATCAATGCGCTGCGCGGTCACTCCAACGTGCAGGGTTACACCGACCTCGGCCTGCTGGCGCAGAGCCTGCCGGGCTATCTGCCGCTGCCGTCCGAGAAGATGACCACGCTGGCGACTTACCTGCAACAGGCCACGCCGGTGGCGGCGCTGCCGGACCAGGTCAACTACTGGCAGAACACCGACAAGTTTTTCGTCAGCCTGATGAAGAGTTTCTACGGTGATAACGCCACGGCGGAGAATCAGTGGGGCTACGACTGGCTGCCAAAGTGGGACAAGGCTTACGACTGCATGGCGCAGGCGGAGATGATGGAGCAGGGCGCGCTCAACGGCTGCCTGATTCAGGGCTTCAACCTGCTGGCCGCCTTCCCGGACAAAAACAAAGCCGTTCGGTCCCTTTCGCGCCTCAAATATATGGTGGTGATCGATCCGCTGCGCACGGAAACCGCCAGCTTCTGGCAGCATCATGACGAATTCAATGACGTCGATCCGTCGACTATCCAGACCGAAGTGTTCCGCCTGCCCTCCTCCTGCTTCGCCGAAGAGTCGGGTTCGGTGGCGAACTCGTCGCGCTGGCTGCAGTGGCACTGGGCAGCCGCCGAGCCACCAGCTGAAGCGCTGCACGACGGTAAAATCCTCGGCAACCTGTTTATGCGCCTGCGCGCGCTCTACCGCCTGGAAGGCGGTGCAGCCCCTGAGCCGCTGATGGCGATGCGCTGGGACTACCACGACCCGTTCAATCCTGAGCCGGAAGAGGTGGCGAAGGAGAACAACGGGCAGGCGCTGGCCGACATTTATGACGCCAGCGGCAAACTGCTGCTGAAAAAAGGTCAGCAGCTCAACGGCTTCTCTGAGCTGCGTAACGATGGCACCACCGCCAGTTCCTGCTGGATCTACAGCGGCAGCTGGACGCCGGAAGGCAACCAGATGGCACGACGCGACAACGCCGATCCGTCGGGACTGGGGGCGGTCTCAGGCTGGGCCTGGGCCTGGCCCGCTAACCGCCGCATTCTTTATAACCGCGCCTCCGCGGATGCACAGGGTAAAGCCTGGGATCCGCAGCGCCGCCTGATTGAGTGGGATGGCACACGCTGGCACGGCATCGACGTACCGGATTACCCGGTGACGCTGTCGCCGCAGAAGCAGGCTGGTCCGTTTATCATGCAGCCCGATGGTCTCGGCCACCTGTTTGCACTCGATAAAATGGCCGACGGCCCGTTCCCGGAGCATTACGAACCGATGGAAAGCCCGCTCGCCGACAACCCCCTGCATCCGCAGCAGCGTCACAGTCCGGTGGTCCGTCTGTTCAGCAGCGACGCCGCGCAGCTGGGTGAGGCCGCCGACTATCCCTGCGTCGCCACCACCTACTCCATCACCGAACTGTTCCGCCACTGGACCAAGCATGCCCTGCTGAATGCAATCGCGCAGCCGGAGCAGTTTGTCGAGCTCGGCACTGAGCTGGCAGAGGAGAAAGGCATACAGGCCGGAGACAGCGTCAAAGTCACGTCACGTCGTGGCTATATCAAAGCCAAAGCGGTGGTCACACGCCGTCTGCAGCGTCTGATGATTGACGGCAGGCCGGTTGATACCGTGGGCATTCCCTGTCACTGGGGCTTTGAAGGCACCACGCGTAAAGGCTTCCTCGCCAATACGCTGACGCCTTCGGTTGGCGACGCCAACTCGCAGACCCCGGAGTACAAGGGATTTTTAGTGAAAGTGGAAAAAGCGTAACGGCAGATGACTATGGCTTATCAATCACAAGATATTATCCGTCGCTCTGCGACCAATGGCTTTACCCCGCCGCCGCAGGCGCGCGATCACCAGCGCGAAGTGGCGAAACTTATCGACGTCACCACCTGTATCGGCTGCAAAGGCTGCCAGGTCGCCTGCTCTGAGTGGAACGACATCCGCGATGAAGTCGGCCACAACATCGGGGTTTATGACAATCCTACCGATCTGACCGCCAAATCCTGGACGGTGATGCGCTTTTCCGAAGTTGAAGAGAACGGCAAGCTGGCCTGGCTGATTCGCAAAGATGGCTGCATGCACTGCGCCGATCCCGGCTGCCTGAAAGCCTGTCCGTCGGCAGGTGCCATCATTCAGTATGCCAACGGCATCGTCGATTTTCAGTCGGAGCAGTGCATCGGCTGCGGCTACTGCATCGCAGGCTGCCCGTTCAACGTGCCACGACTCAATAAAGAGGATAACCGCGCCTACAAATGCACCCTGTGCGTGGATCGCGTCAGCGTCGGCCAGGAACCCGCCTGTGTGAAGACCTGCCCGACCGGTGCCATTCATTTCGGCAGCAAAAGCGACATGCTGACGCTGGCGGAGGAACGGGTGGCGGAGCTGAAGTCACGCGGGTTTGCGCAGGCTGGCCTCTACAACCCGGAAGGCGTGGGCGGCACCCACGTGATGTATGTGCTGCATCATGCGGACAAGCCTCAGCTCTATCACGGCCTGCCTGCGAATCCGGGCATCAGCCCGACCGTGACCTTCTGGAAGGGGATCTGGAAACCGCTGGCAGCGGTCGGTTTTGCCGCCACGTTTGCCGCCTCAATCTTCCACTATGTTGGCGTTGGCCCGAATCGCGTCACTGAAGAGCACGACGACAACGACGATCAGCCTGAGGAGCATCAATAATGAAGAAGCCCGATCATCTGGTGCGCTATCGCGCACCTGAACGCATCAATCACTGGATCGTCGCGATTTGCTTTGTCATGGCCGCGTTAAGCGGATTAGGGTTTTTCTTTCCGTCGTTTAACTGGCTGATGCAGATCTTTGGCACGCCACAACTGGCGCGTATTCTGCATCCTTTTGTTGGCGTAGTGATGTTTGCCGCTTTTATGCTGATGTTTTTACGTTACTGGAAACACAACCTGATTAATCGCGATGACCTTTACTGGGCCAGAAATATTCACCGGATTGCGCTGAACGAAGAGGTTGGTGATACCGGTAAATATAACTTTGGTCAGAAGTGTGTGTTCTGGGCTGCTATCATCAGCTTAGTATTGCTGCTTGCCAGCGGCATTGTGATCTGGCGACCATACTTTGCTGATGTCTTTGCCATTCCGCTGATTCGTCTGGCGCTGGTTGTGCATTCGGTGTCAGCGGTGGCGCTGATCATCGTCATTATGGTGCATATTTATGCTGCATTGTGGGTCAAAGGCACACTGACCGCGATGGTGGAAGGCTGGGTCAGCTCGGAATGGGCCAGACAGCATCATCCTCGCTGGTATCGTGAGCAGCGTAATCCGCCAATAAAACAGGAAAAACGCCCCTGATGAGTATTCGCATAATCCCGCAGGACCAGCTGGAGAAAGGCGAAAAGACAACGGCGGAGATGATTCCGCCGTTACTTTTTCCAAGGCTGAAAAATTTATACAGCCGTCGTGCCGCGCGACTGCGCGACCTGGCGGCGAAAAATCCACTCGGCGACTATCTGCGCTTTGCGGCGGTGATCGCTGAAGCACAGGAGATTGTGCTGTATGACCATCCGCTGCACATCGACCTGCATGCCCGACTGACGCAGAGCGCCAGCGAGGGCAAACCGCCGCTGAACATACACACCCTGCCGCGCGAGGCACACTGGCAACGGCTGCTGCACTCGCTGATTGCCGAGCTGAAGCCGGAGATGAGCGGCCAGGCACTGGCAGTGCTGGAGAATCTGGAGAAGGCATCCGCCACCGAGCTGGAAACCCTGGGCAGCGCGCTGTTTACCGGCGAATATGCCCAAGTCAGCAGCGATAAAGCCCCCTTTATCTGGGCGGCGCTTTCGCTCTACTGGGCGCAGATGGCAGCCCTGATCCCGGGCAAAGCACGCGCGGAGATGGGCGATCAGCGCCAGTTCTGTCCGGTCTGCGCCAGCATGCCGGTCGCCAGCGTGGTGCATATGGGCAGCCATGAAGGCGCGCGCTATCTGCACTGCAATCTGTGCGAAAGTGAATGGCACGTGGTGCGCAGCAAATGTACCCAGTGCGAACAGTCCCGCGATCTGCACTACTGGTCGCTCGACAGCGAGCATGCGGCGGTGAAGGCAGAGAGCTGTGGCGACTGCGGCACCTACCTGAAGATGCTCTATCAGGAGAAAGATCCGGCGATTGAACCGGTGGCTGATGACCTGGCGTCGCTGATACTCGATGCCAGAATGGAGCAGGAAGGCTTCGCGCGCAGCAGTCTCAATCCCTTTATGTTTCCTGGCGAATAGTCACTGAATCCGGAGAACCCGATGAAACTGATTGGCAGCTATACCAGCCCGTTTGTGCGTAAGATTTCGATTATCATGCTGGAAAAAGGCATTACGTTTGAATTCGTTAACGCATCGCCTTACAGCGATGACAGCCACGTGCCGCACTACAATCCGCTGGGCAAAGTCCCGGCGCTGGTCGCTGACGATAAGCAAATCTGGTTCGACTCCAGCATCATCGCCGAATTTCTGGAACTGCGCGGCGCGGAGCCGGCTTTACTCCCTGCCGATCCGCTTGAGTCACTTAACATTCGTCAGCTGGAGAAGCTGGCGGATGGAGTCAGTGATGCCGCGCTGGTGATCGTGCGCGAGCAGATGCGTCCGGGGGATTTGCAGTCGGAAGAGGTGCTGTTGCGTAATCGTGAAAAAATTCAGCGCAGTCTCGATATGCTGGAAGCGAAGGCCGCAGAGGGCAAATGGCTTAACAACGGCCAGCTTAATCTGGCGGATATCGCCACTGGCTGCATGATCGGCTACCTCAATTTCCGCCGCGTGGTACCAAACTGGTGTGTCGAACGTCCGGCATTGGTGAAGCTGGCGGAAACGCTGTTTGAGCGCGAGAGCTTTGCGCGGACGACGCCGCCTGCGGCGTGATGTTGCTGTGACTAGGGCTGATGATTTCATCGGCCTCCTGAGCGCACCGCTCTCTCTGCCGTAGCTCGTGAGCCTGACAATCTGACGCATTCTGAAGTGGCTGACTATCTTTGATAGCGGCCCGATATTTTTCGGGATGTGTGCAGTATACGCAGGATGCGAACCGCATCTTTTTCAGCTATATAGATGATGATGAACGGTAAGCGTGGCACCACCAGTTTAAGCTGTTTTTCTGTTCCGACTTTAGTGCCAGCCCGCGGGTTTTCGCTAAGCAGACTGGCCAACCGGGTAAACTTATCGTCTGTTGCACTGGCTACCAGCAGGCCAGCCTCACGATACAGATAACGAAATATTGTTTCCCTGTCCGCCTGCGCCTGTTTTTCCCATTGAACGGCTGATATCACAATGTTCCCTGCGCGGCCTGCGCTTTCAGCTCTTCCATGCGGGTATTCATTTCATCGTTACTGATGAACTCACTTTCACCGGCATCATAACGACTGAATGCCGCCGCTATCTGCTCTTCCAGCCATGCATCATATTTACTGTCCTGATAGTGCCGCTCTTCAGCAGCCAGCTCTTCCGCTCGCTGACGCATAACCTCAGTCAGCGTCTTCTTCTGGCGCTCGGCTGCCTGCATGGCAAGTCGTTTAACGTCGTCATCAATCCTGAAGTGGATAGTGCTCATAGCCTGATTCTCACGTGGTGTCGCTTGTGGTGTCATCATGCCTGTCATCCCTTTCTCTGTCATCTCCATTTCACTCTTATGCGAGGCCGAAAATCGCCACGCTAATAGAACTTAATAGCCGATTACGGGTGCTGAAGAGGATATTAGGAAGAGGATGCAAACGAAATGCTAAACGGAAAAACAATCTGTTTTTCAGAGACGCCTCGCAATCTATTACTTAGCTTTCAGCGAGTTTACAAAGCGGACGGTGTATATTTGAACAGGAGAAAACAGGACAGGAAGCGCGTAACGAGTGATTATTAGCGCGGGCTGAAGGTGGTGGAACACCAACAGCCCGCTGACCACAACTAACTGGATTGGAGTTAATTATGGCTGGAAAAGATTCTACGTCAGAACCCGCTGCACCCCAAGCACGCAAAAGCATCGTCGGATATCGCCCCAACGGCGGCAGACCGAATCCCTTACCTCAACTCACCATCAAAGGACGATGGCTGGAACAGTGGGGATTTATCAAAGGACAGCCGGTCAGCATCATTGCCGAACAGGGTCAGCTGATTATACGGCTGGCTAATAAAGGGTAAGAGACTGACTTATAATGCAAAATCCCGACAATAAGGTCGGGATTCGTTTAACTTAGATTATTTTTCTTTTCTTCATAATCCTGTAAGTATTTTTCAATAGGATACGCCGTTCCAAATTCATGTATTTCACCTGTATCCTTATCAACCATAAATGGCGAGTTACCGGCGAGTTGAGCAGTAAATTCCCCCGTTTCAAGATATTCTCGAGATTCAAAAACAAAAAACCATCCTTCAGAAAAACGTCCCTGAAGGGTAATAACAACAGGAATATCTGTATTTTTTAGATATTCTGTCGCTTTTTCTATAGCCTCTCCAAAATTGACCATTGATTTGCCCTCAATAATTGGAACTATCTAATGATAGAATTCGATCGCCCCGACTGGCCGCTCTGACGTTTCAGTCAGTTTCGTCTCCGGACAGGTCATTTTCATAATCCTGCCCGCCATGCCATATGCCCAATACTGTGACCGTTTTCTCAGATAGCATGAAGGCGATTATTGTTCGCCTGCGGTAATTTGTGATTCTTAGTCCCGGAAGAAGATCATCACGACAGTTTCCTCTCTGTGGAAACTGCACAGGAGACTCACAATAGTCGATGATGTTTTCTGTAAAATGGAGAGCGGTATAGGGTGTCGCCTCTTGCGCGATATAACGGTAAAGCTCTGCCAGTTATTCCTGTGCTTCCGGCGCGAAGAGCACCCTGTAAACCATCATTCCTCCCCGGTCACCTTCCTGTGTTCTGCTTTAAGCCTGTTTCTGAGGTCGTTAGCGCTCAGGCTTTCTGTTTCACCACGTTGAAGCGCTTCCCGGGCAGGCACTACCTTTTCATGCAGCCATTGCTCCACAGCATGATCCCGTGCCATTAGCGCACGCAGACCTTCACGGATAACTTCGCTTTCCGACGCATATTCGCCGCTGGCAACGCGCGCCTTTACCTGCGCTGCCATTTCATTTGGCAGTGTGATACTCATCTGCTGTGTTGTTCTCATGGGTAACCTCTTTCCTCTGCCTGATAGGATTTAATCATGCTCACCTTTCTGGCAGCTGTCAGTTTCATACCCTGCGGAGTCACTCTCTCAGGAATCGGATATTTACAGATGTCGTTGCGAGTACCCGGTTTTCAACAATGCGCCAGCGCATTTTACCAGCGGTTCAGCCACGGTCATTACCGGACAGGGTAAAAACCATACAGATGAGAGAGGAATTCAGGGATTTTCAGTACAACTTAAACGCAGGCAATCCACTTCATCTGCAGTCGTCAGCCAGAGCTGAGCATTAAGACAGGTGCTTTGAGTAAACACGCTATCGGAGGACCATCCCGGCCTGCAAATCCCATAAAAAAAGGGACGATTGCTCGTCCCTTTTCCGTACTACGCTAAGAGAATTACTGCAGCAGCGAGATATCCGCGACCTGCAGGAACAGCTCACGCAGTTTTGACAGCAGCGTCAGGCGATTGACCCGCACTGCCTGATCGTCGGCGTTCACCATCACTTTGTCGAAGAAGTTGTCTACCGCGGTACGCAGCTGGGCCAGTTCGACCAGCGCATCCTGATAGCGGCCTTCAGCAAAGTAAGGCTGCAGCTTGCTGCTCAGCGCAGTGACAAAGGTCGCCAGCTGGATCTCTTCGTTCTCTTTCAGCAGCGATGCCTGCACGCTTTCATTCAGCGTTTCGGTCGATTTCGCCAGGATGTTAGAGACGCGCTTGTTCGCCGCTGCCAGCGCTGCAGCGGCTTCCAGCGTACGGAAGTGCGACACTGCTTTCATACGTGCATCAAAGTCAGCCGGACGGGTCGGACGACGCGCCAGAACTGCCTGCAGCGTATCGATGCTGTGACCCTCTTCCTGATACCAGGTGCGGAAGCGACCCAGCATAAAGTCGATCACATCATCCACCACGCGGGCGTTGCTCAGCTTGCTGCCATACAGACGCACCGCTTCTTCAGTCAGCGTCTGCAGGTCGAGCGGCAGGTTCTTCTCAACGATGATACGCAGCACGCCCAGTGCCGCACGACGCAGTGCGAACGGATCTTTGTCGCCTTTCGGATGCTGACCAATGCCGAAAATACCGGCCAGCGTATCCATTTTATCGGCAATCGCCAGCGCACAGGCGACCGGGCTGGATGGCAGATCGTCACCGGCAAAGCGCGGCTGATACTGCTCGTTCAGCGCTACTGCTACATCTTCGGCTTCGCCGTCGTGACGCGCGTAGTGCATGCCCATCACGCCCTGGGTGTCGGTGAACTCGAAGACCATGTTGGTCATCAGGTCACACTTCGACAGCAGGCCCGCGCGGGTGGCGTGATTCACATCGGCGCCAATTTCACCAGCAATCCAGCCCGCCAGGGCCTGAATGCGATCGGTTTTATCACGCAGCGTGCCCAGCTCTTTCTGGAACAGGACGGTCTCCAGACGCGGCAGATTATCTTCCAGACGCTTTTTGCGGTCGGTATTAAAGAAGAACTCCGCATCGGCCAGGCGTGGGCGTACCACTTTCTCGTTGCCGGAGATAATCTGGCGCGGATCGCTGGATTCGATGTTGGTGACGAAAATGAAGTTCGGCATCAGGTTGCCGTCATTGTCGTAAACCGGGAAATATTTCTGATCGCCTTTCATGGTGTAGACCAGCGCTTCCGCAGGCACCTTGAGGAATTTCTCTTCAAAGGTCGCGGTCAGGACGACCGGCCACTCCACCAGCGACGTTACTTCTTCCAGCAGGCTGTCGCTGATATCAGCGTTGCCGCCTAAACGGCGTGCGGCGGCTTCCGCATCGGCTTTGATCATCGCTTTGCGGACCTGATAGTCGGCAATGACCTGGCCGCGTTTTTCCAGCACATCAGGATAGTGATCGGCGCTTTCGAGCGTGATTTCGCTTTCACCCATAAAGCGGTGACCACGAATAATCCGGTCTGAGGCGATGCCCAGAATGGTGCCCGGGATCAGCTCATCGCCCAGCAGCATCGTCACGGTGTGAACCGGACGGACGAACTGCACATCGCTGTCGCCCCAGCGCATCAGTTTTGGCACCGGCAGCTTGCTGAGTGCGGTCGCGATCATCGCTGGCAGGAGTGCCTGAGCCGCTTCGCCTTTCACCTGGGCGCGATAAACCAGCCATTCGCCTTTATCGGTGGCGAGGCGTTCCGCCTGATCGACAGTAATGCCGTTACCCCGTGCCCAGCCTTCAGCGGCTTTGGTGGCGTTGCCATCAGCGTCAAATGCCGCAGCGACTGCCGGACCGCGCTTCTCCACTTCCCGATCGGGTTGTGAGGCGCTCAGGTTGGCAACTTTCAGCGCCAGACGACGCGGTGCAGCAAACCAGCTGACCTCGCCGTGGCTCAGGTTGGCAGCATCCAGTTCAGCGGTGACCTGCGCGGCAAAGGCTTCTGCCAGGCTGCGCAGGGCTTTTGGTGGCAGCTCTTCGGTGCCGATCTCCACCAGGAAAGTTTGTTCAGTCATGGCTGCCTCTTACTTTTTGTTATTGCACATCGGGAAGCCCATTGCCTCGCGAGAGGCGTAGTAAGCTTCAGCCACGGCTTTGGTCAGGGTGCGAATGCGCAGAATATAGCGCTGACGCTCTGTTACCGAGATCGCTTTGCGCGCATCCAGCAGGTTAAAGCTGTGCGCCGCTTTCAGAATGCGTTCGTAGGCGGGCAGTGGCAGCGGTTTTTCCAGCGCCAGCAGATGCTGCGCCTCTTTCTCGTACTGCTCAAAGCAGGTAAAGAGGAAGTCGACGTCGGCGTATTCGAAGTTATAGGTGGATTGCTCCACTTCGTTCTGATGGAACACGTCGCCGTAGGTGGTTTTGCCCAGCGGACCGTCGCTCCAGACCAGATCGTAAACGCTGTCGACGCCCTGGATGTACATCGCCAGACGCTCCAGGCCGTAGGTGATCTCACCGGTCACTGGCTTACACTCCAGCCCGCCAACCTGCTGGAAGTAGGTGAACTGCGTCACTTCCATGCCGTTGAGCCACACTTCCCAGCCGAGTCCCCAGGCACCCAGCGTCGGGTTTTCCCAGTTATCTTCCACAAAGCGAATGTCATGCACCGTCGGATCCATACCCAGCTCTTTCAGCGAGCCGAGATAGAGCTCCTGAATGTTGTCCGGTGACGGCTTAATGATCACCTGGAACTGGTAATAGTGCTGCAGACGGTTCGGGTTTTCACCGTAGCGGCCATCGGTAGGACGGCGTGATGGCTGCACGTAAGCGGCGGCGATCGGCTCCGGGCCGAGTGCACGCAGGCAGGTCATCGGGTGTGAAGTGCCAGCGCCCACTTCCATGTCCAGCGGTTGGACAATGGTGCAGCCCTGACGCGCCCAGTAATCCTGCAAGGTCAGGATCAGCCCCTGAAAGGTTTTGGTATCAAACTTTTGCATGTTGAGTGTGCACGCGCTTCGGTTAGATTAAAAAAAGAGGCCGACAGTATACCCTTTGACCGCGCGATGTGCAGCCGTAAATCCCGGACGGTTCCGGCGCGTTTTCACGGTAATTTCGGGGGCCGGCATACAGATGGCTCCGAATCCTGCTGGCAGCAGTTGTTGCTCCGGGCGCATTTGGCTACCCTTTTGCGCACGGACGCTATGCGCAAGAGGACGCCATGCCGCAAAAGATTTACTGGATCGACAATTTACGCGCGGTTGCCTGTCTGATGGTGATCGTGATTCACACCACCACCTGGTATATCACCGGACCAATGGCGGTAACGGGTACCACCTGGGATGTGGCGAATTTGCTGAACTCCGCATCACGCGTCTGTGTTCCGCTGTTCTTTATGATCTCCGGCTATCTGTTCTTCGGCGAACGCAGCGCCCAGCCGCGCCATATGCTACGGCTGGTTCTCTGTCTGCTGTTCTACAGCGCGGTCTCGCTGGCCTACATCACCTGGCTGACGCCCATCAGCGAAGGACGGTCGATCCTGAAGATGCTGCAGAAGCCGGTGTTTTATCACCTCTGGTTCTTCTTTGCGCTGATTGGCATCTATCTGATGTCGCCGCTGATTCAGGTGAAAACCGTCCAGGCGCGCTATGTGGCGCTGCTGGTGCTGGTGCTGGCGGTGCTCGCTAATCCGAATACGGCCAGCCAGTCGCTGGGCCCGTTTCATTTTCTGCCGGTGAATCTCTATGTCAGCGGTGACAGCATTTACTACCTGCTCTATGCACTACTGGGACGGGCGATCGGCACGATGGAGACGACCTGGCGCGGCCTGACGCCGCTGGCGGCCGGGCTGTTTATCGCCTGTGTGATTGGCATTACGTTAGGGACGAAAAAGGCGCTGATCGTCAACGGGGCGTTTAACGATACCTGGTATCTCTACTGCGGACCGCTGGTGTTTATCGCGGCGATTAGCCTGCTCATCGTGTTTAAAAACAGCCTGAATCAGCGCACGCTGCCCGGTTTTACCGTGATTGCACGCTATTCACTGCCGATCTACGGCTTTCACGCGCTGTTCATTCACTATCTGCGCACCCATCACTATGATGATATGTCGCGTCCGTGGCTCGACCTGCCCTGGGTGTTCGGGCTGACGCTGGGCGGCAGTCTGCTGCTGGGGATGGCGCTGAAACGCGTCGATACCCGTCACTTCGTCAGTTGATCGGCTTCGCGCTGGCGGGCGCGTCGTAGCTGACGCGCCGATGAAAACCCCGCCGCCAGCGCCGCTTTTTCGGCTGATTCCCCCTGCTGCTGACGCTGGCGCGCCACGCCAACCCGCAGCTGCTCATGGTATTCCCGCACGCTGATCCCCAGATGCTGACGAAACAGCCTCGCCAGATGGCGACTGCTGACGTGGGTGCGCCCGGCCAGTTCGGTCAGCGTCCAGCCATGTTCAGGATGGGCAATCATCAGATCCTGTGCCCGATGAATGGCCGGATGCATATGATTGCGGTAACGCAGCCAGGGTGAAAGCTGCGGATCGTCCCCGGCGCGGCGGAACCAGACCACCATTTCCCGCGCCACGGCCAGCGCGGTAGGCGTATCGCAGAGCTGATTCACCAGATGCAGCGCCAGGTCGATTCCCGCCGTGATGCCCGCGCTGGTCCAGATATTCTCATACCCGACAAACACCCGATTCTCCTGCACCCGTGCGCGCGGGGCGGCTGCTTTCAGGCGGGCGATCACATCATGATGGGTGGTGCAGGGCACGTCATCCAGCATGCCTGCCTGCGCCGCCAGCAGTGCCCCCGAGCAGACGCAGACCAGCATAAAGGCCTGCGCGCGCAACACGGCGTGCTGGCGCATCAGCCAGTCGCGTGCTTCTGCGGCTTGCTGTGTGGAATAACAGATCTGCGAGTCAAAGACGCCCGGCACCACCAGCAGGCTCCCGGCGGGCAACTGTTCCGGTAAAGGTTCGATGCCGCCAATGGTCATGCCGGTGGAGCAGACGACTTCCGGCTGCGGGCCAATGTAGCGCAGCGTAAAGCGAGCGCCCGCCAGTTTCAGCGTTTCGGCCGGGCCGGTCAGATCCAGCGCCATGACACCGGGCAGAGTTAAAAACCAGACGGTATGCGTCATGCTGGCTCGCTACACCAGATCCCAGCCGCGGGCGCGCCACAACGCAGGCAGCTGCGCCATGTCGTCGAAGCGCGTCACCAGCGGATGATCCAGTTCAGGGTTGTGCGGGTCAGCGCAGTAGTAGTAGACCGGAATGCCGGCGGCGATACCGGCGCGGGCACCCGCTTCGGAGTCATCCACCAGAATGCAGCGCTCAATCGGCACCTGCATCTGTTCCGCCGCGTGATACATCAGCTCCGGATCGGGCTTCCAGTGCAGAATGTCATAGCCGCTATAAAGGTGCTCCTCAAACAGCGGCAGCATGCCGGTTAAGCCCAGCGAGTGCTGCATCTTTTTTACCGTCCCGTTTGAGACCACGCACATCGGCACTTTGATCTGCTCAACCAGCGCTTTTGCGCCTGAGATCGGCTGCAGTTGCTGATCGAACAGTCGCGCGACTTCCGCGCGATAGGCGGTTTCCACCTCTTCCATCGGCAGCGTCACCTGATGTGCATCGCCCACGTCACGAATGATGTCGTAGAGTTTGACGCCCTTATACTTTTCAAACATCTGCTGCAGCGACAGCGCCAGACCATAACGGGCAAAGGTGTTGACGTAGGCCTGGGTGCAGAGCAACTCACTGTCCACCAGCGTGCCATCGCAATCAAAAAAGACGCATTCAACTGACATCAGACTCTATCCTTCGATTCAGGGGGGAGCTCCACACTCTACCGCACTCAGCGCAGATTGCGAGACTGGCAATCGGTTGCGAAAAATCATTGTATTGCCCCGGTAAAATCGCCAGGATACGCGCCGATGATTTTTTCTTCTGGATGGATGGCATGAGCAAGCAAGGCGTTTTGCAGCGCATCTTCAGGCTGCAGGAACATGGCACTACGGTGCGTACCGAAGTGATCGCGGGTATCACCACCTTTCTGACGATGGTCTATATCGTCTTCGTCAACCCGCAGATCCTCGGCGTCGCCGGCATGGATACCCAGGCGGTGTTTGTGACCACCTGTCTGATTGCCGCCTTCGGCAGCATTCTGATGGGGCTGTTTGCCAATCTGCCGGTGGCGCTGGCCCCCGCAATGGGCCTGAACGCCTTCTTCGCCTTTGTGGTGGTCGGGGCGATGGGTTATTCGTGGCAGGTCGGTATGGGCGCGATCTTCTGGGGCGCGGTCGGCCTGCTAATCCTGACGCTGCTGCGGGTTCGCTACTGGATGATTGCCAATATCCCGCTGAGCCTGCGCGTTGGCATTACCGCCGGTATCGGCCTGTTTATCGCCATGATGGGGCTGAAGAACGCCGGTATTATCGTGCCGAATCCCGATACCCTGGTGGCGGTGGGCAACCTGACCTCGCACAGCGTGCTGCTGGGTGCGCTGGGCTTCTTTATTATTGCCATTCTGGCATCACGTAATATCCATGCGGCGGTACTGATCTCAATGGTGATCACCACCGGTATTGGCTGGATGCTGGGCGACGTGAAGTTTGTTGGTCTGTTTTCAGCGCCGCCGTCGATTACGTCGGTGGTGGGTCAGGTTGATATCAAAGGCGCGTTTAACATTGGCATGGCGGGCGTCATCTTCTCCTTTATGCTGGTCAATCTGTTCGACTCATCCGGCACGCTGATCGGCGTCACCGACAAAGCGGGACTGACCGATGAAACCGGCACCTTCCCGCGGATGCAGCAGGCGCTCTATGTCGACAGCATCAGTTCGGTGAGTGGCGCGCTGGCAGGCACCTCATCGGTGACCGCCTATATCGAGAGCACTTCGGGCGTGGCGATTGGTGGCCGTACCGGCCTGATGGCTGTGGTGACCGGCCTGCTGTTCCTGCTGGTGACCTTCCTGTCACCGCTGGCCGCGATGGTGCCCTCCTACGCTGCCGCGGGCGCACTGATTTACGTGGGCGTATTGATGACGGCCAGCCTGTCGCGCGTGCGCTGGGACGATCTGACCGAAGCGGTTCCGGCGTTTGTGACCGCCGCCATGATGCCCTTCAGCTTCTCCATCACCGAAGGGATTGCGCTGGGGTTCATTGCTTACTGTGTCATGAAGCTGGGCACCGGCCGCTGGCGTGAGATCAGCCCCTGCGTGGTGATTGTTGCGCTACTGTTTGTGCTGAAGATTGTCTTTATCGACGCGCACTAAGCGCAGTCAGAGCCGCAACCCACCGGTTGCGGCTGTTTACATTTCAGGATGCAGATTGCGCTCGCTGGGCAGACTGGTCAGCCGCAGGGCATGAGGCCCGATGTTGGGCTTACCCATCTCAATTTCACGTAATGCACGCCATTCAAAGTCGTTATCCATCTCCCACAGGTACAGCCGCTGCGTCGCAGACGACAGCGCACACGACCAGACCAGCATGGGTTCCGCATCACACACCACCTGAATGTCGGGATAGAGTGACGATCGCAGCCGACCGGCACCCGGCAACAGCCGCAGCGAATCCAGTCCCCGATCGCCTTCTCCCGTCAGCTTGAGAATGCTCTGGCGTAACGTCCAGATCTGCGTCACCGCTTCCATGGCATCCTGCTGGGCATTAATCCAGGCGATTTCGCCCGACGTTAATCCCTGAATCAGCTGCGCCTGCGTCTGACGGCTCCGCGCATGCACAATCTCCATATCCAGACCGGCACGTCCACCCTCTTCAGCCAGCAGTACACCCACCGTATTGCCCGCATAGGCAATGCTGAAATCGGGCAGATCGCTGTCAGCAAACACGGGACGTCCGTTGCTCTGGATAATCAGGCGTGGCAGCTCTTGAATGCCATAAACGCGCAGCATTAGCTGTGCCAGCAGGGTTCGCGCGGCAAGGAAACGTCCACGGCGTTTGTCAGCAAACTGCTGTGCCGTGTCGGTAATCGCCTGGGGAATGCACATCTCTTTAGCCGGGAAGCCGGGATCGCCCGTCCAGCGTACAAAATGACCAGCCATCTGTCGCTCCGTGAAAATGGTCAGATAATCATCAGAAACATTGTAGGAATTTTCCTACCTTATTGCACTCAGCAACAGCACAGATTGGGTTAAATTCAGAATAGGATGATCAGGCAGCGCAGGCTGGCGGGAATGGATCAGAGTTACGCGCCGCGAACCGAATCGCGACGCGGGCCGCATCAGGCGAAGCGGCTTGCCTGCTCAAAGCTCAGGCGCGGCAGGCGCGGATGCAGTTTTGATGCCTCACCGTAACCGAGGTTAATCAGCAGGTTAACCTGATACTGGCCGTCGGGGAAAAAAGCGTCATTGACTTTGGCCGGATCGAAACCGGACATCGGACCGGCATCCAGACCCAGCGAACGGGCTGCCAGGATGAGGTAACCCGCCTGCAGGCTGCTGTTACGGAAAGCGGTCTCTTTCGCCGCTTCCGGGCTGCCGGTAAACCAGCTGCGCGCATCCGCATGCGGGAACAGCGCTGGCAGCTGCTCATAGAACTCACGGTCCCAGGCCACGATCACCGTAACCGGCGCGCTCATGGTTTTGTCCAGATTGCCGGACGAGAGGGCCGGTTTCAGCTTCTCTTTGCCTTCCGCTGAGGTGACGAAAACAAAACGTGCAGGCGAGCAGTTCGCCGAGGTCGGCCCCAGCGCCGTTAAGGTATAGAGCTGTTCCAGCAGGGCGTTATCGACCGGCTTGTCCTGCCAGTAACTGTGGGTGCGGGCGTCATTAAACAGCGTATCCAGTGCGGCAGTGTCGAGCGGTGTACTCATGCAACTCTCCTTTTTCAGGCAAAAATTTCGCCTGACGGTGTTCACGTAGTGGGTTTGCGTCCGGCCCGACACGGCGGGATGAGGCGGGGTTCACTCACCGCGATCATAGCCGCACGTCAGATCGGCGCGTCTACCGTTATACGACAACGCGGTGCCGCCGCAAAATAACATATCAGCAAGAATCAACGCAGAGGCGGGAATAACACGGGAGGCAGTGAGACAGGAAATCAGGCCTGACAGCGCGATGCCGCCAGGCCCGGAAAGCTATTTGCCGATACAGAAGCTGGAGAAGATACGGCCCAGCAGATCGTCAGAGGTGAATTCACCGGTGATCTCGCTTAAGGCCTGCTGAGCAACACGCAGCTCCTCCGCCAGTAACTCACCGGCCCGGGCACCGAGCAGCTGCGCTTTCCCCTGCTGTAAGTGTGTGGCCGCCAGCTCCAGCGCCTGCAGATGGCGACGACGCGCCAGGAAGCCACCTTCCATGTTGCCCGCGAAGCCCATGCTCTGCTTCAGGTGATCCCGCAGCGCATCGACGCCCTCGCTGGTGCGTGCCGACAGGCGAATCAGTGAGTGACCGTTTACTTCTGTCAGGCCCAGCGCTTCCCCGGTGACATCCGCCTTATTGCGTACCACGGTAATTGGCAGTTCCGGCGGCAGACGGGAGACAAAATCGGGCCAGATAGCCGCCGCTTCGGTGGCATCGGTGGTGGTGCCATCTACCATAAACAGCACGCGGTCAGCCTGTTCAATCTCCTGCCAGGCGCGCTCAATCCCGATGCGTTCGACTTCGTCGCTGGCCTCACGCAGACCGGCGGTGTCGATAATATGCAGCGGCATGCCATCTATATGAATATGCTCACGCAGTACGTCACGGGTGGTGCCCGCAATGTCCGTAACGATAGCGGCATCACGGCCTGCCAGCGCATTTAGCAGGCTCGATTTGCCCGCATTAGGCCGGCCCGCAATTACCACCTTCATTCCTTCACGCAGCAGGCTGCCCTGACGCGCTTCGGCACGGACCGCATCCAGATCACCGATCACCGTATTCAGCTGCGCTTCGATTCGGCCATCAGAGAGGAAATCGATCTCTTCATCCGGGAAGTCGATAGCCGCTTCGACATAGATGCGCAGGTGAGTGAGTGTTTCTACAAGATGATTGACCCGGGTGGAGAACGCGCCCTGCAGCGAGTTCACGGCCGAACGCGCCGCCTGCTCAGAGCTGGCATCAATCAGGTCGGCAATCGCTTCGGCCTGCGCCAGATCGAGCTTGTCGTTCAGAAACGCACGCTCAGAGAACTCTCCCGGCTGAGCGATACGCACGCCCGGCAACGCCACGATGCGCTTCAGCAGCAAATCGAGAATTACCGGGCCGCCGTGGCCCTGCAGCTCCAGCACATCTTCGCCGGTAAAGGAATTTGGGCCAGGAAACCACAGCGCAATGCCCTGATCCAGCACGCTGCCGTCGCTGTCAGTGAACGGCAGGTAATCGGCGTATCGTGGCTTAGGCAGTTTACCCAGCAGCTGGCGGGCGACCTCTGCCGCCTGGGCACCAGAGACGCGCAGAATGCCGACGCCGCCGCGTCCGGGCGGTGTTGCCTGCGCAACAATGGTATCGCTGTGGCTCATAAAATTTCTCTCGTTACAAAAAACACAGGCGGTCGCTTTGACCGCCTGAGAATAGACTATTTTAGAGCGGGATGGCTCCCGCGCTGGATCGCTTACGCTTTCTTCTTGTCGCGGCTATGCAGACCACGTTTTTCCAGGCCGCGATAAATCAGCTGCTGCTGGAGAATGGTGACCAGGTTGCTGACGATGTAGTACAGCACCAGACCTGACGGGAACCACAGGAAGAACACGGTGAAGATCACCGGCATGTAAGTCATGATCTTCTGCTGCATCGGATCGGTCACGGTGGTCGGTGACATCTTCTGAATGAAGAACATGGTGATGCCCATCAGAATCGGCAGGATGTAGTACGGGTCCTGCGCTGACAGGTCATGGATCCACAGAATGAATGGCGCATGACGCAGTTCAACCGAGCCTGACAGCATATAGTAGAGCGCCAGGAAGATTGGCATCTGAATCACCAGCGGCAGACAGCCACCCAGCGGATTCACTTTCTCTGCTTTATACAGCGCCATCATTTCCTGGCTCTGCTTCTGCTTGTCATCACCCAGACGCTCACGCATCGCCTGAATCTTCGGCTGCAGCATGCGCATCTTAGCCATCGAGGTGTACTGCGCTTTGGTCAGCGGGTACATGATGCCGCGCACGATGAAGGTGATCACGATAATGGAGAAGCCCCAGTTACCGATGAAGCTGTGGATAAATTTCAGCAGCTTAAACAGCGGCTGAGAGATAAACCACAACCAGCCGTAATCCACGGTCAGATCAAGGTGCGGCGCAATCGCGGCCATCTTGTCCTGAATTTCCGGGCCGACCCACAGCGTTGCACCCAGATTCTGCTGAGCGCCCGCGGCGATGGTGACCGGTGCAGATTTATAGCCAATCGCTGCCACGCCGTTACCCAGGTTGCTGGTGTAAAGGGTGTTGGTGCCTTCAGTACGCGGAACCCATGCAGTCGCAAAGTACTGCTGCAGCATCGCCACCCAGCCATTGCTGGTGGTTGCGTTCAGGTTCTCGTTGTCCGCGATGGTGTCGAATTTATACTTCTCATATTTCGACTCGCTGGTGGAGTAGGCCGCGCCACGGAAGGTGTGCAGAGCAAAGTTGTTGCTGCCGGTATCACGATGCTTAGGCAGATCAATCGTCTGCTTCAGCTGGCCAAACAGTGACACTTCCAGCGGCTGCTGAGTGGTGTTGTTGACATGATAATCGACATTAACGGCATATTCGCCACGCTTGAAGATGAAGGTTTTGGTGTAAACCACGCCATTTTCAGCGGTATAGGTCATCGGCACACGCAGTTCGGACTGGCCATCAGCCATCTCGAAGTGATCCTGCGCAGTGGTGAACAGCGGACGCGCGCCGTTGTTCGGGTTATCCGGGCCATTACGACCGGTTAAACCACTCTGAGCCTGATAAAGGAACGCTGGCGTTGTTTCAAGCAGCTGGAACGGCTGGTCTGAACCCAGTTTGTCCGGGAAAGTCAGCAGCTGTGCCTGTTCAACATCACCGCCGCGGGTGTTGATATTCAATGACAGGACATCAGTCTTAACGGTGATCGTCTGGCCCTGACCGCTGGCCGGTACACCCTGACTGGCGGTATCACCCGCTACGCTGTTGGTGCCCTGTGTGGTCTGCGTCTGCTGTGGCTGCGGAGCGTGGTCCGTCTGCCAGGCTTGCCAGATCATAAAGGTCACGAACAGAAAAGCGATGAGAAAGAGATTGCGTTGCGAATCCATCGTTAATGTTCTCTGGTATCAAAGGTTTTTGGCGGCACAGGATCGTCACCACCCGGGTTCAAAGGGTGGCATTTTAATACGCGTTTTAATGTCAACCAACTGCCTTTTATCAGGCCGAACCTGCGTAACGCCTCAATTCCGTAATGAGAGCAGGTCGGGTGAAACCGACAGTGTGGTCCCAGTAATGGACTGATACCGCGTTGATAGACGCGTATCAGGACGATCAGGAGCCGCGCGCCAGGCGACAGTGACGACGCCATAATTTCTCCAACGCTTCCGCCAGCATACGGTTATCCAGATCGGCAACCCCCTTCTTCGCGACCACCACAAAGTCCATCGACGGCAGTTCATGTTGACGCAGACGAAAGCTTTCGCGGGTCAATCGCTTGATCCGGTTGCGTTCATGAGCGCGTTTCACATGTTTTTTAGCGACGGTGAGACCGATGCGGGGATGCCCCAGCGCGTTAAGGCGGCCGAGAATAGTAATTTGCGGCGTGCCAGCCCGTTGTGGCTGCTGGAAGACGAAAGTGAAATGAGTGGGAGTTAACAAACGTAACTCCCTGGGAAATGCGAGCTTACCCATCAGGGCTTGCTTTATTACTTAGAAACGGTCAGACGAGAACGGCCTTTAGCACGACGACGTGCCAGAACCTGACGACCATTTTTTGTTGCCATACGAGCACGGAAACCGTGTGAACGGTTGCGCTTCAGTACGGACGGTTGAAAAGTGCGTTTCATGGCGGTTTCTACCTAAACTTGAAAATTTTCACTGGATGACGCGTTTCGGGCCAGTAAATCGACCTACGCCTCAATGTGTCTTTAATAAAGAGGCGGGATTGTAATAATTGTACAGTCCCGAGTCAATTTACTTCGCGTGTTGTCGTGCCTGAAAACCCGCATACAGCCCGCTGAGACCCGACGTTGCGCCTTACAGCATAATGTCGGGTGAAGGATTATACGGGCTCCGTTCCAAAGCGCAAGGATCGTACGGGATCTTATTGCGATCGGCTTGCCGGATCCTGGGGATAAAATGAGATGTCGCCCGAAAATTTAGCGCATTGCGCCAGATCCCTGCTGGTTTTTCCCGCAACTGGCGTAAACTTCTTTGCGCGTCTCAGGCCTGTGGATAAAAAGGATCAAAACTGTGTAGAAAGGGAAGATCTCTGTCTCGCTTTGCGCTATGATCCGCCCTTCCGCTGACGATCCTCCGGTGATTGCAGGACGGGAAACCGCTGATAGCGGTCGCAGGCGCTTTCTTAGCGTCTGTGTCAAAAATGAACGTTTCTTAGAGTAACGCCTACTATTCTTTTCGAATTTGTACGAGTGGAGTCCGCC
>NZ_CP038854.1:300000-559692 GCF_004792415.1 Pantoea vagans
ACTGATGCGGTGAGTTAGCGTATGTTTCCAGCCGATCCCCCACCCG
This sequence comes from Pantoea vagans, assembly GCF_004792415.1. Classification (NCBI taxonomy): domain Bacteria; kingdom Pseudomonadati; phylum Pseudomonadota; class Gammaproteobacteria; order Enterobacterales; family Erwiniaceae; genus Pantoea; species Pantoea vagans. The sequence goes on from NZ_CP038854.1 coordinate 300,047, forward strand.
CACTGAACATCGATGACAAGCCAACCACAGAACCGACATGCCGTGACGAAACGACCCATGAAACTCAGTACCCTGACCACCCTCATGATGACTGCGGTGATCGTTACCGTGCTGCTCGCTGTCCATCTGCTCTATTTCGTTCAGATTGATAACTTTGCCCAGTCGCATCTTAAAGATAAAGCGATGGCGGTGGCACGAACGCTGGCAGACAGCCCGGAAGTGCAGCGCGGCTTACTCTTACCAGACGGCAGCAGCCAGATTCAGCCACTGGCGGAAGCCGCGCGCAAACGCAACGGCCTGCTATTTGTGGTAGTGACGGATATGCGCGGCATTCGCTTTTCGCATCCCAATGCCGCGGTGATCGGCAAACATTTTGTCGGCAATGACATCTATCCCACGCTGAGTGGCCGGGAAAATGTGGCTGTCAATCATGGCGTGCTGGTGGAGGCACTGCGGGTGTTTACGCCGGTCTATAACGCACAGCATCAGCAGATTGGCGTGGTGGCAATCGGCATTGCGCTGAACGATGTGGCGGCCCAGATTGCGAAGAGCCGCTGGAATATCGTCTGGACCGTCCTGTTTGGCGGTGTGGTCGGGCTGCTGGGTATTCTGATTCTGGTCACGCGACTCAAGAAAATATTGCTGGGGCTGGAGCCGCACGAAATCTCCAGCCTGTTTGAACAGCGCCAGGCGATCCTGAATTCTATTAAAGAAGGAGTGATTGCGGTCGATGATCAGTCACGCGTCAGCCTGATTAACCACGCGGCTCAGCAGTTGCTGCATGAAACCACCCGCAGGATGCCGTTAAGCGGTGACCTGATTGCTGAGGAGAGCGTCATGCATCGCCATCAGCAGGATGCGCTGCATGCGGGTAAAGCCTGGCACGATCAGGAGCTGACGCTGGGTAATCGCATCCTGATCAGCAACACCGTTCCGGTGCGCAGTCGTGACCGCATTATCGGCGCGGTAACGACGTTCAGGGATAAGACCGAAATCAGCCAGCTGATGCAGCGTCTGGACGGCATGGTAAACTATGTTGATGCGTTACGTGAGCGGTCCCATGAGTTCATGAATAAGCTGCATGTGATTCTGGGCCTGCTGCATATGAAAAATTATGCACAGATGGAAGAGTACATCCTGAAAACCGCTAACGCCTATCAGACGGAGATCGGTTCGCTGCTGCAAAAGATCAAATCGCCGATCATTGCCGGTTTCCTGCTCAGCAAAATCAACCGGGTAACCGATGAAGGTCATCAGCTGATTATCGATGAGGCGAGCTTTCTGCCTGACTGCGGCAGCGAGGAGCAGAGCGCGGTTCTGATTACCGTGCTGGGCAATTTAATTGAAAATGCCCTTGAGGCGCTGGACCCGGAAACCGAAGGGGAAATTCACCTCATGCTGCATTATCAGAATGGCTGGTTAGCCTGCGAAGTGAGTGATGACGGGCCGGGCATCGACAGCTCCCAGCTCAGCGCCATTTTTGAGCGCGGCGTCTCGTCAAAAGGTGACGATCGCGGTGTCGGACTGTTTCTGGTTAAGCAGCAAACCGAAAGCCTGGGCGGCAATGTCAGTGTTGAGTCGGAACCCGGTGTATTTACCCAATTTTTAGTGCAACTTCCGTGGGAGAGAGGAATGATTACCCAATGATCAATGTGTTAGTTGTCGATGATGACGCCATGGTAGCCGAGCTGAATCGCTGTTATATCGGGCAGATTCCAGGCTTCACCTGCTGCGGCACCGCCTCAACCTTACAGCAGGCCAAAGAGCGGCTGGCCGAGGCTGAACCACAGGTTGATCTGATCCTGCTGGATATCTATATGCAGCAGGAAAACGGTCTCGACCTGCTGCCGGAGCTGCGCAGCGCCGGACGCCCGGTTGACGTGATTATCATCTCGTCAGCGGCGGATGCCGCCACGATCAAGACTTCGCTCAACTATGGCGTAGTGGATTATCTGATCAAGCCTTTCCAGTTTGCCCGCTTTGAAGAGGCGCTGACCGGCTGGCGTCAGAAAAAATCGCTGATGGACAATCATCAGTTCTATCAGCAGTCGGACGTTGATCAGCTGTTGCATGGTAACCCGCCTGGTGCCAGCGAACAGAAACGCCTGCCGAAAGGATTAACGCCGCAGACGCTGCGTACCCTGTGCCTGTGGATCGACGCCCATCCCGGCACCGAGTTCTCTACCGACGAACTGGCGACCGAAGTGAATATCTCGCGCGTTTCGTGCCGTAAATACCTGATCTGGCTGGCTCAGATTAATATTCTGTTCACCAGCATTCATTATGGGGTCACGGGCCGTCCGGTTTACCGCTATCGCCTGCAGCCGGAGTATCACACCTTACTCAAACAATACTGTCAGTGAACCAGCCGGTAGTCCGTGTCGAGTAACTGAAACCAAAAGTGACGTTGTGACGAGCAGATGATCTGCCTGTCACGGGTCACAAAGATAGCTTCAATACCCGGTTTATCGGCCAGACAGGCGATGCCCTTTTCAACGCCCAGTCCGTACAGCAGCGTCGTGTAGATGTCGCCATCCAGCGAGCGATCGGAAATCACGGTCACGCTCAGCAGCTCGTTATCCAGCGGATAACCGGTCTGGGGATCCAGGATGTGGTGATAACAGACCTCATCCAGTTCGAAATAGCGCTCATAGATACCGGACGTCACGACCGAACGGTTATTCACACCGATGACACCGATCAGCGCATCGGCCTCACCAAACGGCTTTTTCAGACCGATTGCCCAGCCCGCCTCTTCAGGCGGCGCGCCTACCGTCTGAACGTTGCCGCCCAGATTGATCAGCGCACTGCTGACCTGCTGCTGACGCAAAAAGGCCTGGACTACGTCGGCGATATAGCCTTTAGCGATGGCACCCAGGTCAATCTCCATTCCTGGCCGTGCCAGCATCACGCTGCGGGTTGCAGCATCAAGGATCACGTCCTGCGGATTAATCAGCGTCATACGCGCCTGAAGATCGGCTTCTGACGGAACGCTATGGCCCTGAAAACCAATTTTCCAGCACTTCACCAGCGGACCGATAGCCAGATTAAACAGGCTGTCGGGCAACAGGCTCACCGCATGCGCACAGGCGATCAAATCAAACACGGGCTGACTGACGACCACCGCATGCTCTCCTGCCGCGTGGTTAATCGCCATGACTTCCGATGCAGCGCGATTTACCGTGAAGAGATTCTCCTGCTGTTTGATCAGGCGGAAAACCTGTCCGGCCAGCATCTGGTTGTCTTCGAAGAGTTTGAGCAGGATGGGCGAACCCATTAATACAGCGGAGTAAGCATAGACACGCGCATCAGTTAACATAGGCGACTCTGCTTTATAGGGAAAAACCGGCACCCGCAGGATGCGGATGCCGGAGACTGCCGTTAACGTCGGGCGTAGGCGGCGGCGTTACCGCCGGCCAGGATACCGAAGATGATGATATCTGCAACGGCGTTACCGCCAATACGGTTCGCGCCGTGAATGCCGCCAACCACCTCGCCACACGCCCAGGCACCGTTAATCACCTGTTTCTGGCTGTCCAGCACCGCGGTGGTGGTGTCGATGGTGACGCCGCCCATGGTGTGGTGCACGCCAGGTGCGACACGAATCGCGTAGAACGGCGCTTCGCTCAGCGGATGACGCAGTGCAGTCTGGCGACCGAAGTCTTCATCTTTCTGCATGATGACGAAGTTGTTGTAACGGGCCAGCGTCGCTTCCAGCGTGTGATGCTCACTCATGTTGAGTTTCACCGCCAGTTCCGCCACGGTTGGCGCGCTGACCACAAAGCCTTTGGCGATATATTCATCAGCCGCTTTGTTGTTCATGCGCACCTGCTCGTCAAACACAATCCAGGCACTCTTCTCTGGCAGGGCAATAATCTGCGCCGAGACTTTGTCGCGGGTCTCCATTTCGTTGTAGAAACGCTTGCCGGCCTGACTGACCAGGATAGCGCCGCCGCCACGAATCGATTCAGAAACCAGATACGACGTCGTCTGTTCAACCGTCGGGTGAATCTGGATTTCCTTCATATCCACGGTATCGGCACCAATTTTTTGCAACATCGCAATGCCGCTGCCGGTCGCGCCTGCGTGGTTGGTAGTCACGAAGCCATCCAGTTCAGGACGGTATTTCACCACCAGCTCACGGTTCGCACTGAAGCCACCGGTCGCTACAATCACGCTTTTAGCGTTCAGGATACGGCTGTCGTTATATTCATCGACGACTTTCACGCCCGCGACTGCGCCATTCTCATAGAGGATCTCAGCAACCGAGGTTTCCAGCAGCACTTCGATGTTGCGGCTGTTGATGTTTTTTACCAGGCCGCTGATCAGGAAGCCACCCACCGCTGAGCGGTCAGCCGGACGGTGCGTACGGTCGATGCTCATCCCGCCGGTAATGGTGATGTCGTTAAGCTCAATGCCTTTACCCGCCAGCCACTCTATCGCCTCAGGTGCCAGGTCAACAAACTCACGCAGTAGCACCGGATTGTTTTTGAACTGACCGCCCTTCAGCGTCTCCTCATAGAACAGCTCTTTGCTGTCTTCGATGCCTTTGAGTTTCTGGAAACGGGTTTCAGCGGCGTTCATGCCCACAGATGCTTTGATGGTGTTGCCGCCAATAGTCGGCATCTTTTCGATGATGACCACGCGTGCGCCTTCATCATGCGCCTGAATCGCGGCCGCCAGACCGGCACCGCCGCTGCCCACAACTACCACATCGTAGTTCTGCGGTGCGTTAGGGTTACCACCCTCTTCAATCACATGCTCTTTGCTGGAGGTGGTCAGCGCACGGGAAACCGCTTTTTTCAGCGCTTCACTCTGGGTGGTCGCGCCGGTAATCGCATCAACGTGAGGACTGTTAGCCACCAGAATGCGGTTACGCAGGCTTTCAAAGGTGGTGGTGAAGTCCACATCCAGCGTGTCGTCCGGCACCAGCGAGATGTCGGTAATACGGTCGGTATCCAGTGTGACGTTGATTTTCAGCTTCAGCGCTTCGGCTTCCACTTTCTCCTGATAAACACCCGCTTTGTATTTACGGCCCGATTCGCTCATGTCGCGAATCATTGCGTCAACCAGAGAGAAGCGCCACAGCGGTTCCGGGATCTGCAGCTCTTCGCGTTTGTTGCTGTCGATGTAGAGTTCGAGATGTTCGTTATTGATGATGCGGTCAGCCCAGTTCGGATAGGCGATACAGGCTTTACCAATCGCTACCAGATCGTAGCCTTTTTCCAGCGCCAGCTCGGCGTCGGCTTTATTTACCACGCCGCCCACACCAATCACCGGCACTTTTGCCAGCACAGGCGAACGCATCGCAACGAATTTCTCGATCAGCGGCGTCGGGTCCTGCGTATCGACAATGGACGGGCGCAGCAGCTGACCGACAGAGAAGTGAACATAGTCGAGTCCGCGCGCAGCCAGTTTTTCCAGCAGATAGAGGGTGTCATCAAAGCGGATGCCTGGGACTTCGATCTCTTCCGGCGAGAAGCGATAGCCGATGATGAACGAATTATGGGCGAAGCGCTCCGCCATCTTGTGGGTGATTTCCAGCACTTCCAGCGGGAAGCGTGCGCGGTTATCGCGGCTGCCACCCCACTTGTCATCACGCTGGTTAGAATTCGGAGAATAGAACTGCTGAATCAGATAGGTGTTAGCACCATGAATTTCGACGCCGTCGAAACCGGCTTTAATAGCACGGTTCACCGCGTCACCAAATTTGGTGATCATGGTTTCGACTTCTTCAGCGCTCAGCGCCAGAGGTTTAGTTGCCCCTTCACGCGGTGCGGCAATGGCGCTCGGTGCAACCGGTGTTTTCCCGCCGATCAGTTCCGGCTCGACCATGCGGCCACCGTGATAGATCTGCAGAATGGCCGTAGAGCCTTCAGATTTAATCGCGTCCGCGATGCGTTTCAGACCGGGAATTTTGTTGTCGCTGTCGATAGCAATGGCACCCGGAAACGCCGGGCCGCGGTTATCAATGAAGCAGCACTCGACGATCACGGTTCCGATGCTGCCTGCACGTGCGCGGTAATATTCGACCAGTTCGCTGGTGACCGTTCCGTCATAAAAACCGGTACAGGTGGTCATGGGAGCCATCACCAGTCGGTTTTTCAACACAGCGCCGCCAGGCAGGGTAAGGGGATTAAGGATGGGGGTGAGAGATTTCATTGCGATAAACTCCAAGATTTAAAAGTCTGGAAATTTTTTAGCGGACGCAAATTATCGCTTAATTAAGTGGTCCGATGTCATGCGCCTAATATACCCTTTTCTTTGCTTTCATAAGCGATAAATTTACTTTTTTAACTTTTAAACGATTCAGAGTTTTTATTTGCTGAATTCAGGAAGTGAAGTTATATTAATTGTTAACCATGGGTAACTAAAAATCAACCATTCATTTACATAAATAATTTACCCTTCATGATCAGGATGTTAAGATGGATTCTTCGGCTCAGGCCTTCCGGGGATTTGTCGATCGGCTTCACAAAACTGTCAGAATGTCGATGCCAGAAATATAAATAAAAAATAAATGTTAAAAATGGGGAATAATGAATAAATTTCTTTGATCTGGATCAAAATCTATATTTGCAAAAATCGCATCATATTTACATGGATTTAAATATGCTGCTCAATAGTCCAGCAGCAGATTAAAAAAATCAGTGCATCGCGGTTTATTCACACTATTAAGAATAAATAAGAAAGTCATCAGTGAAGGTCCGGGGCGCAAATCGCATTCTTCTCAACTTGCAGATAAAATACTATGAAACCACTCTCAGCTGTAACTGAACCCCCTAAAGCCGCACCTGCGGCGGCGGGTAAAAAGAAAGCTATCATGCTGGCGCTGCCAGTCATCGTTGCCGTGTTGCTGTTGCTGGTGCCGACGCCGGCCGGTCTCGAACCCTACGCCTGGCACTTCTTCGCCATCTTTGTCGGCGTGATTGTCGGATTGATCTTTGAACCGCTGCCGGGTGCTGTTATCGGCCTGACCGGCGTCGTGGCCATCGCCCTGTTCAGTCAGTTTGTCCTCTTCAGCCCGGCGGAACTGGCTGACCCGAAATTTAAAGTCGCCAGTGAATCCTTCAAGTGGGCGGTCAGCGGTTTCGGCAACTCCACGGTCTGGCTCATCTTCGGTGCCTTTATGTTCGCCGCCGGATATGACAAGACGCAGTTTGGTCGTCGTCTGGCCCTGATTCTGGTGAAGTATCTGGGTCGCCGCAGCCTGACGCTGGGTTATGCCATTACCTTTGCTGACCTGCTTCTGGCTCCGTTTACCCCGTCCAACACCGCGCGCAGTGGCGGTACTATCTATCCGATTATCGCTAACCTGCCTCCGCTTTATGGCTCTAAACCCAACGACCCGAGCGCCCGTAAGATCGGTTCGTATCTGATGTGGGTTGCCATCACCGCAGCCTGTATTACCAGCTCAATGTTCCTGTCAGCGCTGGCACCTAACCTGCTGGCACTGGCGCTGGTGAAAAGCATTATCGGTTTCGATATCTCATGGGGTATGTGGTTCCTGGCCTTCCTGCCGCTGGGCGTGCTGCTGATTCTGACTATGCCGCTGCTGGCTTACTGGTTCTATCCGCCTGAAGTCAAAATCAACGATGAAGTGCCGAAATGGGCTATCGCTGAACTGGAAAAACTGGGCCGCCTGACCCGTAACGAAATCCTGCTGCTGGTGTTCGTGGTCTGTGCCCTGCTGATGTGGATTTTCGCCACCTCGTGGATTGAGCCTGCGATGGCTGCACTGCTGGTGGTGGTACTGATGCTGTGGACCGGCGTCCTGAACTGGAACGACATTACCAGCAATAAACCGGCCTGGAACACCTTTGCCTGGTTCGCAACGCTGGTGGCGCTGGCTGATGGTCTGGCCCGTGTCGGCTTTATCGCCTGGTTAGGTAAAGAAGGTGGCATGCTGCTGCAGGGGTACGACCCGCAGATTTCAGCCGTAGTGCTGTTAATCGCCTTCTTCCTGCTGCACTACCTGTTTGCCAGTACCACCGCGCATACCACCGCCCTGTTACCGGCCATGCTCACCATTGCAGCCTCAATCCCGGGCATCAATATGCCGGTCTTCTGCCTGATGCTGTGTACCTCTCTGGGTGTGATGGGCATCATCACCCCTTACGGCACTGGCCCAAGCCCGATTTATTACGGCAGCGGTTATCTGCCGACTAAAGATTACTGGCGTCTGGGTACCATCTTTGGTGCCATCTTCCTGGTCTCCATGATGGTGATTGCTTATCCGTGGATGGTGTGGATGTTCTGACGGATACAACATGCAGATCAACGCGTTATAAGATACCATTCCTTCACTTCCCCGCCGCATCCGCGGCGGGGAAGCATAATAAACAATGAATTCGCCTATGATGTTGCGCCCCGCAGCCTGCCCGCGGAGGTTCAGCCGGTCATTAAGTGAGAAAAAATGTCGAACAAACCTTTTGTCTATCAGAACCCTTTTCCGCTGTCCCACGAAGATACTGAATACTATTTGCTGACTCGCGAGCATGTCTCGGTCGCCGAGTTTGAGGGTCAGGAGATCCTTAAAGTCGACCCGCAGGCGCTGACCCTGCTGAGCCAGCAGGCGTTCCACGACGCCTCTTTCATGCTGCGTCCGGCCCACCAGCAGCAGGTGGCTTCCATCCTTCATGACCCGGAAGCCAGCGACAATGACAAATATGTCGCCCTGCAGTTTTTAAGAAACTCTGAAATTGCCGCCAAAGGCGTGCTGCCAACCTGTCAGGATACCGGCACCGCGATCATCATGGGCAAAAAGGGCCAGCGCGTCTGGACCGGCGGCGGCGATGAAGCCGCACTGTCACAGGGTATCTACAACACCTATATCGAAGATAACCTGCGCTATTCACAGAATGCCGCGCTGGATATGTACAAAGAGGTGAACACCGGCACTAACCTGCCGGCGCAGATCGACCTCTACAGCGTCGATGGCGATGAGTATAAATTCCTCTGTATCGCTAAAGGTGGCGGCTCCGCTAACAAAACCTATCTCTATCAGGAAACCAAAGCGCTGCTGAGTCCGGGCAAGCTGAAAAATTACCTGGTAGATAAGATGCGCACCCTCGGCACCGCAGCCTGCCCGCCTTACCATATTGCGTTTGTTATCGGCGGCACCTCGGCAGAAAGCACCCTGAAAACCGTTAAGCTCGCCTCTACGCACTACTACGACGGCTTACCAACCGAAGGCAACGAGCACGGTCAGGCTTTCCGCGACGTTCAGCTGGAGCAGGAACTGCTGGAAGCGGCGCAGCAGCTCGGCCTTGGCGCGCAGTTTGGCGGCAAATATTTCGCGCACGACATCCGCGTGGTACGTCTGCCGCGTCACGGCGCCTCCTGCCCGATTGGCATGGGCGTCTCCTGCTCGGCTGACCGTAATATCAAAGCGAAGATCAACCGCGAAGGTATCTGGATTGAGAAACTGGAAGCCAACCCAGGCCGCCTGATCCCGGAAGCGCTGCGTCAGCAGGGCGAAGGTGAGGTGTTACAGGTTGATCTCAACCGTCCAATGGAGCAGATTCTGGCGCAGCTTTCTGCGTATCCGGTTTCTACCCGTCTGTCACTGACCGGCACCATTATCGTGGCGCGAGACATTGCTCATGCCAAACTCAAAGAGCGCATCGATAACGGCGAAGGATTACCGCAGTACATTAAAGATCATCCGGTCTATTACGCTGGTCCGGCCAAAACGCCTGAAGGTTATGCATCCGGTTCACTCGGCCCGACCACCGCAGGCCGCATGGACTCCTACGTTGATTTGCTGCAGGCCCACGGCGGCAGCAAGATCATGCTGGCAAAAGGTAACCGTAGCCAGCAGGTGACGGATGCGTGTCATAAACATGGCGGCTTCTATCTGGGCAGCATCGGTGGCCCGGCTGCGGTGCTGGCGCAACAGAGCATCAAGAGTCTGGAATGCGTGGAGTATCCTGAGCTGGGCATGGAAGCAATCTGGAAAATCGAGGTGGAGAACTTCCCTGCCTTTATCCTGGTCGATGACAAAGGTAATGACTTCTTCCAGCATATTGAGCGCGCACACTGCGCGAAATGCGTGAAGTAAAAACTGCGTCAGATAAGAAAAAAGCCCCGGTCTCGGGGCTTTTTTTTGATGTGGACTGACAGATTAAGGACCAGATAGCTGTAAGAGTAAGCATGCGCAGGAAACGGACTTTCAACTCAAGACAAATCCAGCAGCAACTTTTTAGCCCGGCGCATAGCGACAATGAAAGCAGCATAATTCTGACAGCAACACCTTAGCTTTACGCGCAGGAAACGCGGTCAGAGGAGGAAAGCGTCCCGCGCCAGGACGGCGCGGGCCGAGCGTGCCATGGATGGCGGCTTTTGCGTCTTTCCGATCTGACCGCGTTTCCTGAGCAGCCTCGATCTAAGCGCTAACCCACCCCTACCTTCCCGGGTAAACTAAAGCGCCGCTATCGGACCCTGTTAACCGCGCTGCAACCGCTGCAACGCCACATCGATCTGCTCATCGCCTTGGGTGAGTTCGATGATCTGATACTTAATCGCCGGATTCTCAATCAGCCCGACCAGCGTCGCCGCCACATCTTCGCGCGGGATCTCACCATAGGGGATCGCCAGATCGGCACGCACCCGACCCGTACCAGCTTCATCGGTCAGCGTTCCCGGCCGCAGGACCACCCACTCCAGCTTACTCGCCACCAGCTCCGCATCTGCCAGACGCTTCACCCGCATGTAGTTCTCAAATCCCTCAGACGGCGTTTTACCGCGGCCTGCATCCGGAAAAGCGGATACCAGCATAAAGCGCGACACGCCAGCCTGCTCTGCAGCGGCGACCGCCAGCTTCAGCCCTTCACCGTCGATGGCATTGGTCAGCGCGATACCGGCACCGCCCGCACCCGCTGTAAAGACCGCTACGTCGTGACCGGCCATCAGCTCTGCCAGCGCCGTCACGCTCAGCTGCTGAATATCGCCCGCGACAGGCTTAGCGCCTGCGGCCTGCAGGGTATCAGCCTGTTCCGGCTTGCGGTGCAATGCCGTGACAGTGTGACCTTTACTGCTCAGCTGACGGGTGAGCTTTTGGCCCACCTTGCCTGCTGCGCCGATAATGAAACATGTCGCCATAAGATTTCCTCCATTCACTGATCAGGTGTCAGAGTATAGCTATCTGCCAGAAACGAAACAGGCGCCTGATGCGGCGCCTGCTGGGTTTATTCCGGAATCACTTTTTCCGCTTTCAGTTTATCAAACAGCTGCGTAAAGGAGTCCAGCGTACTGCGGTAGCCGGTAAAGCCCGCTTTGCGGCTCTTACTCATGTCGGTGAAAGCTTCCATTGGGCGGCCCAGGTCGGCATCGGTATGCCACCATGAAGCCAGCTTAGTGACATCGGCCTCACGCAGCTGGTGCTGTTCTGCAATCGCCCGCCATGCGCTGTCAGCTTCCTGCATGCGATTTTCCAGCGGCATCATCTGCGCCGGGTAGTCTGCGGCTTCGATATCGAAATAGTCAGCCAGTTTTGGCCACATCCAGTTCCAGCGGAACACATCGCCGTTGACTGCGTTGAAATCCTGATTCGCGGCGTTAGGTGACGTTGCCGCCCAGCGCAGTTGCTCGGCCAGCAGACCGGCATCGGTCATATCTGCGACACCATTCCACTGCTCCGGCGAACCCGGGAAGATAAACGGCCAGCCCTTCTCTTTGCACAATGTTGCATAAACCGCCAGTGTCTGCCCCATGTTCATCGCGTTGCCTACGGCATAGCCGATGATGGTGTGCGGACGGTGCACGCTCCAGCGGTAGTCATACTTCTCTGCGCCCGCGAACACTTCATCTTCCTGCGCATAGTAGAAGTTATCGACCGGCTGACGCCCCTGCTCTTCACGGAACGGTGTCACCGGCACGGCACCTTTGCCGTACGCTTCAAACGGACCCAGGTAGTGTTTCAGCCCGGTCACCAGCGCGACGTGCGAACCTTTCAGGCGATCGCCGAGGGCTTCAATCACGTTGCGAACCATGCCGCCGTTAACGCGGATGTTCTCTTTCTCATTTTCCTGACGCGCCCAGACGCTGAAAAACAGCGCGTCCGGTTTGACCTCTTTCAGTGCGTCACGCACAGCATCTGCATCGGTCAGATCGGCGGTCAGGCTGGTTGCGCCTTCAGGTACTGCACCACGTCCGCGTGACAGGCCACTGACCTGCCAGCCTTCCTGCTGTAATTTATCTGCCAGTGCGCGACCAATAACGCCGCTGATGCCCACAATCAAAGCGTGCTTTTTCATTTGATTTCTCCTCGTTTTGCGTAATGCTAAGCCTAATAGAGAATTCAGTTCTTATCTCTGGCATTTATTCACAGCATTCTCAACCTGAGTTCACTAATCGATGCACGATCATCGCCTCAAAGATATTCTGCCCTTTGTCGCCAGCGTGGAGTGCGGCAGCTTTACCGCCGCGGCTGAACGTCTGCATGTGACCGGTTCGGCGGTCAGCAAAAGCGTCAGCCGCCTGGAGACGCGCTTAGGCTCGCGGCTGCTGGAGCGCACCACGCGTAGCCTGAATCTGACCGACGCGGGCAGCGCCTATTATCAGACCTGTCTGCGGGTGCTGGAGGATCTGGCCGAAGCCGAGGCGGTACTGGCCGCCCAGCGCACCATTCCTTCCGGCCGTCTGCGCCTGGCGGTACCCACCACCTTTGGACGCCTCAACGTCATGCCGGTACTAATGCCCTTCTGCCAGCAAAATCCGGAGCTGGCACTGAGCCTGAGTCTGTCCGATCGCTTTGTTGACCTGTTTGAGGAAGGCGTGGATGTGGCAGTGCGGATAGGCGGTGCGCCCGACCTGCCCGCGTCGCTGGGCTGGCGTAACATGGGTCGCGAAAAGATGCAGTTCTGTGCCTCTCCCGCCTATCTTGACCGCGAAGGCCGTCCTGAAAATGAAGCAGCGCTGCTGAACCATCCTGCCATTCTTTATGAGCGCGTGGATGGCACAACTAAACCCTGGCTGTTCACCACCGAAGATGGTCAGCCCCACTGGCGCGACGTGCCCTACCGGCTGGCGCTGGGCGACGTCGATGCTCAGCTTCAGGCAGTCATTGCCGGGCTGGGTGTCGCGCAGATGCCCTCCTGGCTTATTCAGCGCGCCGTGGCCGCCGGTGAAGTGGAAATTATTATGCCGCAGTTACAACCCGACGGGCTGACGCTGAGCGTGGTGTGGCCACGCCGCAAACAGTTCCTGCCAAAAGTGGATGCACTATTGTCGGCACTCAACGCCCTCGCCATTCGCTGATACCGGCTTACTTCTGATTAATACGGTTGGGATATTTCATCCTGACCCTGTTCCTCTGTTCTTTTCGACCCGGCATTCGTGCCCATTTCTCCCTGCCTGAAATATCCGCAATCGTCTATCCGCATAAATAACACGCTTAAAATTAATGGCTTTATTTTCGATTTGATGGAATCCCATCAAAATAAAAAGCGCGGAAGGCTTGAACTCACATAATGAAAACTAAGTTTCAAATATAATTTAACCCGAAATAAAAATATCAGTAGGGTGATGGCTTCTTCATGTTCTGACGTTTTGTCTTTGTTGTTATTACCAGGAGTTTTCATGGAAAAAGAACTTTATATTTCGTCGAACCCGGCCTCCGGTCCAAATAGCGCCACCCGCACCGAGCCTTTTGTGAAGATTATTGCGCTGGTCGCCACCCTGGGTGGATTGCTGTTTGGTTATGACACGGGCGTGGTCTCGGGCGCGCTACTGTTTATGCGCGGCGATTTGCATCTCACCCCGTTTACCACCGGGCTGGTCACCAGCTCCCTGCTGTTTGGTGCCGCCTTTGGCGCGCTGGCGGCCGGTCATCTGGCAGATGGCCTGGGCAGACGCCGCATCATCATTGCGCTGGCGCTGATCTTCGCCTTTGGCGCAATCGGCTCTGCCCTGGCGCCGGATGTCACCTGGATGATCGCCTCGCGCCTGTTCCTGGGCTTTGCCGTGGGCGGTGCCGCGGCCACCGTGCCGGTTTACATCGCAGAGATCGCCCCCGCCAATAAACGCGGCCAGCTGGTCACCCTGCAGGAGCTGATGATCGTCAGCGGTCAGCTGCTGGCATATATCTCAAACGCCACCTTTAACGATATCTGGGGCGGCGAAAATACCTGGCGCTGGATGCTGGCGCTGTCGATAGTCCCCGCCGCTCTGCTCTGGATCGGCATGATATTTATGCCTGAAACCCCGCGCTGGCATGTGATGAAAGGCCGCAGCCAGGCTGCGCGTGAGGTGCTGGAAAAAACCCGCGCCGCTGAAGATGTTGAGTGGGAACTGGAAGAGATTGAAGAAACCATCGAAGAGAACCGCCAGCGGGGTAAAGGCCGCTTGCGCGATCTCGCAACACCCTAGCTGATGAAAATCTTCCTACTCGGCGTCGGCATCGCCGCGATTCAGCAGCTGACCGGCGTCAATACCATCATGTATTACGCGCCGACCATGCTCACCGCCGCCGGGCTGAGCAACGATGCCGCGCTGTTCGCCACCATCGCGAATGGGGTGATTTCAGTGGTGATGACGCTGGCCGGCATCTGGTTAATCGGCAAAACGGGCCGTCGCCCGCTGGTGTTAATCGGACAGATGGGTTGCACCTGCTGCCTGTTCTTTATCGGGCTGGTCTGCTGGCTGATGCCGGAATATCTCAACGGCGCGGTAAACCTGGTTCGGGCTTATCTGGTGCTGGCGGGCATGCTGCTGTTTCTCTGCTTCCAGCAGGGCGCGCTGTCACCGGTCACCTGGCTGCTGCTGTCGGAAATCTTCCCGGCCAGGATGCGCGGCATCTGTATGGGCGGCGCGGTCTTCTCGCTGTGGATTGCGAATTTTGCCATCTCCATGGCCTTCCCATTGTTATTAGCCGCATTTGGTCTGGCCGGTGCCTTCTTTATATTCGCCGCAATCGGCATCGGCGGTTCTGTTTTTGTTGTGAAGTTTATTCCCGAGACCCGGGGAAGAAGTCTTGAGCAGGTCGAGCACTATTTCTATGCGCTTTATAACGGCAACAAATAACCCCTGCTCGCTGTGAATGAAATAAAAAATGTCATGAGGCATGACGACCCGTTCGCCCTTAACACCGCACCCATAATTTAAGGAAACTGTTATGAGCCTGAATATTCCCAATGCGCGTTTTTGCGTCAATCGTAAAATAGCGCCCAGCCTGAGCATCCCGCAGTTTTTTAAGCTGGTCAGCCAGCTCGGTATTCACAATGTCGAATTGCGCAATGATATGCCCGGCGGACGCGTCACCGACGATCTCAGCGGCGATGAGGTGAAAGCGCTGGCGCGTGAGTCAGGCATCCGGATTGTCACCATCAACGCGCTCTACCCGTTTAACCAGCTGAATGAAGAGGTGCTGCAACGCGCCCGCCAGCTGTTAAGCGATGCGCAGGCTGTCGGCGCAGAATCACTGGTGCTCTGCCCGCTCAATGACGGCACGCCCATCAGCGCCGCCGACACCATCAGCGCGCTAAAAACGCTGGCCCCGCTCTTTGCCGACGCAGGCATTCAGGGGCTGGTTGAGCCGCTCGGCTTTCCACAAAGCTCACTGCGTTCAGCAACCCAGGCGCAGACGCTCATCCGCGAAGCGGGCGTGCCGTTCCGCTTGCTGATCGACACCTTCCATCATCATCTGTTTGAGGATGCGGAGCAGACCTTTGAGCAGGAAATCGACATTCAGCAAATCGGTCTGGTTCACCTCTCCGGCGTCACCGACCCGCGCCCGGTCAGTCAGTTGACAGATGAAGAGCGCATTATGCTCAGCGCAGATGACAGATTGCGCAGCAAACAGCAGGTCGAGCGGCTGGAGAAGATGGGCTACACCGGCCTTTACGCCTTTGAGCCGTTCTCCTCCGTGATGAACAGCTGGCAGGAAGCGGACATCACCCGCGAAATTCGCAACAGCATCCAGCTGTTAAACCACTCAGCGTAAGGAATCATTATGACCATTAATATTGGTGTTATCGGCACCGGCGCAATCGGCCGCGAACATATCCGCCGTTGCAGTACCGTTTTACAGAATGCGCGCGTGGTGGCACTCAACGACATCAACCGCGAAAACTGCCAGCAGATTGTTGACGAACTGACGCCGGAAGCGCGCATTTATGACAATGCGATTGATCTGATCAACGACCCGCAGGTTAACGCGGTGCTGGTCACCTCCTGGGGTCCGACGCATGAAGCCTTTGTGCTGGCCTGTATTGAGGCGGGCAAAGCGGTGTTCTGCGAGAAGCCGCTGGCCGTTACCGCGCAGGGCTGTATGAATATCGTGGAAGCGGAGATCAAAGCGGGACGTCAGCTGGTGCAGGTCGGCTTTATGCGTCCTTACGACAGTGGCTATCGTGCACTGAAAGCGGTGATCGACAGCGGCGAGATTGGTGAGCCTTTAATGCTGCACTGCGCGCACCGCAACCCGGAAGTAGGCGACAGCTACACCACCGACATGGCGATCACCGACACGCTGATCCACGAACTCGATGTGCTGCGCTGGCTGCTGAATGATGACTATGCCAGCGTGCAGGTGATCTTCCCGCGTAAAACCCGTAAGGCGTCATCCCACCTGCGTGACCCGCAGATCGTACTGCTGGAGACTGCCAAAGGCGCGCGCATTGATGTCGAAATTTTCGTGAACTGTGAATATGGTTACGACATTCAGTGTGAAGTGGTGGGTGAAAGCGGCATTGCCCGCCTGCCGGAGCCGGTTTCGGTGCAACTGCGCAGCGCGGCAAAGCTCTCGACCACCATTCTGACGGACTGGAAAAAGCGCTTTATCGATGCCTATGACGTGGAGTTACAGGCCTTTATTAACAACGTCATCAGCGGTGAGATGACCGGTCCCTCCGCGTGGGATGGCTATGCCGCTGCCGTAGCCGCCGATGCCTGCGTTGCGGCGCAGACGTCCGGCGGGATCGTGCCGGTTACAATGCCAGCCAGACCAGCCTTCTATCGCTGACAGGAAAAGTGCACGGTGGAATTCCACCGTGCACTTCCCTGTCCCACCCCTTTCAGCGACGCTTCCCGCTATGGGTAATCAGCCAACCCGCTATGTAAAAGGCGGGCCGCAAAATTACGCGGCCGCTGAATAGTTACGGCGCGGTGATGACAATGGCCACGCGTCGGTTCTGCGCACGACCCTGCGCGCTGTTGTTGCTGGCAACCGGTGAACTCATGCCCAAGCCACGCGTCACAATATTCTCACGCGGTATCGCCGCGCCTTCCGCCCACTGAGCCGCGACCGCGTTCGCTCTTTTTAGCGACAGCTGCTGGTTATAATCGGGTTTGCCGTAATTATCGGTATGCCCATCAATGCGGACATGTTTAATACCGGTCGACGCCAGATTTTTCGCCATCCCCTGGATGGTGAGCTTACTGGAGGGTGTCAGCTCTGATTCATTTACACCAAACAGAACCTTATCGGATAAGCCTAACCCCCAGCCTTCCATATTCTGCGTGAACCCGGCACTTTTCATCGCTGCGATTTGCGCGTCGCTGAAACGCGCTTTTGACTGACAACCGACCAGCGCCAGCGTAAGCAATAGCAGGGAAAGGTTTCTCTTCATATTTACGCCCTATTTTTTCGCTTATTTTTGTACATGTTCATATCGGCACGTTCGAGGATAGATTCAACCGTATCACCAGGCTGTGACCACGCGTAGCCAATGGTCACCGAGGTCGTAACCGGCATGCCCTCTGCAATAAGAATGTGTTCCCCGATGGTGTCGTCAATGCGCTGCATAAGCTGCTGTAACTGCGCCTCACTCGTCCGGCTGCTGACCAGCATGGCAAATTCATCCCCACCTAAACGGGCGACTAAATCCTGTTCAGACGCCAGTGATAAAAGACGCGAGCCTATCGCTTTTAACACTTCGTCTCCGGCGGCATGACCCCAGTTATCATTGATGCTCTTGAAGCGATCGCCATCCAGAAACAGCAGCGCAAAGCGTTCGTGCTCATGTGGCTGGTCAAGGCGCTGAGTCAGGCGAGCAGAGAAGGCGCTGCGGTTGGCAAGACCGGTCAGCGGATCGGACAGCGCTTTCGCTGCCAGCGAGCGATTGTCACGAAGCAGCGACGCCTTGAGCGACTGCATCTCCATCAGCAGGGAGTTGAGGTCATCAGAAAAGAGCTGAAATTCTCTGATCGGGCCACCCGGAATACGCAGGGAAAAATCACCCGAGTGAATCACATAGTGAATCGAACTGGTAATGGTGCGGAGCGACGCAATAATACCCCGATGCAGAAATTCACTCAGCATCAGTGAAATAATCAGCACGCAGAGCATCCCGACAGAGAGGATCATGAAGGAGTATTGAAGGAAACTCACCGCGCCGGTCACGGTGCCTTCCAGCGTCAGGGTGCCGACAACGACGTCAGCATGAATGATATTGACGTTAAGCGGTTTGAGGTAAATCCACTCACGCAGCAACCGTGAAAACCAGCCCGTCTGTTCCCGCTGTGCATTCCACTTAGCCAGAACGATGTTATCGCGGGTAACCAGCTTTGCAGAGTCATACATGCCCTCATTGCCAAACCGTTCAATTTTATTACGCGCATCGTAGCTGTCGGCAAATACGGTTGCCGCAGTTAGCGTGGTGCTCAGCGTCGAGCCGATTAAATCAAGATTACATTTCTCATAGTTTTTAATAAAAATGAGCGACGTCGATGACAGCAACAGCCAGCACAACAGTAATATCACCGCCGAATTGATGGTGCTTATTTTCCGCAGTTTATTGCGGATGGATGATTTATCGTGCTTTAGTTTATCGAATTTCATTTCATTCACTTCCCTCGCGGGAGAGCAAAAGCACATCCGGATTCACTCTGACACCGCTTCTGGCAAGTGAATCGAGATTAACGGAGAAGTGCGTATGGTCCGGTTGAAAAATCAGGCAAAAAGCGGCGCCCACGGTGCATTCCGCATTGTTCTCTGCCAGGGTAAGCACCGCTCTTCCCTTCAGCTGCTCAATAATGTCCACCTGCTGCTGCGGTGTCTGATCGCCGAAATAAAGGGCGTCGCAGCGATGCGACGCAAGATCACCTGCACCCGCAAGATAGACAACGGTGAATGTCGCTGCTGCAGCGGCGCTGTTTTCCGGCAAAGAGAGATGACGCGCTGAAGTAAAAACACATAATTCAGGCGGTTTATTTAAATTTTGCCAGTGGGTAAAACTGATGATGCCGCTGACGATACGATTAGCCTTGTTATCCTTTATCCCGGCCAGCCCAACAGAGGGATGAAGACTCAGCAGAATAAGTAGCGTTAAGGCGATCTGGCAGATGCGGCGCAGCAGAAGCAGCACATCGACGTCATGATGAAGGTGATATTTATCGGTCATACTGCGTTCCAGTAATACTACGCACGGCAGGAGAGCTGAATAAGCGCGCAAATATTAACATAGCGCGGGTTACGCTTGCACACAGAATTTTCTTAGCTATAGATCATTCTGCTTATACTTTCAGACAGGCTTATTCACGGAATAGTCTTCGGTGATAACGGCTTTTGACAGAGACGGCCGGCAGAGGATTAACGCATTTCACCGGCTATTTGTGGTGCGTAATTACGCCTCTCTTCTGGTGCAGCAATCCGCTCAGCTATTCGTTTTAAGGCACAGACTGGATAAAGAGGTCAGAATAAACGTGATGCTGATAATGTATCGCGCCAGCGATATTCCGCAATTAACCTATGCCCCTTAATACCCTCAGACATACCCCATCATTTTCAGCAGCGACTGCACCTGATTCATCGCTTCACTGCGATGTGACACGCCCAGTTTCTGATAGAGATTGCGGATGTGGGTTTTGATGGTGGTAGACGCGACCGCCAGCTCACCGGCAATCTGATCGTTGCTGTAGCCCGAATAGATTAACCCCAGCACCTGCCATTCGCGCTGCGTCAGCGGGCTGGTGCGGATCAGTTCCGGCACGTCAGGATGGTTAAGCAACCGGCTGACAAAGCCTTCATCGAAATGGGCGAACTTGTGACGGTGGTATTTGTTGATCTCCAGCAGGATGCGGCGGGCGCGGTGGCTGTCCAGCTCATTCAGGGTATTAAGCTGTATCAGCTGCCGCAGTTGCTGCGCCATCATCTCGCCTTCAATCACAAAGTGGCTGATAAAGCCGGTGCTGCGCGCCAGTTTCAGCGCTTCAATAAGCACGCGCTGCGCCTCCGCTTTGCGGTCGGTCTGCCAGTAGATTTGATTCAGCAGCAGCAGATTACGGTTTAAGTCGCTCATCAGGCGCAGGGCGCGGGCGTTCTCATTCAGCTCCTCCAGCACCACTTCTGCCTGACTGACATCCCCCAGCAGAATCTGCGCGCGGGCAATGTTTCGCCACTGGCCCTGCAGAAAATGGTTGTTGGCGAAGGCGGGTTTGGGTGTCTGCCGCATCCAGTCGCGGGCGTTCTGGCTTTCGCCGGTCATCTGCCAGTAGATCACCCGGACTTTATCGGCATTGGCGATCCAGTCGCTGTGCCAGTTACCGTTGTTCAGCAGGTTTTCCAGACGGTTCAGATAGCTGCGGGCGTTATCCAGATTGCCGCGCGCCAGCGAGCACTGCACCAGCAATCCCAGACACTGGATTTGCTGCTGCGGCTGGTAACCATTCAGCACCTTGATGCCTTCGCGCGCCGCCTGCTCTGCCTCTTCCAGGCGGCCCCAGGCCCAGAGCAGCTGGGCACGTATGCGTAGCAGAAACTCATGCAGCGGGAACTGCGCCAGATGCTGCTCTTCCACCAGCACAAAGGCGCGGCTCTGGATCTCATAAGCAGCCTGCAAAAAGCCCTGCGCAAACAGAATTTCGCTCTGCTGAATCAGGCTCCAGAGCGCGTAGTGCCACACTTCATCGCGACGCGCCATCTGTTCAGTCTGCCGCATCAGCTTGAGTGAATCGTCCAGTTCGCCTTTGCAGTGCATCACCTCGCCATGCACCGAGGTTGCCACAATGCGGCTGTAGTGACGGCTGGCTGGCAGGGTATCGAGCGCCACTTTCGCCAGCCGCTCCGCTTCATCGGTATTGCCATCGTTGATCGCCACCTGAGCGCGCAACGCATTAAATTCACCGCGCAGTGCCGCATCAATCTCACAGTAGCTGGCCTGCTCAAAACGCGCCAGCAGGCTGTCGACTTCTGAAAAGCGATGCTGAGTCTGCATCAGCCACGCCTGCAATAGCACCAGCATCGGGTTGTCGAGCATCATCTCCCACGGCAGCGCTTTTAGAGAGTTCTCCAGTAGCGGCAGTTCGCTCTGATTAAACAGCGTCCAGGCGTGCTTCAGCAGTACATCCCGCAGCATGGTGGCATCGCCCGAGGCGAGCGCATGGTGAATCGCCTCGCCGGGAAAGCCCTGCGCCATCCAGCTCTCGGCTGCAGCCCGATGTAGCGCAGGCAGCTCCGCCGCCAGTTCCCACTGACAGCGCTGACGCAGGAAGTTGCCAAATAGCGGATGGTAGCTGAACCAGCAGCCGGAATCGTCCATGCGCTGCAGAAACAGTCCCTGACGCTCGATCTCTTCCAGACGCATCTGACCGTTCTCTTCGCGGGTCACGCAGGCGATCAGTTCATCGTTCATTGAGCGCAGCAGCGCGGTTTTCAGTAAGAAATGGCGGGTGGGCAGATCGACGTTATCCAGCACCTCTTCCACCAGATAGTCGGCGAGATGGCTGGCATTAATGCCGGAGAGACGCCGGGCGGAATGCTGCGCCGAACTGGCTCCCTGGCGTGCCGATAGTACAATCAGCTGCAGCGCCGTCGCCCAGCCCGCGACATCATCACACAGGCGACTGCTCTCTTCGCTTTCCAGCGGGGCCGCCAGACGGCAGTCAAAAAACTGGCGCGCTTCCTGATGGGTGAACGCCAGCTGCTGGCTGCCCAGCTCGATCAGCTGTTCCCGCACCCGCAGGTTAGCGATACCGAGCTGCGGCAGGTTACGTGACATCAGAATCAGGGTCAGATTTTCAGGCTGATGGCGCAGGAAAAAGCGCATCGCGTCATGGATCACCGGATTGGTGATCAGATGGTAGTCGTCAACGATCAGCCACAGCGGCTGCTGCCACTCCACCAGCTCGATAAACAGCTGGGAAAACAGCGCATTGAGATTCACATATTGCCGCTTCTGCGCCAGCAGCTCACTGCGGGGACAGCCGCCGTGTGTTGCCTGTTGCAGTGCCGCGATCAGGTAATCGGCGAAGCGCTCCGGCTGATTATCACCCTCGTCTAAAGAAACCCAGCCCAGATCGCTTTTTCCCGCCGCCCACTGTGACACCAGTGTGGTCTTACCGTAGCCCGCCGGACTGGTCACCAGCACCAGCCGATAGTTACCGGCAGCGGTGAGCTTTTGCAGTAATCTCTCGCGGATCACGGTGCCTTCAAGACGCACCGGGCGACTGAGTTTGGCGGGTATTAACATGGGCGCGCGTTTCTCCATTTGTCGAGCGCATCATTATTTTACGCTTCGTAATTATTCCTTACACAGGTTCAGCATTTCGTCAGATGAATGCAAGCAAACCCATTAATTAAACTTTACAAAAGCGGGCGCAATCACACTCCTGCGACGATTTCGGATTAGCCTCATCCTCTCCACCCTCCCTATCCTCCTGCCCTAATTCTTTTCAGGAGGATGAGCAATGATTTCCACCCGGGCAGACTGTCGCCACATTGACCCATTTTCTGTTTTTACAGGACATCAACCATGACACAGCCCGATTTCAACCCGACTCAGTTCAACGCGGCCCTGACCCGTCAGTGGCAGCGTTTTGGCCTGCGCGATGCGCAGGAGATGACCCACGCACAGTGGTGGCAGGCTCTCAGCGGTGCGCTGGCCGATATGCTGGCCGCACAGCCTGCTCCCCCGGTCCCGACAGACCTGCGCCATGTTAACTACCTGTCAATGGAGTTTCTGATTGGTCGCCTGACCGGCAACAACCTGCTGAACCTGGGCTGGTATGACGCGGTTAACGACGCGCTCTCGGCCTGGAACGTTTCACTGACCGACGTGCTGGAAAACGAAACGGATCCGGCGCTGGGCAATGGCGGCCTGGGTCGGCTGGCAGCCTGCTTCCTGGATTCCATGGCGAACGTGGGTCAGCCTGCGACGGGCTATGGTCTGAACTATCAGTACGGACTGTTCCGCCAGCGCTTTGAACAGGGCGCACAGATTGAAGGCCCGGATGACTGGCAGCGCGATCGCTATCCCTGGTTTAACCACAACGCCGCGCTCAACGTTCGGATCGGGCTGGGCGGTAAAGTGGTGACCGTTGAGGGGCAGCCGCAGTGGCAGCCGGCGTTTGAACTGACTGGTGAAGCCTGGGATCTGCCGGTGGTCGGTTTTGAGAATGGCATCAGTCAGCCACTGCGTCTGTGGCAGGCGAAACATGCGCAGCCGTTTAATCTGGGTCGTTTTAACGACGGTGACTTTCTGCGCGCGGAACAACAGGGCATTGATGCAGAAAAACTGACCAAAGTGCTCTACCCCAATGACAATCATCAGAACGGTAAAAAACTGCGTCTGATGCAGCAATATTTCCAGTGCGCCTGCGCGCTGGCTGACATTCTGCGTCGCCATCATCTGGCCGGACGCAACATTGAAACCCTGGCCGATTACGAAGTCATTCAGCTGAACGACACCCATCCGACGCTGGCAATCCCCGAGCTGATGCGGCTGCTGCTGGATGAGCATCAGCTGAGCTGGGATCGCGCCTGGCAGATCACCCAGCACACCTTCGCCTACACCAACCACACCCTGATGCCGGAAGCGCTGGAGTGCTGGGATGTCCGGCTGGTGCGCAGCCTGCTGCCGCGCCATATGATGATTATCAACACCCTCAACGCGCAGCTGAAAACGGCTGTCACGGCGCGCTGGCCGGACGATGACGCAAAATGGGCAAAACTGGCGCTGGTGCATAACAACCAGCTGCGGATGGCCAATCTCTGCGTCACCAGCGGCTTTGCCGTTAACGGCGTGGCAGCGCTGCATTCGAAACTGGTGGTGCAGGATCTCTTCCCGGAGTATCACCAGCTGTGGCCGGAGAAATTCCATAACGTGACCAACGGCATTACGCCGCGCCGCTGGATCAATCAGTGCAACCCGGCGCTGAGTGCGCTGATCACCCGAACGCTGAACAAGCCGTGGCTGAACGATCTCGATGCCCTGCAGAGACTGGAAGCCTTTGCGGATGACGCCGCCTTCCGCGCGGACTATCGCGCCATCAAGCAGCAGAACAAACAGGCACTGGTCGGCTGGATCAAAAACCGCACCGGTATCGAAATCGACCCGACCGCGCTGTTTGATGTGCAGATTAAGCGCCTGCATGAGTACAAACGTCAGCATCTGAGCCTGCTGCATATCATTGCGCTGTGGCAGACGCTGGTCAGCGATCCGCAGGCGAATCGCGCGCCACGCGTGGTGCTGTTTGGTGCCAAAGCCGCGCCCGGCTATGCGCTGGCAAAAAATATCATCTACGCCATCAACAAAGTGGCTGAGGTGATTAATCAGGATCCGCGCATTGGCGACCGGCTGAAAGTGGTGTTTATTCCCGATTACAACGTCTCCGTTGCCGAGCGGCTGATTCCCGCCGCCGATCTCTCTGAGCAGATCTCTACCGCCGGTAAAGAGGCCTCCGGCACCGGTAACATGAAGCTGGCGCTTAACGGTGCGCTGACCATCGGCACACTGGATGGCGCGAACGTTGAGATCGCAGAGCAGGTCGGCAGCGAGAACATCTTTATCTTCGGGCATACCGTGGAACAGGTGAAGGCATTAAAAGCAGAGGGCTATGCCCCGGCGCAGTGGCGCAAAAAAGATCCGCAGCTCAATCAGGTGTTACAGGCGCTGGAAGATGGCACCTTCAGCCAGGGCGACCTGCACGCGTTTGACGCAATGCTGAAGAGCCTCGGCCCGGAAGGCGGCGATCCTTATCTGGTGCTGGCTGACTTCCAACCCTACCTGAATGCGCAGGCGCAGGTTGAACTGCTGTGGAGCGATCAGGAGGCCTGGACGCGTGCCACCATCCTCAATACCGCGCGCTGCGGCATATTCAGCTCCGATCGCGCGATCCGCGACTACCAGCAGCGCATCTGGCAAGCGAAACGCTAAGGAACGCCATGAAAGTTTTGGATGAATTTTCCCTGGCAGGCATCGCCGCTGAGTATATCAATGCACACGGTAAGCCACAGGCGATTCCGACCCTGACCCGCCAGCGGTTGCTGGCGGTGATGCATCCTTCCCATCCGCTAAGCATGCCGCTGCCACCGGCGGTAATTTTTCGCAGCGGCGAGTCGCTCAGCCTCTTGCCGCAGCTGTGCGACGATGCCCACTGGCATCTCATCAGCGAGGCGGGTGAGATCAGCTCCGGTCGCTGCCAGCCCGCCCAGCCGCTGCATCTGCCGCCGCTGCCCGAAGGCTATCATCAGCTGACGCTGCAACAGGGCGCGCAGCAGTGGTCATGCAGGGTGATTATTGCCCCTGCCCGCTGTTATGAACCCCCTCAACTGCTGGCGGGTGAATCCTTGTGGGGCGCCTGCGTGCAGCTGTATACCCTGCGCTCGGCCGAAAACTGGGGTATTGGCGACTTTGGCGATCTGCGCCGGATGTTACCGGAAATCGCCGCACGCGGCGGTGCGTTTATCGGCCTCAATCCGATTCATGCGCTGTTTCCCTCCAGCCCGGAGAGTGCCAGTCCTTACAGCCCGTCGTCCCGGCGCTGGCTCAATGTGGTGTACATCGATGTGAGCGCGGTCGCTGACTTCCGGTTGAGCGCCGCCGCGCAGGCCTGGTGGCAGTTGCCCGAAACGCAGCAGATACTGGCGCAGGCACGCGCAGCCGAATGGGTCGATTATGCGGCGGTAACCCGGCTGAAAATTCAGGCGCTGAGCCTGGCGTGGCCGCAGTTTACCCTGCGTGCCGCTATCGATCCTGAGGTGCAGGCGTTTAATGCTTTTGTCAGTGAAGGCGGCGAGAGCCTGCTGCATCAGGCGCTGTTTGATGCGCTGCATGCGGATCAGATGGCGCAGGACAGCGCACGCTGGGGCTGGCCGGTCTGGCCGGAGGCGTTACAGCATCCCGGCAGCCCGGCGGTGCAGACGTTTTTAAATCAGCATCAGGATCAGGTGCGTTTCTGGCTCTGGCTGCAGTGGCTGGCCGCGCAGCAGTTTGAAAGCTGCTGGAACTGTTGCCAGCAGCAGCAGATGCCGATCGGACTGTACCGCGATCTGGCGGTGGGCGTCGCCCAGGGTGGCGCAGAAACCTGGAGCGAGCGCGATCTCTACTGCATGGAAGCCAGCATCGGTGCACCGCCGGATATTCTTGGCCCGCGCGGTCAGGACTGGGGATTGCCGCCCATGGATCCGCAGGTGATGCGTCAGCGCGCGTGGGAGCCGTGGATCGCCCTGCTGCGCGCCAGCATGCGTCACTGCGGCGCGCTGCGTATCGATCATGTAATGGCGCTGATGCGGCTGTGGTGGATCCCGGCGGGAGAAAGTGCCGACCACGGCGCTTATGTGCACTATCCCATCGACGATCTGCTGGCGATTCTGGCGCTGGAGAGCCAGCGTCATCGCTGCATGGTGATTGGCGAAGATCTCGGCACCGTGCCGGAGGCGATTGTCGATAAGCTGCGGCATGGCGGCGTTTACTCCTATAAAGTGCTCTGGTTCGAACAGACCTCCGACGCCGGTTTTCGTCCGCCCGCCAGCTGGCCACGTCAGGCGATGGCTGTCGCCACCACGCACGATCTCCCGACGCTGCGCGGCTGGTGGCAAAGTGACGATCTGACGACCGGCGCGCAACTCGGTCTTTATCCCGACAAAGTGGTGCTGGCTGGGCTGTATCAGGATCGACTCCGGGCGAAACAGGCGCTGCTCAACAGTCTGCATCGGGTCGGTGCGCTGCCGAAACGTGCCGGACGCGATGCACGCCGCACCGGGATGAGTAAGGCACTGAACCGGGCGATGCAGCGCTATCTGGCGGACAGCCACAGCGCCCTGCTGGGTCTGCAACCGGAGGACTGGCTGGATATGGCCGCGCCGGTCAACATTCCCGGTACCAGCGACGAATACCCGAACTGGCGACGCAAGCTGAGCGTGACTGTTGAGGCACTGTTCAGCGATCAGGAAACTGACGTGTTGTTAAGGGATTTGACGGCGCGCCGTAAGCGGCGGCTGCGGAGCTGAGATTAATACGAAGGATGCAGAACAAAATAGTGGCCAGATTAATGCGCGCCAGGGAAGGCGCGGGCCAGCATCCGGCAAGCTGGATTTAACGCGCTTCTAGCACGAGTCGTCAGATACCGGGCGTTACTCCCGGCTGGCGGGCTGGCCGCTATCTCTATTTCTCTCCGTGATCCATTTACGATACTGCACCGGCGTCATGCCGAGCGTCTGGCTGAACGCCTTACGAAACGCCGTATCCTCTTTGTAGCCACAGTGTGCGGCCACTTCCCGGATGTTGGCCTGCGGATTGGCCAGTAAGACACAGGCTGACTCGATCCTCACGCGGGTGATAAAGGCTTTTGGCGTCTCCTGCGTCAGCGTTTTAAGTCTGCGTTGCAAAGTGCGTTCGGTGGTGTGCAGGGCTGCCGCCAGTTGCTCGGCGGTAATGGCCGGATTGCGATAACGAATAATCTCTTCTGCCCGCATCAGCAAAGGATGACGGGTATTCACAAAGCCCGGTGGCGCATAAACCTGCTGCGATAAAGGCTGGCTGTCGGCAACGGCCATGTCGGCCGTAAGTTTAGCGATGTCACCACCGGCTTCACGGCGAATGATCTGCAGGGCCACGCTCACCCAAGACAGCGGCCCGCCGGTTGTCAGCACCCGCCCGTCCTCTTCCATCGCCTTACCCCACACCGGTTTCGCGGCCGGATAACGTTGTTGCAGGGTATGGAACAGCCACCATGTTGTAGTGCAGTGTCTGCCATTTAACAGGCCCGCCTCGCCCAGCAACAACGCTCCCGCGCAGGCTCCCGCCACGCTGGCACCATGCTCATACTGCTGCTTTATCCAGCCAGCAGCCTGAACAAACCCCGGCATATGAACCGGCAGGCGGTCAGGGCCAAGCGCCATGCCGGTCGCGATGACGATATCTGGCTGATCCACGTCTGCAAAGGCGCAATCCACAGCGATCATCCGGCCCTGCGCATCCCGCACCGGGGCGCCGTCGGCACTGACAATCTGCACATCAAACAGGTTACCTGCTGTCCCGCCGGGCTGTTTCGGCAGGTTTTGCACCGCCTGATGGGTCATCCAGAACATATCGGACAAACCAGAGATTGAAGAGTGCAGGCTACCTTCAAGCGCGATGATCGCGATGCGTATTGTCATGAACAGGCGATCCGTTTTGTCGTTTTTTGCATGCTTTTAGTCCCTCTTCTCACCTTACTCAATGTCAGGCAGCGGCTTAGACTGGATTCAACAGCACAGGGGCCAGATACCCCCCTTTCTCACAGCAAAAGATACCGGAAGGAAACAACATTAATGAAGCGCTTTCGTTCACTCTGTGCCATCACCCTGGCCGCCCTGATGAGCGCGCCCGCGATGGTAAATGCACAAGGCATCACCAACATCGTGCTGGTACATGGCGCATTTGCCGATGGCTCATCCTGGTCAGCGGTTATTGAACGCCTGCAGGCTAAAGGCTATCACGTCACGGCGGTGCAGAATCCCCTGACCTCCCTGCAGGACGATGTTGACGCCACCGAGCGGGTAATCGCCCGGCAGCACGGCGACGTTCTGCTGGTCGGGCACTCCTGGGCGGGTGCCGTGGTGACGCAGGCGGGCAATAATGAAAAGGTGCGGGGGATCGTCTATCTCTCGGCGCTGGTACCCGACAGCGGTGAATCGGTCAGCGATCTGTTAAACCGTCTCGGCAGCCCGATGGAGGGTATGACGCCAGACTCGCACGGCCTGATCTGGCTCGACAGCCCGGCGGCATTTCAGCACGTCATGGCGGCGGACGTCGCATCAGATGAAGTACAGAAGCTCGCAGCGGTTCAGCAGCCCATCGCGGCCAGCGCCTTTAATGACAAAATCAAACAGGCGGCCTGGAGAGGTAAACCCTCCTGGTATCTGCTGACTCAAAACGACAATGCCCTGCCCTATAAAGTACAAAAAAAAATAGCGGCTCAGACTGGCTCTGTGACGAAAAATCTACACTCCAGCCACCTTTCACTTATTTCGCATCCCGACGACGTTGCCACGTTTATTACAAAAGCGGCAAAAAGCCTGAATTAACCATTGAGTGATTACTACGCCCACGCCAGGAGGATTCATGTCCGTTATTCTTCATCTTGATTCCAGTATTTCAAAAAGTGAGTCGGTTACGCGTTTATTATCGGCGGAAATTGTCCGGCAGCTCCAGGCGCGGGACAGCCTTGCCCGCCTTCATTATCGCGACCTCACGGAAGATGCCATACCGCATTTAACCGGCCCCATTGCTCAGGGGTTCAGGCCGCTGGGTGTTAACGACGCGGATGAAGAGACGCAAAGCCAGCATCGCTTATCGGATACGCTGGTCAGCGAATTTCTGGCCAGCGACATCATGGTGATAGGCGCGCCGATGTACAACTTTTCCGTTCCCAGCCAGCTCAAGGCCTGGCTGGATCGTCTGGCTCAGCCGGGCAAAACTTTCCGCTACACCGAAAAAGGTCCGGTCGGGCTGGCGGGCGGACGAACGGTGATTGTCGCGTCGGCGCGTGGCGGGTTTTATGAAAACGGCCCCTTCGCTTCAATGGATTTTCAGGAGCGGTATCTCAGTGCGTATTTCGGTTTCCTCGGTATTGAGAAAATTCATTTTATTCGCGCCGAGGGGGCGTCCAAATCTGACGATATCCGCCAGCACGAAATTGAACGGGCGCTGAATGCCGTTTCTGACATCGTAGCCGCCGTTAATTAAGGAGTGACCATGTTATATTCCATCACACTAAACTATCTGCACAATCAGGATGAACTGGCCCACCATACTGTGGGGCATAAAAAATGGCTCGCCGATAATATCGTGGCCGGACATATAATTTTCGCCGGTCCCCGGGTGGATGGAACAGGCGGCTATATCCTGGCGAATTATCCCGACGACGACGCGGTCAAAACAGCGCTCACTGACGATCCCTTTGTCCGCTATAACCTCGTCAGTGTAGAGGCCGATGCAATTATTGCCGCCATCGGTGCGGAGCCGTTTAGCCGCCACTGGGCAACAGAGGCGGTATCACTCTCCGTAAAATAGCGGTCCGGTGAGTTGTTTATGACGCCTTAATAACCCTGCTCCGGTGGTGAAAATCGCCTGGGCAGGGCTGCTGCCTGTCGCACGCTGAGACGCCGCAACAAAAAAAGGTGCGCCAGAGCGCACCAGATGGAACAACATCAATAGCGTCGGGGCAGCATCACCCCTTGCCTTTAACACTATTGATAAAGGTTTGCCTCGCAGAGGTGGAACCCAGCCGCTCGGCTTCATCCAGCAGTTTCAGCGCCTTGTCGATGTTGCCGCTGTTCACTGCCTGGGTGATCTTCTGATTAAAGTAATGCTCGGTGTCGCTCATGATGGGTTCAGCACGGGCTTTTGGCGCGGGCGCAGCGGCCGGAGCAGGCGCTGCGCTGTAGGCCGTTGCTACCGGTGCACTGTTACCTACTGTGACCGGGCCTGGCCCGGATGAGCCAAACAGCGGACCGACAAGAATCGAGGAGCCGGAACTGGTCTGCATTTTCAGCTTAATCGTGCCTTCGCGGCTGTGGCTGGCAACAGGATCGGGGATATCCGGTACGGCATGACCGGTGCCCTGGGCATAGGCTTTGGCCGGATCGAGCAGCGTGGTGGTCTGCGTCAGGTCGCTGTCGGTGGTGAACACCAGCAGGTAGACCTTCTGCTGACCCAGCGCTGGCGTGAGTTTCATCACGCCTTCCAGCCGGTCCGCCGTCATCACACCCGGCTTCTGGTAGGTAAAGTAGCGGCTGGGAAACCAGGCCGCCGGACGCAGATTTTCATCCAGCACCAGCACGTTTGGCGCAAAAACCTGACCGTTCTCTACAAGGCTGCTCAGCGTCAGCGTCAGTTCACCAATCGTAGCGGGCAGACTGTAGGCCGCGACCGGCCCGGCAATGTGTGGCGCGTTCAGCGTCTGGCCGCTATTAGCCAGTTTAGTGGTCTGGGTCTGAGAGGCCGCCAGCGGCTGCCAGCTCAGGCGTTGTAACGTTTCAGGAGCCACGACGGGTGCAGCGGAGAGATCCTGCGGCACCAGATTAACATCGGCCAGGGCAGGCAGAGCGTGCCCTGTCAGCAGCGCCGCACTCAGGCAGAGTGCAGCCAGTTTTTTCATTTTCATTATGCGTACCTTATTGCAGGTCGTGGTGTGAACCAGGCAATGGCACACCACGACCAAAGAGATCCCTCAGGCGCGAGGCCGCGCCTGTCAGAAAAGGCTTACCACCAGATTTCCATCTGCGCGCCGAAGGTGACTTCGTCGTTGTTGCCACGGCTGTTAGTCAGGATGCCGTTGCCGGTGGAGTCAGCAGAGGCGAAGGTAGTGAGATCGCCAGCGTTGTCTTTGTTGTAGCCCCACTTCTCATCCCATTTGGCGTAGGTTGCGAACAGACGCAGCGCCGGTCGGGACCAGATGCTGTCACCCGCCTGCCACTGCTGCGCCAGCGTGACTTTATACTGTCCATTGCGCTCGCCAGCCTGCTGCGATTTCACGTTGTCGTAGCCCAGCTCCAGCAACGTACTCATGATTGGCGTCCATTTGTACATCGGGCGCACACCGACGGTGTACCACTCGGTGCCGCGGTTGTTGTCCAGATCGATGTTCTGATACATGGCGACGTACATCAGGTCCCAGCGTTCCGCCAGCGAGATCGCGCCGTGATCGAGAATACGATACATGTCACCGTTGTTATTAAGACTGGTGCCCTGCGGCACGCCTTTGCCCTGCGAGGTCAGCGCGTCGGTTGCATATTGCAGCACAAACTTGTTGTAGCCCTTCAGCATGCTCTGGGTATGTTCAGCGGTGAACATCCAGCCATCTTTCGAGGCACCATCTTCCAGACGATAGTCATCACGGGCATTGGCACGACCGTAATCGACACCCAGTTCCAGCACGCCATCCGTGTTAGTTTCCAGACCGGCCAGACGCACATCAAACACGTCGTTGGCGGTGCTGGTGGCGATGTCACGGATACGATCGCTGGAGAAGGTGTAAGAGCCGCCAGCTTCAGACGAACGGGTTGCGGCGAAAGAGAGCTTACCAAAGCCGAGATCAACATCTTCCAGACCCGCGCCCGGACCGGAGATATCCCAGTAGTAGAAGTCGATCATATGAACATCGTGACGCTGATAGAAGCGCTTACCGGCCCAGATGGTGGAACCTGGCAGCGCATCAATCAGGTTTTTACCTTTAACGTTGGCTTCGCGGAAGGCGGGTGATGTCGCTTCCCAGTCATTCTGCTGCGCCACGGAGTAAGCCACGTTGGTGTCGAAATAGAAGCTTTTATCGCCCTCTTTCCACACTTCCTGGCCTAATTTCAGTTCGGCGTAGGTTTCACATTCGTTACCCAGACGGTACTTACTTTGAGCGCCGGTCGCCTGGAAACATTGCTGCTCGCCACCGCTGCCGGTCCAGCCAATGCCGGAACGGGCGTAACCGGTAAAATCAACCGCCATCGTCGGGGCGGAGAGGGTTCCCACCGCGACGGCAACGGCAATGGGAAGTTTGCGCAGAGTTAACATTTTCTATCTCCTGAGGTCATTGCTTTTATTGTTTTTGGCAGGGCTATACACCCGGCTCCTGATACAGCCTGCGGCACGCGCTCCCGTCCTCGCGGAACAGGTGACAACGCTCGGGCGGCAGGCCAATACCGAGGATGGCGCCCTCTTTTACCAGCACGACGTCCTCCTGGCGGTAAACCAGGTTCTGACGGATAGCGGGAATCTCGATGTGAATCTGTGTTTCATGCCCCAGCTGTTCCACCACCTGCACTTCCCCTTCCACGGTAACGTCGGCGATATCGCTGGAGAGCAGATGTTCCGGGCGAATGCCCAGTGACATATTGCTGCCAATCTGGACCCCGGCGCTGTCCACCGGCAGCCAGACCAGCTGCTGATTCGGCAGCCGCACCTGCACCTGATCGATGGCGGTGGCGGTCACTTTGACCGGCAGGAAATTCATTTTGGGTGAGCCGATAAACCCGGCGACAAAGCGGTTGGCGGGATAGTGATACAACTCAAGCGGCCTGCCGACCTGCGCAATGCGACCGGCGTCCAGCACCACAATCTTGTCAGCCAGCGTCATCGCTTCGATCTGATCGTGGGTGACGTAAATCATGGTGCGCTTCAGGCGCTTATGCAGACGGGAGATCTCAATGCGCATCTGAACGCGCAGTGCCGCGTCGAGGTTCGACAGCGGTTCATCGAGCAGAAAGACGCGCGGCTCCGCCACCAGCGTGCGACCAATCGCTACGCGCTGACGCTGGCCGCCAGAGAGGGCTTTGGGACGGCGATCGAGCAGGTGCGCCAGTTGCAGAATCTCAGCGACCTGATTGACGCGCTGATGGATCTCCGCTTTTTTCACCCCGGCCAGCTTCAGGCCGAAAGACATATTCTCCGCCACCGACAGATGGGGATAGAGCGCATAAGACTGAAACACCATGCCGATGCCACGTTCGGCTGGCGGCACCTCATTCATGCGCCGGTCGCCGATTAAAAGTTCGCCGCTGGTGATGGTTTCCAGTCCGGCAATCATGCGCAGCAGCGTCGATTTGCCACAGCCCGACGGGCCAACGAAAACAACAAATTCCCCTTCACGAATAGTGAGATCGATATCTTTCGACACCACCGTATCGCCCCAGGCTTTTGTGACATTGCGTAGCACAACGCTCGCCATGATCCCTTCCCTCTTAGCTGCACATTCGTGTCTGCCAGGCGGCAGACGGGTTCCGGGGCTCACTATGCGAGAGGAAACAGGGAGTCACATCCTCCGCCGCAACGCAATCTGCTGGGGGAGGAGGCGGGAGGAGGAGAAACGCGGGCTGACGCGGCGGGCCGCGCGGTGCCGCGCTTTTTTGTGATCGCTGACGCAGACCTGCAGGATTTTTTACCGCTTCAGCTCGCGCTTAAGGCGCTTTTTGCCAGTGCGATCACAGCGATTACGCTAGGGGCGTAGAGCGCAGGAGGATGAGATGCCGGTGTGGATACGCACAATGATGCCGACAGAGCATTCACCATTTCCGCTAACAGGATGGATTTATGACGATGAAAACCGGAGCACGAATTCTGGCCCTTTCTGCCCTCTCTGCCGTGCTCTTTTCAGCAGGCGCGATGGCAAAAATCGAGGAAGGTAAACTGGTCATCTGGATCAACGGTGACAAGGGGTATAACGGCCTTGCCGAAGTGGGTAAGAAATTTGAGCAGGAGACCGGTATCAAAGTCACGGTCGAACATCCTGACAAAATGGAAGAAAAGTATCCGCAGGTCGCAGCGACCGGCGATGGCCCGGACATTATCTTCTGGGCGCATGACCGTTTTGGCGGCTACGCGCAGTCGGGCCTGCTGGCTGAGGTGACACCGGATGCCAGCTTCCGCGACAAGATTTTCCCGTTCGCCTGGGACGCGGTGCGCTTTGACGGCAAGCTGATCGGCTATCCGATTTCCGTTGAGTCGCTGTCACTCATCTACAACAAAAAGCTGCTGCAGACTCCGCCAAAAACCTGGGAAGAGATGGCCGCGCTCGACAAGCAACTGCGGGCCAAAGGCAAAAGCGCCATGATGTTTAACCTGCAGGAGCCCTACTTCACCTGGCCACTGCTGGCGGCGGGCGGAGCTTACGCCTTTAAGCTGACCGACGGACACTATGACGTGAAGGATGTCGGCGTCGATAACGCCGGGGCGAAAGCGGGCATGCAGTTCCTGGTCGATCAGGTTAAAGCCAAAACGCTGAATGCGGACACCGATTACTCCATTGCCGAAGCCGCCTTTAACAAGGGCGAAACTGCCATGACCATTAATGGTCCGTGGGCGTGGGGCAACCTGGATAAGAGCGGCATCGACTATGGCGTCACAGAACTGCCTACCCTGAACGGTAAACCGTCTAAAGCCTTTGTGGGCGTACTGAGCGCTGGGATCAACGCCGCCAGTCCGAATAAAGAGCTGGCGAAAGAGTTCCTGGAGAACTATCTGCTGACCGATTCCGGGCTGGAAACGGTCAACAAAGACAAGCCGCTGGGTGCCGTGGCGCTGAAATCTTAC
Source organism: Pantoea vagans (assembly GCF_004792415.1). Lineage (NCBI taxonomy): Bacteria > Pseudomonadati > Pseudomonadota > Gammaproteobacteria > Enterobacterales > Erwiniaceae > Pantoea > Pantoea vagans. Next base: position 335,269 of record NZ_CP038854.1, read on the forward strand.
CAGCAGACGCTGGAGAAAGATCCGCGTATCGCCGCCACCATGAGCAACGCGAAACAGGGCGACATCATGCCAAACATCCCGCAGATGGCGGCCTTCTGGTACGCGATGCGCACCGCGACCCTGAACGCGCTGGGCGGACGTCAGAGCGTTGACGCCGCATTGAAAGATGCCCAGGCCCGTCTGAAGAAGTAATTCTCCCCTTTACAGCCGGGGCAACCCGGCTTGAGTGATCGTTAAGGAAAACCGCATCATGTCAGGAAAACCGAAAACGCGCAGTCTGCTGCTGAAAAGCGTTCTCATCGGGCTCTGCTGTCTGCTGGTCGGCTATCTGCTGGTGCTGATGTACGCGCAGGGCGAATATCTGTTTGCGCTGCTGACGCTGATCCTCAGCGCGACCGGACTGTGGATTTTTGCCAACCGTCGCGCCTATGCGTGGCGCTATGTCTATCCCGGCGTCGCCGGCATGGCGCTGTTTGTGCTGTTCCCCCTCGCCTGCACTATCGCCATCGCCTTTACCAACTACAGCAGCAGTAACCAGCTTACCTTTGAGCGGGCGCAGCAGGTGCTGCTGGGCCGCACCTTCCAGTCGGGTGAGGCGGTGAATTTTTCACTCTTCCCGGCGGGCGATCGCTGGCAGCTGGTGCTGAACGATGGCAAAGACAATTTTGTCTCTCCGCCATTTGCATTTGGCGCAGATCAGACGCTGAAAATGACGCCTGCCACGCCACCTGCAGGCGAACGGGCGACGTTCAGAGCGATCACCACCCACCGTCAGGCGCTGAGCCAGCTCCGCGCCGAGCTGCCGGATGGCCGTCAGCTGCGGATGAGTTCGCTGCGCCAGTTCTCCGGCACCCAGCCGCTCTATCGGGCTGGCGCGCAGGATGAGCTGATTAACCAGCAGAACGGCACGCGTTACCGCGCCAATCCGCAGACCGGTTTTTATCAGGCCGTGAACGCCGACAATAACTGGGGCAACGAAACGCTGAGTCCCGGCTTTACCGTGAATACCGGCTGGAAAAACTTCGTGCGGGTCTTTACCGATGAAGGGATTCAGAAGCCGTTCCTGGCGATATTTGGCTGGACGCTGCTCTTCTCGCTGATCACGGTCGTGCTGACCGTGGCTGTGGGCATGGTGCTGGCCTGTCTGGTGCAGTGGGAAGCGCTGCGCGGCAAAGCGGTCTATCGGGTGATGCTGATTCTGCCCTATGCCGTGCCGGCCTTTATCTCGATCCTGATTTTCAAGGGGCTGTTTAACCAGAGCTTTGGTGAGATTAACGTGATGCTGAGCGCGCTGTTTGGCGTGAAGCCTGCCTGGTTCAGCGATCCGACGCTGGCGCGCACCATGCTGATTATCGTCAACACCTGGCTCGGCTATCCCTACATGATGATCCTCTGCATGGGACTGCTGAAAGCCATTCCCGACGACCTTTATGAAGCCTCGGCGATGGACGGTGCCGGACCGCTACAGAACTTCTTCCTGATTACGCTGCCGCTGCTGCTGAAGCCGCTGATGCCGCTGATGATTGCCAGCTTTGCCTTTAACTTTAATAACTTTGTGCTGGTGCAGCTGCTGACCAATGGCGGGCCGGATCGCCTGGGCACTACCACGCCAGCCGGATATACCGACCTGCTGGTGAACTACACCTGGCGTATCGCCTTTGAAGGCGGCGGCGGGCAGGACTTTGGTCTGGCGGCCGCCATTGCCACGCTGATCTTCCTGCTGGTGGGTGCGCTGGCGGTGATTAACCTGAAAGCCTCGCGGATGAAATTCGATTAATAGCCTGATGGACCAGGCGCTAAGGAGTTGTTATGGCTATGGTACAACCCAAATCGCAACGGCTGCGTCTGCTGACCACGCATCTGCTGCTGCTGTTATTTATCGCGGCGATTCTGTTTCCGCTGCTGATGGTGATCGCGATTTCACTGCGAGCCGGTAACTTTGCCACCGGCAGCCTGATCCCGGAGCAGATTTCCTGGGAGCACTGGCGGCTGGCGCTGGGCTTTAGCGTTGAACATGCCGACGGACGCGTGACGCCGCCGCCCTTCCCGGTGCTGCTGTGGTTATGGAACTCGATCAAGATTGCGGCAATCAGCGCGCTGGGCATCGTAGCGCTCTCCACCACCTGCGCCTATGCGTTTGCCCGTATGCGCTTTACCGGTCGCGCCAGCCTGCTGAAAGGGATGCTGATTTTCCAGATGTTCCCGGCGGTGCTGTCGCTGGTGGCGCTCTATGCGCTGTTTGATCGTCTCGGCCAGTATCTGCCCTTTATCGGGCTGAATACCCACGGTGGGGTGATCTTCGCCTATCTGGGCGGCATTGCGCTGCATGTCTGGACGATTAAGGGCTATTTCGAAACCATCGATGGGTCACTGGAAGAGGCCGCCGCGCTGGATGGCGCAACGCCGTGGCAGGCGTTCCGGCTGGTGCTGCTGCCGCTGTCGGTGCCGATTCTGGCGGTGGTGTTTATTCTGGCGTTTATCGCCGCGGTAACTGAAGTGCCGGTCGCCTCGCTGCTGCTGCGCGACGTCAACAGCTATACCCTGGCGGTGGGGATGCAGCAGTACCTCAATCCGCAGAACTACCTGTGGGGAGATTTTGCCGCGGCGGCGGTGCTCTCCGCGATTCCTATCACCCTGGTTTTCCTGCTGGCACAGCGCTGGCTGGTCAGCGGACTAACCGCGGGCGGGGTGAAAGGCTAAACGATCATCATTGTACGTTGCCACTGCTTACACAACGCCTGTTGTGGTTGAATGATTCGGCGGCCTGCGGGCCGCCTTTTTTATCCTAATCCGCTTCTGATGCCAGACTGCCCGCCACCAGCGCCATCACCATAGCCGCTATCGCCTGCTGACCTTCCGGTTTACTGATATCGCCGCGTGCCACCGCGCCTGCGATGGCATCCGCGCCCCCCAGCAGACCCCACATGCCGGCTTCCGCAATACCGCTGCTGCCAGCAAAAGGCGCAAGCCAGCGCTGACAGCGGGCAATAAAGTCGAGCTGATAGTGGCGTTTGACGGCGGCCAGTTCCGGTGAAGTACTGAGTGCGGAGAGCAGTTCGGGGATTTCGCGCCCCTCCGTCATCACACAATCGACATAACAGGCCGCGAGCACGTCCGCTTTTTGTTGCAGCCTGACTGGCGCGGCATCCATCGCCGCATTCATCCGCTCGCTCTGACGGCGATCAAAATCGTCATACAGTGCGGCCAGCAGCCCATGACGGGTGGTGAAATGGTCATACACCACCGGTTTACTGACGCCTGCCGCGTCGCCGACCCGCGCCAGCGTCAGCGCCTCGCTGCCTTCCGTCTGCATTATCTGCCACGCGACGTCTGACAACTGCCTGCGTCGGGCCTCACGTGACAGACGCTTGCGGGGTGTTTTTTCTACGGTCATGTTTTTCCTGATGGGCGAACAGACGCTGGCCCAGAGCCTGCGCCAGCTGATAGTGCGACTCAGGATAACCTTCATCGCCGATCAGTAACAGCTCACTGGTCACCACCGGCGCACCGCAATAGTCAAAGATGCCGTTTTCAATCTGATTACGCATGCTGGTGAAATAGCCGCGCCGCAGAAAGGTTCGGGTGTCCGCCGCGCCAATCGCCAGCAGATGCACAGGCAGATGGCCAAGGCGTTTAATTACCCGACCATCCTGTTCGCTGAACGCCCAGTCCTGGATAAACACCCGGTCGATCCAGCCTTTGAGCTGTGCCGGGAATGACCACCAGTAAATCGGATAGACCAGTACCAGCGCATCGGCGCGGTCCAGTCGCTGCTGTTCCGCCAGCACTTCGGGCGACGTCGACGCCTGGCCGTTGAAACGTCGATGATCATCGAGCGTGAAGCGCGGATCAAACCCTTCTGCCGCCAGATCGGCCTTTTCAACCGTATGGTGCCCTGTCGAGATTATGCCCTGCGCCAGCTGGTCCGCCACGTGGTGGGAATGCGCATCCTGGTCAGGATGGGAAGTCACTATGAGTGCATGCATCGTTGTCACCTTACCTGATTAGCCATTAAGCTACTAAAGGTAAGTTACTATTGGTAGGTTAGCAAGCAGCAACGTCTTTTCTTCTGACTAACCGCATTTACGGTTTAAATGCGGCCGTCGCCAGCAGAGCCTGCTCCAGTTGATGAGGGTCGAACGTAAAGGGAAGATGCGCCAGGCTGGCGGCGGGGAAGTGGATTTGCTGCGCGATTTGCCGCACGGTTTCGGCGTCGATAGCCGCGGGCAGCGTCAGGGGCGAGTGGAAACGGCGCAGCAGCGACAGCAGTTCCGGCTCGACATGTTTGCCCTGCTGTTCAATCCATGACTGGATCAGCAGACTGAAACCGACCTTTTCGCCGTGCAGCCAGTGATGCAGTTCCGGCTGGTGCGTCAGACGATCATGGATAACATGGGCAAAGCCGGGCGTCGCCATTGCGTCCTGAATACTGTTCGCCAGCCCTGCGAGTACAATATTGGCTTCAATCACCTTCTCCAGCGCCGGGGTGACCTGTTGCGCAAGGTTATCGGCCACCGCCGTTTCACCCCACTGTCTCAGCACCGTAACCGCCTGCCAGGCGGCGGCAACTTTAAGATCCAGCGCCATCCTGTGCGGCGTCTGTCGCTGATAAGGTTCAAACTCAAACCATTTTGCCAGCGCGTCAACAATACCAGACCGCAGGTAACGGACGTCGCTGCGGGCAATCACTTCGCTGTCCACCAGAATCCATTCCGGCATGGCATTAAGTGGCTGACTGCGAAGATGCCCGCCCTGCTCGTTATAGATTATTGCCAGCGGCGACCAGGCCGCGCAGGTGGCGGCCAGCGTGGCGAAGTTGACCAGCCGCACATCCGGCAGGGCATCGTTGACCGCTTTGGCACAGTCCAGCACCCGCCCGCCCCCGACGGCCAGAATCAGGGTGGCTCCGTGCGTCTGCACCTGCTGTTGCAGAGCAGCTATCGCCGCATCGGTGCATTCACCGGTCAGCATGTCGAGCTGCCAGTGAATACCGGCCTGTTCCAGGCTGATGGTCAGTGCCGGATTCACCGCCTGCCAGGCGTTTGGCGACGTGAGGATGTGAATATGTGAGGCCAGTGGCCGGATAATCTCACCCACTTCAGACCGGAGTCCTGGCCGTTGCAGGTAGCCTTTCGGCGACATTACACGAAACATCGCTGCCCCTTAACGTCGATAAGCCAGCGAACGCACCAGGCGGTCACCGAGTTTCTGAATCAGCATCACCAGCGCCAGCAGCACCACAATCGTGGCCGCCATGATCTGGTTATCGAAGCGCTGATAGCCGTAGCGAATCGCCAGATCGCCCAGTCCGCCACCGCCGACCACACCCGCCATCGCCGAGAAGCCAATCAGCATCACAATCGTCAGGGTAATTCCGGCCACCAGCGCGGGCAGCGCTTCCGGCAGCAATACGCGGCTGACGATATGCCAAAGGGTGCCGCCCATCGAGACCACTGCCTCAATGCGGCCGCGATCGACCTCATCCAGCGCGTTCTCCACGATGCGGGCAAAGAAGGGAAAGGCGCCCAGCGTAATCGGGACAATCGCGGCGGTACTGCCGAGCGTGGTGCCGACCAGCAGGCGGGTAAAAGGGATCAGTGCGATCAGCAGCACCACAAACGGCAGCGCACGCCCGGTGTTGACCAGCACATTGAGCAGCAGTGAAATCGCGCGGTTAGACAGAATGCCCTGGGGACGGGTCAGGAACAGCAGCACGCCCACTGGTAAACCTATCGCAACCGTAAAAAGTGCCGCCAGCAGCACCATATATAACGTTTCGCCTGTGGCATTTAACAGCAGTTCCTGAAACCGATCGCTACTCATGCTACGCATCGGGTTAATGCCTCTCGCTGATATTTTTCAATAAACGCCCGGTCCGCTTCGCCATCCTTCAGCAGCATTTTGCGCAGGCGTCCCTCTTCACGTCCCATGATCTGGCTCAGCGTGCCGCTCTCGACCAGCTGGCCATTCTCCAGCAGCGCCGCACCGTCACAGATACGCTTTACGACCGCCATTTCATGGGTAATCAATACAACTGTGATATTGAGCTGCTGCTGAATATCGGCCAGCAGATCGAGAATCGAGGTGGTGGTTTCGGGGTCCAGCGCGCTGGTCGCCTCATCGCACAGCAGATAACGCGGTCGGGCGGCCAGCGCGCGGGCGATGCCGACGCGCTGTTTCTGTCCACCGGAGAGCTGCGACGGCCAGGCGGCCGCAAAGGACTCCAGCCCCACCAGTTTCAGCAGCGAGGCGACCCGCTGGCGGCGCTCCGCCTTAGGTACACCGGCAATCTCCAGCGCCAGATCGACATTGTCCTGCACGTTACGGGAATGCAGCAGATTGAAGTGCTGGAAGATCATCCCCATCTGCTGGCGCTGCTGACGCAGCTGCGCCAGGCTCAATGTGGCGAGATCCCGACCATCTATCTCAATCCGCCCGCTGGAGGGACTCTCCAGCCGGTTCAGGCAGCGCAGCAGTGTACTTTTGCCCGCCCCGCTCCGGCCCAGGATGCCAAAGATGGTGCCCTCTTCGATGGTCAGAGAGATATCGTCTAACGCTGGCGCAGGTGCGCCAGCGTAGTGTTTGCTGAGATGACTGAGCTTAATCATGCTGCTGGTCCGCGACCGGAATCACAGAGCCCTGATAGGTTTTACGGATGAACTCCGCCACCTGCGGCGAGCGCAGATCTTTCGCCAGCTGAATCACTCGCGGATCTTTCGCCAGTTCAGGCGTGGTGACCAGCAGGTTGGCGTAAGGGTTATGCGCCGCGGATTCCAGCCCCAGCGCATCTTTCGCCGGATTCAGGCCCGCTTCCAGGGCATAGTTGCCGTTGATAATGGCGGCATCAACGTCATCCAGTGACCGTGGCAGCTGCGGTGATTCGATCTCAACAATTTTAATTTTCTTCGGGTTTTCACTGATATCTTTCGGCGTCACCAGCGTCGAGCCCGCCTCGCCCTGCGCGTTTAGTTTAATCACGCCTTTGTCCTGCAACAGCCAGAGTGCGCGGCTCAGGTTGGTGGTGTTGTTCGGCACGGCAATACTCGCGCCCTCTGGCAACGCTGCCAGCGATTTCACCTTACGCGAGTAGATCCCCAGCGGCTCAATATGCACACTGGCGACCACGGCAAAGGTTTTCCCCAGCGCTTTCTCCTGATCTTTTAAATAAGGCAGATGCTGGAAGTAGTTGGCATCGACATCCCCGGATGCCAGCAGTTCATTGGCATTCACGCCCCCGCTCAGCTCAACAATTTTGATATCCAGTTTCGGATCCAGAGTTTTGACATACTCAAGAATTTCCGCATGCGGCAGCGGATCGGCCGCCACGCGCAGCGGTGCAGCCTGTAAACTTTGAGCAATCAGCAGTGAAAGACCAGCCAGAACCAGAAAGCGCTTTTTAATCATCATCATTTATCTCTTATCGTTATCAGTCGTAGTTTTTAGTGGGTGTTGTGTTCGGGATAGAAACGCTGGGCAACTTCCGGATGCGAACGCAGCCGGCCTTTAAGGTAATTCCAGCCAACTTCTCGCAGGAGCGGGTTAAGCGGATCGCTGCTCGGTCCCTGCGCCAGCTCAGCCAGCTGCGGGGGAAGCTGATAGATTGGCACGACGGCGTCGAGCTGGGCGCCAAGGAAGAAGGCAATGGATAACCGCTCATTGTTCTGCTGCGGCGACACCACGCGGTGTACCGTCGCGCGCAGATAGCCGTTGGTCGCCAGCTCCAGCAGTTCGCCAATGTTGACCACAAATGCGCCCGGCAAAGGTGAGGCATCAATCCAGTTGTCCGGCGTCACTTCAACCTGCAAGCCCGGCTGGTCGTCCTGTAATAGCATGGTCAGGAAACCCGAATCTTTGTGTGCGCCGACACCCTGGCGTGATTCACCCTCGGTGCGGCCCGGATAGCGGATCAGTTTGATGTGTTCGTTGGGATAGTCGCCGTAAAGGTTATCGAAAGCGTTACGTGGCAGGTTCAGCGCTTCGGCAAAGGCGCGCAGCAGTTCCAGCGCGACGGCAGTCATCTGCTGCTGCCAGCGGGTCACCACCGTCTGCAGTTCAGGCAAGGCTTCAGGCCACTGGTTCGGCCCCTGCATGCGTTGCCAGGTCGGAGAATCGGCAGTGACGGGCAGCGCTTCACGCTCTGCGCCAATATCGAACTGCTCACGATAGTCGGGCTGGCTGCGGGTGATTTCCACGCCCGCCAGGTTGTAACCACGAAAATGCGGTGAGTTGGCCATGGCGACCGCCGTTTTGTCCGCCTGCGGCAGAGCAAAAAACGTCCGCGCGACCCGCTGAACCTCATCCAGTAATTCACGGTCGATACCGTGATTAATTAAGTAGAAGAAACCGACATCACGCGCGGCCTGGCTTAATTTTTCCAGAACCTGTCGCTGCTGCTGTTGATTACCTGACAATAATGCGAAATCAATGACCGGCAATTCTGATGGGGTTAACGCACTCATGATTAACACTCTGTTGGCATAGAATCGTTTTACCTTGCCATTTCAGTTATGCGTTAACTACCAACTAATCCTGCTATGGATATGCGGCGGATGGGAATATCCCACCATCGCTTAAGTCCCCGCCCGCAGATTACTCTGTGGTCGGGATCACAAATTCCGGTGGCGACCACGCTGTGATTTCAGGCAGGGTCTCGTGGTAAAGCGCAATCTCTACAAAACAGGTCTGCGCGCTGCACCCCTGGCCCAGTCGTGAACTGCCGCGATCCTGGGTAAGCACATTAGGGTTGCCATGTTTATCCAGCGGCTTCCCCTCCTGCTGTTCGAGCGGGTCATACCAGGCCCCGGTCGACATCTGCACCACGCCCGGCAGGATATCCTGCGTCAGATGCACGCCCGCCAGCAGCGCGCCGCGTTCGTTGAACACTTTCACGATGCTGTTCTCCTCAATGCCACGCGCAGCCGCATCCTCAGGGTGCATCCAGAGCGGCTCGCGCCCGGCAATTTTGGTGGCCCGGCTGACCCGGCCATGATCGTACTGGCTGTGTAGCCGGGTTCGCGGCTGGCTGGAGAGCAGATGCAACGGCCACTGCTGCTTCTCCTGCTGCTGAGCCTGATATTCCGGCGGATACCAGAAGGCAAAGCCGGGCGCTTCTTCATAGCCAAAGTCAGCCACCCGCTGCGAAAAGAGTTCGATTTTTCCCGATGGCGTGCTGAGCGGGGCCGACTCCGGGTTATCGCGGAACGCTTTGAGCAGGATCTGCGGTGTGTCAGGCGCGGGATATTCCACCACGCCCTGTGACCAGAAGGCCTCAAAGGGCGGCAGTTCGATGCCCTGCGCCGCTGCGCGTGGCCGGGAGTCTTCGTAGATGGCTTCAAGCCACTGGCGCTCATCGCGCCCCTGAGTAAAGACAACAGCAAAACCGAGCCGCTGCGCCAGCTCAGCAAAGATGGCGTAATCCGATTTTGCCGCCCCAAACGGCGGCAGATGCTGCGGCATGGCGATAATAAAGCCGTCGTTGCTGGCGCTGCCGATATCCTCGCGCTCCAGTGAGGTGGTGGCGGGCAGCACGATATCGGCAAATCTGGCCTGCGCCGTCCAGAACTGCTCATGCACAATCACGGTATCTGGCTGCTGCCATGCGCGTATCAGCTTGTTGATATCCTGATGATGATGGAAGACGTTGCCGCCCGCCCAGTAGACCAGCCGGATGTCGGGATAGGTTCGCTGCTGGCCGTCAAACGCATAGTGACCGCCGGGATTAAGCAGCATGTCGGCGATACGTGCCACCGGTATAGTCTGCTGTACGGCATTATGGCCGGCAGGCAGTCGGGGGCCAGAGAACTGTCGCCGGGCGGCACCCGCCAGATTGGTTGAGGCGTAACCAAACCCCAGCCCGCCGCCGGGCGTGCCAATCTGCCCCAGTAACGCAGTGGTGGCGACGGTGGCCCAGAACGCCTGCTCGCCCTGCCGCGCACGCTGCACTGACCAGGCAATATTGACCATCGTTTTGTGAGCCGCCATCTGTCGTGCTAACCCGCGAATCTGATCGGCGGCCAGCCCGGTCAGCGGCGCGGCCCATTCGGGCGTTTTGACGAGACCATCATGCTCACCCTGCAGATAAGCCGCGTAGGTTTCAAAACCCACTGTGTAGCGCGCCACAAAGGCCGCGTCATACAGGGATTCCGCAATCAATACCTGCCCGATGGCCAGTAGTAACGCCGTATCGGAGCCGGGCTTTATCGCCAGCCACTCCGCGTCGGCCACCCCGGCGAGATCGTTTCTGACCGGACTGATGTTGATAAAGCGGGTGCCATTCTGCCGCAGTGTGGTCAGCCAGTGAGCCAGCGCATGATCGTTAGCCCCACCGCCATTGACCTGCGCATTGCGCAGCGGCAATCCGCCAATCGCCACGAACAGTTCACAATGCTCCGCCAGTACCGGCCAGTGAGTATGGTGACGTTGTAACTCATCCAGATTACCGATGATGTGTGGCAGCGTACGTTCACCGGCCGCAATGCTATAGGTATTGGTGCTGGCGGTGTAGCCGCCATAGTGGTTAAAGAAGCGGTGCAGCTGGCTCTGGGCATGATGGAATCGTCCGGCGCTGGACCAGCCATATGAGCCGGCATAGATCGCCTCATTGCCGTGCCCGGTTTTCACCCGCGCCAGCTCCTCCGCCACCAGCTGCAGCGCCACTTCCCAGCTCACCTCGACAAACGGCTCTTTACCGCGTCCGCTGCGTGAAGCGCTTCTGTTCTGCAGATAGCCGAGCCTGACAGCCGGATTTCTGACCCGGGTTTCACTCTGCACCGCGCCCGGCAACGACTGCCCGATAGCGGACGGATTACGGTCCCACGCCACCGGCCTGACCGACGTCAGCGTATCGCCGTCGGTGGTGACGTGATAGGTGCCCCAGTGCATTACCGCTAAATCATTCTTCTTCATGGTTTACTCGCGTCGGATACGGCGTGAAATACGCGTCCCCAGGGTTTGCAGAAGCTGGACAATAATAATGAGAACCAGCGCAGTCGAAATCGTGGCAAAGGCGTCAAAGCGCTGATAACCGTAGGTAATGGCGAGGTCACCGATGCCGCCGCCACCCACTGTGCCCGCCATCGCCGTGGCGCCCAGCAGTCCGATGGTGGCGGTGGTCAGCGCCAGCACCAGTGAAGAAGCGGCCTCCGGCAGCATGAAATACCAGATAGTCTGCAGCGTGGTAGCCCCCATCGCGTTGGCTGATTCCAGGATACCTTCGTCGACCTCCAGCAGCGCGCTTTCCACCAGCCGCGAGATATAAGGCGCAATAAAGATCACCAGCGGCACAATGGCACCCGCCGTGCCAATCGTGGTGTTCACCAGCAGACGCGTCAGCGGCAGGATAGTGATCAGCAGAATAATGAACGGCAGAGAACGGATGATATTCACAATGGGGTTCAGCAGCTGATGCACCAGACGCTGCGGCTGTATTCCGCCCGGACGGCAGACCACCAGAATAATGCCCAGCGGCAGCCCCAGCAGCGAACCAAAGCCCAGCGACAGCCCCACCATAATCAGCGTGTCCTGCATCGCCGTCAGGAACTGATCGCCGGTTACAGCCGTTTCAAAGAGTTCAGACATCACTGATTTTTACTCCGGTCGCGGTGAGAAACTGAATCGCCGCCTCGCGCTGCGCGGGTTCACCTTTGATCTGCACAATCATGAAACCCAGAATGGTGCGCTGCACCTCCGTCATGCTGGCGAACAGAATATTCACCTCTACCTCATAGTTGCGGATTAGCTGATTGATCACCGGCTGCTGTGCCGTGCTGCCGACAAACTCCAGCCGCAACGCGTCGGCTGCCGGATGCTCGCTGAGCAATTCAAGCGTCTGCTGTGGCAGGCGATCGTGAATGACCGACTGCACAAAGCTGGCGCTCACCGCCTGCTGCGGTTCGGCGAACAGCGTCAGGACATCGCCCTGTTCAACAATGCGCCCGTGCGCCATCACCGCCATCCGGTTGCAGATCTTCTGCACTACCGACATCTCGTGGGTGATCAGCACAATGGTGATGCCATAACGCTGATTGATTTCCTGTAACAGCAGCAGAATCTGCACCGTGGTCTGAGGATCCAGCGCCGACGTCGCCTCATCGCACAGCAGAATGGCAGGGTTGGTCGCCAGCGCACGGGCAATCCCGACGCGCTGTTTCTGACCGCCGGAGAGTTCGTCCGGGTAGCTGTTGGCTTTGTCGCTGAGGTTCACAAACGCCAGCAGTTCCGCTACGCGGGTGGCGATAAAATCTTTACTCCGCCCCTGCAATATCAGCGGGATGGCCACGTTATGAAATACGGTGCGGGCATTGAGCAGATTAAAGTGCTGAAAGATCATCCCAATCTGCTTTTTGACTTCAATTAACCGCTTTTTGCTAATCCCCTGTAATGCTTCACCCTGCACCTCTACCGTGCCGGTCGTCGGCGTTTCCAGATGATTAATCAGGCGCAGCAGCGTGCTTTTTCCGGCACCGCTGGTGCCGATAACGCCAAAAATATCGCCCTGGTTGATGCGCAGATTAATATCCTGCAGCGCCTGCACTTCTGTCCCGTTACGTGCAAAGGTTTTACTGACCTGTTGAAACGCGATAGCCGCCTGACTCATTTGAAATAGTCTGGCAACAAATAGCCCGCATATTGCGCATTACTGGTGATATACGCTTTGAATTCCGGCGAGTGATAGCCGGCAATAATGTCACGGGCAAACTGAGCCTGCTTATTTTTACCCGCTACCGTTACCACGTTAATAAACTGGCTGGTTGGTGCCTCCAGTTTCAGCGCGGAATTGAGTTTCAGGCCACTGGAGACCGCGAAGTTACCCTGAATAACACCATAATCCACATCAGGCAGTGCGCGCACCTGCTGGGCATTATCCATCTCTTTCAGCACGATTTTGTAGGGGTTCTCCGTAATGTTTTTCTGCGAGAAGGTTGCAGCATCACTCTCCGGGCTGATTTTAAGCCAGCCTATGCTCTGAAGTAACAGCGCAGCCCGATACTCATTTGAGGGCTGGTTCGGCACAGAGACCGTGCTGCCTGGCGCAGGTTGCGTCAGCGTTTTTGCGCGTTCAGAATAGAGCCCCATTGGCGGGGTCGGCACCTGCACAATACCGACGTTATCGATGCCAAGCCGATCGTTAACCGACTTCAGATAGACCGGATGCTGCATGATGTTGGCGTCAATCGTGCCGCGATGAACAGCATCATTAACCTGAATGCCATCGCTGAAATCTTTATATTCCAGCGTATAGCCCTGCTTAATTAACAGAGGTGCCACGCCTTTTTCAAACTGCTCTTTATACGGACCCGGATTAAAACCAATGCGTATTTTTTTCTGGTCTGCGGCTTGCGCAGCAGAGATAAAAATTGAAACAGCCGTCAGTGAAAAAATAATTCCCCGTGATGTAATGCGCATAGTACTTCCTGATTCATTATTGTAAGAGCAATCGATTTAATCACAGCCCTTACAATCAGGAACAGGCAAAACCGGCCCCGACTTTGGCTTATTTATGCTAACGATAGTCACAGGCTGAATATCCAGATAGCGGCAATCTTCAGCGTTATTTCTGCTAAAGAAATGAAACGCGGCTGTGTCATTCTTTTCCGCTTCACACTCTTTATTGCGGGACGGTTATGGCGGAGTTTGCAGCTTCAGATTTGGTCGCAGGGCTGGAAGAGAATCTTTTCAGCTTACTTGAGAAGCAGGCAGCAGAACTGGATGCATCGCAGTTACCGCTTATCGATCTCTCATCGGGCAGCCCACGACAGCCTACGCCGCCTGTGGTCATCGCCTCCTTACAGGCTGCGGCGGCGCGGCCGGAAAATCATGAGTATCCCTCCTTCTGGGGAAAGCCCGCCCTGCGTCAGGCTATCGCAGACTTTTACCAGCGCCACTATGGGGTCACGCTCAATCCCGATACCGAAGTTGCGCTGTTTCAGGGCGCGCACATTGGCGTCAACGGCTTTCCACGCGCCCTGCTCAACCCGGGCCAGGTGTTAATCTCAACCGATCCCTGCTATCCAATCTATCGCTCAGCAGCACGCCAGGCCGGTGCCGATTTTTATGGCATCCCGCTGGAGTCGCGTAACGCTTTCCTGCCCGATTTTACTCAGGTGCCGGATGAGATTGCCGAGCGCGCCGGTCTGGTTATGCTCAACTATCCCCATAATCCCACCGGCGCACTGGCGACACCCGCGCTGTTCGCCGACGCGCTGGCTTTCGCCCGCCAGCACCATATTCCGCTGATCCATGACTTCGCCTACGCTACGCTGGGCAGTGAGCCGGACGAGCAGCCGCTAAGTCTGCTGGCCCAGCCCGATGCTAAAGATTGGTGCGTGGAGATTTACACCCTGTCGAAAAGCGCGTTGATGGCAGGCTGGCGTGTGGGCTTTGCTGTTGGAAACGCCTCGATTATTGCGGCTTTTAAAAAGCTGCATACTCACAGCTACAGCACGGTGTCTGGCGCGGTGCAGGATGCCGCCATCACCGCCTTGTCGCTCTCTGCTGAACAACTTAACCGCCTGGCTGATCCTTATCACCAGCGGCGTCGCGTGGTACTCGCCAGGCTGGCAGCGATGCACTGGCCGGTGCGCGCTCGTCAGGGCACCTTTTTCCTCTGGCTGCCTGCGCCACCCGGTTATACAGGCGAGCAGTTCGCCAGCCTGTTACTTAGAGAGTGTCATCTTCTGGTGGCACCCGGTCACGGCTTTGGCCCCGCCGGGCGGGATTATATTCGTATCAGTCTGACCGCCAGCACGCAACAACTGCTTCAGGCGCTGGATCGTATTGACGGCCTGAAGCTGTTTAATGAGCGCAGGCGTGGCTGATGAAATCAGAGCCAGACAGCATCTGAGCCATAAAAGTGGAATATGACCAAATGTTTATGAGCGTAAGCAGGCATGAGTAAGTGCAGTGTGCTGGTTTTGTCAGCAAATCCAGTTATTTCGGCTGAAAACTTGCAAAACCTTACATTCGTAGTCTAAGGTTTACCGGCTGCGGTTTCTGCCGCTTCACTTAAAAATTATTCGGCTTCTTATAGCTTTCATTTCCACGGTTTCTTCTGAACATTATTTGCGGCTGCGAAAGCTATAAGACTCCTTCATTGAAGTACCTGAGGAGAATATGGACACTAGAAACACATCGTCTGAACACCCAAAGAAACATTTCTGGAACAGAAAGCCCAAAGAGCTGACTGTTGACGATATTACCGTTATTGATAACGACATGCTGAAGCGCGCAGTTGGCGCAGCGGCGCTCGGTAACGCGATGGAATGGTTCGACTTTGGCGTATACAGCTATCTTGCCGTCATCATCGGCAAAGTCTTTTTCCCGGATGCCAACAACGCGGTGCAGCTGATTGCCACCTTTGGTACGTTTGCGGCGGCCTTCCTCGTGCGTCCGATTGGCGGCCTGGTGTTTGGCCCGCTGGGTGACCGCATCGGCCGCCAGAAAGTGCTGGCGATGACGATGATCATGATGTCGATCGGGACATTCTGCATCGGCCTGATCCCGGCCTATTCGTCGATCGGGATTATGGCCCCGATTCTGCTGCTGGTCGCGCGCCTGATTCAGGGCTTCTCGACCGGCGGTGAATATGGTGGCGCAGCGACCTTTATCGCGGAGTACTCCACCGACAAACGCCGTGGTTTTATGGGCAGCTTCCTGGAGTTCGGTACCATTGGCGGCTACCTGCTCGGGGCCAGCCTGGTCACGGTGATGACCACCGTGATGTCGAACGAGGCGATGATGTCCTGGGGCTGGCGCGTGCCGTTCTTTATTGCCGCGCCGCTGGGTCTGTTCGGCCTCTATGTCCGTCTGAAGCTGGAAGAGACCCCGGCATTCCAGCAGCACATGGAAAAGCAGGAAGCGCTGGAGCAGAGCAAACCGCGCCTGACGCTGATGCAGATGCTGAGCAAGTATCGCGCGCCTATGCTGAAATGTATCGGTCTGGTGCTGCTGTTCAACGTCTCCAACTACATGCTGACCTCGTATATGCCGAGTTACCTTACCGGCGTGCTGGGACTGCCAGAGCTGAGTGGTCTGCTGCTGGTGATGGTGGCGATGTTCGTGATGATGCCGCTGACGCTGCTGTGGGGGCGCTGGACCGATCGCATTGGTCGTCGTCCGGTGATTGGCTTTGGAGCAGTAGGCCTGATCCTGCTCGCCATTCCGAGCTTTATGCTGATTGGTTCCGGCAACATGTGGGCGGTATTTGGCGGCCTGCTGATTCTGGGCGTGCTGCACACCTGCTTCAGCGGCACCATGCCTTCGACGCTGCCAGCCCTGTTTACGACGGATATTCGTTACAGCGCACTCGCTATCGGCTTTAACCTGTCGGTGTCGCTGTTCGGCGGTACGACACCGCTGATTACCGCGTGGCTGGTGGATACCACCAAAAACAACATGATGCCCGCTTACTACATGATGGGCGCAGGTGTGATTGGCCTGCTGACCATTCTGACGGTAAGGGAAACGGCGCGTCAGCCGCTGACCGGCTCCTCACCTGCGGTAGCAACCAAAGCGGAAGCCCATCGACTGATTGATAAGCTGCGTAAACGGCAAAAGCCCGCCACGACCGCGGCTAAATAACGTTTCTGACACCCTGCTCTGCAGGGTGTTTTTTTATCTGGCAGACGCACGCTCTAGCCACCTGATTTTACTGCCCTGAAACGCGCGACTTTCGCCCGATTGCCACACAGCGCCATGCTGCACCAGCGGCGGCGATGCGCTTTGGTGCGATCGTAAAACCACAGGGTGCAGTCGGGATGTTCACAGGCGCGGACTCTGCTGAAATCTTCCTGCGTGAGCAGCATTGCAGCCTGTTCTGCAACCTGTCCCAGCCGCTGCCTCACGTTCTGGCTGGCGTAAACGCGCCTGATAGTCAGCGAACCCGACTCCATGCTCAGTTGCAGGTGGCTCGTTGCCTGGCCCAGCCAGACATTCAGCGCCTCAGTACTCACATTCTCACCTGCCTTATGCTGCTGCACAGCGTCACGAACAATCTGACGTAACTGACGAGCGGCCTGCACCAGCGCGCCCGGCTCATACTGCGGCGTAGATCCGTCGGTGAGCAGTCCGGCCTGTTGCAGCCAGGCTTCAACATCCCGATCGCTTTGCCAGAAATCGTGTGGCCGCCCCTCTGCGATAGCTTCGGTGTTGATAAAATCCAGCGCCGGATGATCGGCCAGAAACCACGGCCCCTGGCCGGAGTGTGATTGCGTTTCCGCCATGATGTCGCCCCCATTATTGAAATCTTCTGACGCTACTGTAACCGATAAAAAAGCAGATGAGTAGTTACAAAAGGCCTGATGTAACCACTAAATATCAATTTGACAGGTTACATAATCGCTGCATAATAAGCCCTTGTAACCCTATAAATACCATTTAACCAGTTACAGGAAAATATCATGCACACACACTCTGTTTTTTATCGTTATCAGCAGGCCGACGGCGTTAATGTTTTCTATCGTGAAGCGGGCGATCCATCACTGCCGGTATTGCTACTGCTGCACGGTTTTCCCACCTCTTCTCATCAGTTTCGCAATCTCATCCCGCTTCTGTCCGATAAGTTCCATATCATCGCGCCCGATCTGCCTGGCTTTGGTTTTACTGACGTCCCCGCCGAACGTCACTATTCATGGACTTTTGACGCACTCGGCCAGACGCTGACCGCGTTTGTCGATGCACTCGGGCTGAAACGCTACGCAATGTATGTTTTCGACTATGGCGCTCCCGCAGGTCTGCGGCTGGCGCTGGCCTACCCGGATCGCGTCAGCGGACTGATATCGCAAAACGGTAATGCCTATCTGGAGGGACTGGGAGACGCCTGGGCACCGGTTCGCGCATACTGGGCGGAACCCAGCGAGGAAAACGGTGAGGTGATCCGCGACGCCATCCTGACAGCCGAAGGGGTTAAGTGGCAGTATCTGCATGGGGTCAGCGATCCGCAGCAGATCGCCCCGGAAAGTTATACTCTGGACGCGCTGCTGATGGAGCGTCCCGGAAACAAAGATATTCAGCAGGCACTGTTCCTTGATTACGCCAGCAATCTCAAACGCTACCCGGAATTTCAGGCATTCTTTCGCCAGCAGCAGCTCCCGACGCTGGTGATCTGGGGCAAACACGATCCTTTCTTTATTCCACCCGGCGCCGTGGCCTGGCAGCGCGATAATCCGCAGGCGGTGGTCGAGCTACTGGATAGCGGTCATTTCGCGCTGGAGACCCATACCGATCACATCGCGATGCGCATCCGTGAGATGTTCAGCGGCGACTGACCCGCTGCGCGCAGAGGCAGGCTACAGGTCGCTGCCTCTGAAAACTCAACGCTATTCGTTGCTGAAGCGGCCAACCGTGCTGGCCGCGCCCAGGGCGTGACCTTTCAGCTGGGCCACCAGCTCTGCCTGGGTTAACCCCGCCTTCAGCTGGCCCACCGGCAAATCAGTGGCGATCAGCACAAAGTTATAGTGATGCAGGCCGCTGCCTTTCGGTGGACAAGGCCCGTAATAGTGCAGTGTCCCGGGGGTATTTTTTCCGCCGGTATAGTCCTTGCCCTCTGTCAGCGCGCCCTGCGCAAACGACGAACGGCTGGCCGGAATGTTATAGGCCACCATGTGTGTCACGCCCAGCCCTTTCGCCCCGACCGGGTCGGTCATCAGCAGAGCCAGACTACGGGTGCCCGCCGGAATCGCAGACCAGTTAAGCTCGGGAGAGATATTCTCACCGGTGCAGGAAGGATTACTTTTATTGGCACCGGCAAACTTTTTGTCCAGTAGCGCATTATCGCTGAAATCCTGTGATTGCAGCGTAAACACCGACGCTGCCAGCGTGGTTATTGGCAAAACGGCGAGCACCGTTGCGCAGAGTAATTTTTTCACCAGCCACTCCTTATCAGGTTAGTTCCGGATGGATTGCATCACTGCCTGCTTACTATAACGGCTTTAACACGATTAGCCCGGCTGACCGCCCGTTTAACCATTGCGAAACGGCAAATCTATGATCGCTGTCGCGCTGGCTGAGGGTGCTGACGCGTTGCCCTGAGATGCATTACCCGATATAAGTTAACGCCTGCGGCTGAGTTTTCGCCTGAAGCCCCGTCACTGTCACCGATAAGTGGACACTATGCAGATTGAAGATCTCCGGATTTACATCGCCGTGATACATGCTGGTAACTTCACTGCAGCCGCTGAGCAGCTGATGTTATCGAAACAGTATGTCAGCCGCCGCATGGCCGCGCTGGAAGCGTCATTAGGCGTACGTCTGCTGATACGTAACACCCGCAAGCTGTCAGTGACGGATGCGGGTCTGCTTTTTGCGCAGCATGCTCAGCGCATTCTGGATGAGATTCAGGAAGCCGAACTGGCGGTGTCGGAGCAGCAGCAGACGCTGCGCGGCACTTTCCGCATCAATCTGCCGATGTCGTTTGGCATGAGCCACCTGTCACCGCTGATTGCGGAGTTTCTGAGTCATCATCCGGCACTGCAGTTTCAGATTGAGCTGGCGGATCGCTATGTTGATGTGATTGGCGAAGGCGTCGATATGGCAATCCGTATTGGCACCCTGGCCGATTCCACGCTGATTGCCCGCCCTCTGGGCGAACTGAAGCGGGTAATCTGCTGCAGTCCTGACTACCTGAAACGGGCTGGCACGCCTCAACATCCGGATGAGTTATTGCAACACGCCTGTCTGCGCTATGGGCGGGAAGGACAGAATGGCTGGGAACTGCAGGTTAATGGCAAAGCGAAATGGCTGGCGGTTCAGGGCCCCATGGTAAGTAACAATGGCGAAGTGCTGCGTGATGCCGCCCTGGCAGGACTCGGACTGGTCCTGCTACCTGCTTTTATCGTTGAGTCAGCCCTGCAAAGAGGTGAACTGGTGACGGTGCTGGACGGCTGCCAGCCGCCACCGCTCTCCCTGAATGCGGTTTACCCGCAGCACCGTCAGCGCAGCGAAGTAAACCGCCAGTTACTGGCCTTTTTACAGACGCGTTTAGCGCCGTAACTGAGCTAAAGCGTTTTTAATGCCGCAAAAACACTGGCGACTGCAACCGCACCGGGATCGGGCACGCCATTCAGGTTCGCGCTGTTGAGATAAGATGATCGGCCCGCCTTTGCTTTCCCCATGCTGGCGGTTGCATCACTGCCGTGCTGCGCCGCATCTGCTGCGGCTGCCAGCGATTTGCCCGCCACCAGCGCCTCAATCGCGGGCTGAAGCGCATCAATCAGTGTGCGATCGCCCGGTTTAGCCCCGCCATACTGCTTCATTTTTTCCAGACCCTGTTGTAAAGCGATCGGTAAATCATCTCCTTCCGACAGGTGCTGTGCGGCGGCGGTGAAGAAGATAGCCATCAACACGCCGCTGGAACCGCCCATAACCGTGGCCAGTCGCTCACCCGTTACCGCGAGCAGGTCAGACAGAACATTCAGCGGCAGCTGGTTATCGGCGCATTCACGCTGGATCTGACGCGCACCAGCCGCAAAGGTCGAGCCGGTATCCCCGTCACCCACCTGCGCATCGAGTTTGTTAAGCTCGCTTTCACTGGCGATCAGCGTTTCACAGATGCGTTTCACAAAGGCAGCGACCGCCGGGTTTTCGGAGGGTTGCACCGGATGCGCTGTCGCCTCCCGGGCTGCGTTAACCGGCTGCAGCGATGTGATCTCAACCGCCGGAACCCAGCCGGTCACTTCGACCGGGGCGCAGATCGCCGCTTCGAACAGCGGCGTCAGCGTCATGCGGGTGACGGAAAAGCCTTTCATGTCCAGCGCGGTCATCAGCGGTGCCGGACCTATCAGATAACAGCTTCCCCGGCTGAGCGGCGACTCAACGAGATCGCGTGTAACCAGACTCATCTCCAGCGCCGACATTCCGCCAAGATTATTCACCAGCAGCGCGCAGGGCTGATCCTTACTAGGCATCACCTTCTCCAGCAGATGCTGCACAATCTGTTGACTGTTCTGAGTCGGCATGATGTCAACGCCCGGCTCGCCGTGAATCCCCAGCCCCATTTCCACACTGCCGTCGGGCACCCGCTGGCTGGTCTGTTCATCCGGCAGATGACAGCTGGAAAGCGCGACCCCCATGGTGGCGATAGCTCGACTGGCGGCCTCTGCGGCCTCGGTTACCGCCGCCAGATCATCACCCCGCTCGGCGACAAAACCTGCCACTTTATGCACCAGCAACGTGCCTGCCACGCCGCGTGGCTGAGGATTATCCGGTAAGGCCACATCATCACCGACAATCACCATATTGACGCTGAACCCTGCATTGCGGGCCTTTTCAGCCGCCAGCCCAAAGTTGAGTCGGTCGCCGGTGTAGTTTTTCACAATCAGCAGACATCCCGCGTCCCCGGTAAGGTTGATGATGGCGTTATAAACCGCATCAACGCTGGGTGAGGCAAACACATCGCCACAGACGGCCGCCGTCAGCATCCCTTTGCCGATGAAGCCGACATGGGCAGGCTCATGGCCGGAACCGCCACCAGAGATCAGTGCGACCTGCTGTTTTTTCCAGTCTCTGCGCATCACGATGCGAATGTGGGGATCGACCTGCAGCCGCACCAGATTGCGCCACGGACTGGCGTAAATCATGCCATCTAACGCGCTGTCGACGAGATCATCCTTCTTATTCATTACGAATCGGGTCATGTCTTCATTCCTCATGGGCGGACGGGTTTGTGATAAAGAAGTGTTGCACACAACGGACGATGGGCATAATTCCCCGCCCCTCATCGCAACCCCATCAGACGAAAGTCGTGTCTGAATGAAATGCGCGCATCACTTTTTACTAATTCATTGATTTTTATCAAATGTCCTTACCTGAAACTGAGAGGTTATGCGCAGAACCTGCACAGCGGATCACGGATCGTAGAAAACCATTTGTTAACAGAGGATGTTTTGATGACCCAACGTATGATTCTGAATGAAACCGCTTGGTTTGGTGCTGGCGCATTACGTCATTTGCCTGAGGAGGTACAGCGTCGCGGGATGCGTAAAGCGCTTATTGTCACTGACAAAGCGCTGGTTGCGGCAGGTGCGCTGAAGCGGGTCACTGACCTGCTGGAACAGCATCAGCTTGCCTGGGTGGTTTACGATGAGGTCGTGCCGAATCCGACTATCCGGGTGGTGCAGCAGGGCGTTGCCGTGTTCAGGGAATCAGGTGCTGACTACCTTATCGCCATCGGCGGTGGCTCACCGCAGGACACCAGCAAAGCGATCGGCATTATTATCAACAACCCTGAATTCGAAGATGTCCGCAGCCTGGAAGGCGTCAGCCCAACCCGTCATCCGTGCGTGCCCATCATCGCAATTCCAACCACGGCAGGCACCGCGGCAGAAGTCACCATTAACTATGTCATTACCGACGAAGAGAATCGTCGCAAGTTTGTCTGCGTCGATCCGCATGACATTCCAAAAGTAGCGATTATTGATGCGGAGATGATGGCGAGCATGCCCCCCTCGCTGAAAGCTGCCACCGGAATTGATGCATTAACTCACGCGATTGAAGGGTACATTACGCGCGGTGCCTGGCCCCTGACTGACATGCTGCACCTTAAAGCCATTGAAATTATCAGCCACTCGCTGCGCGAATCGGTGGCGGGAAATATTGATGCGGTTGAGCAGATGGCGCTGGGGCAATATGTGGCCGGGATGGGCTTCTCCAATGTCGGACTCGGTCTGGTGCATGGTATGGCACATCCGCTGGGTGCCTTTTATAACGTGCCGCACGGCGTGGCGAACGCCATTCTGCTGCCACAGGTGATGGCGTGGAATGCCCCGTCAACAGGCGAAAAATATCGCGATATCGCCCGCGCGATGGGTGTGAAACAGGTCGACACGCTGACGCTGGATCAGGCGCGGGAAGCGGCTGTCGCTGCGGTTCGTCAGCTCTGCCGCGATGTGGGCATTCCGCGTTCGCTGCGTGAGGTCGGCTTACAGGAGGCAGATATTCCTGCACTGGCGCAGGCGGCACTGGATGATGTCTGCACCGGCGGCAACCCACGCACGCCGGATCTGGAAGCGGTGATGGCGCTCTATCGTCAGAGTTAAAACGCGCACGCTGTGTCGTTATGCACTGCAATGTCAGGCCCGCCCACCATCGCGGGCTTTTTTACGTCCTGGCCACGGTCGGTCAGCAATCGTTCGCCATGAGGTGTTCAGACAGGATCGCGGCATCAGCAAAGGTCCGACACGCATTTTCCGGCACGGTTTTCAGCCTGAAATCGCCTGTTATCTTCATAGGTGTCAGAGAGCAAATCAGCCGCATTGACCGATAATTTCTTTAGATGCTAAACCCTGATTCACTTGATCTGGATCACAAAACTCCGCATCATGCGCAGCGAAAACCATAATGACGCTGCGGAGATATCAATGACACTGTACCAGGGTATGCTAATTTTCTATGCCGTTGTTGCACTGGTCGCGACGCTGATCACCTTTTTCATTGCCAAAGATAAGCTGAGCATCAAACTGCTGAGCGCCTTTCTGGTGGGTGCCACCTGGCCGATGAGTTTTCCTGTGGCGCTGATGTTTGCGCTGTTTTAATTGACATTATCCCCTTAGCGACCACACTCAGGTAAGACGTCCCTGACCTGCCAACCGCCGATCACCGACGTGACCTTGCTCATGACGGTTAATAAGGAGCGGATATGCGCGTAATCAGTGTGATGATTCTGGTTTCTCTTCTCAGTGCCTGTAGCGCCCCGTGGCACGCTGAAAAACCGGTTCTCGCGGCCGAAACCCGGCAGCAGACCTGCCAGCCCGGCTCTAATCCCAGCCAGAACGACTGCGGTCACTTCCCCGAGCCTGAGTTCCACTAATCAGCTATACAGCGATCGCTATGGCGAGATCGCATTTACGCTATTTCATCACATAACAAGGCTTTACAGGCCGCTGACCGGTCAGTAAAGTAGCGCCCAGACATCAATTCTGATGCGTAAGCGTTAACGTCAACCAACGCCCCCGCAGCACTGCTGCATGTGATGATCCCTGCCATGATGCCTGTACAACAGCAAGCTAAACCCCTCGCTGCATTATCCAGCGCCAGCTTTTTTTTGTTCGTCCTGCTGCTCACCGCAGCGAATCTTCGGGCACCGATTACCGCCGTCGGCCCGGTGCTGCAGGATATCCGCCAGACTTTTGGCCTTAGCGCCAGCGAAGCAGGCCTGTTTAACTTTATTCCACTGATGCTGTTTGCCCTGCTCGCCCCCCCAGCCGCCTGGCTGGGAAATCGGGTCGGGCTGGAACGCAGTTTGTGGGGCGCACTGTGCCTGATTACTGCCGGTTCACTGTTGCGCTGGCTGCCCGCTGAAGCGGCATTATGGAGCGGAACGCTGCTGCTGAGCGCAGGCATTGCCGCTGCCAACGTACTGCTGCCACCGCTGATTAAGCGCGATTTCACCGCCCATACTGCCAGATACATTGGCCTGTATGCCGCCACCATGTCGATTACCGCCAGCCTGGCGTCCGGCATTGCCGTGCCACTGAGCCAGCTTTCAACGGCGGGCTGGCGACTCTCACTGGTTGTCTGGGCGCTGCCGGGACTGGTTGCGCTGCTCGCCTGGCTGCCACTTTTACGTCAGCGGCAGTCAACTTTAGCGCCAGCAGACGAATCGGGTGCACATCGTCATGTGTGGCGCTCAGCCGGTGGCTGGCAAATCGCCCTGTTTATGGCACTGCAATCGCTGGCGTTTTATACCCTGATCGACTGGTTTGCCGTATTTGCTCAGGATAATGGCTTCACTCAGGCGCAGGCTGGCTGGCTGCTGTTCTGGTATCAGGCAATTGCAATCGTTGCTAACCTGGGCTGTATGGTTGCGCTGAAGCGGGTGAAAGATGCCCGGCTCACCGCATTCATTGCTTCCTCGGGTATTTTCCTTGGTATGTCAGGTCTGCTGCTTAATCCGCAATGGGCGGTGATCTGGCTGACACTGGCCGGACTGGGCGCCGGGGCTTCACTGGTGCTCTGCCTCTCGCTGTTTAATCTGCGCGCCACGCATCATCGTCAGGCCTCACAACTTTCAGGCATGGCGCAATGTGTGGGCTATGCGCTGGCAGCCCTGGGCCCGCTGTTTTTTGGCGTGCTTCATGAACAGAGCGGTAACTGGACGCTGCCCTTCAGCGTGCTGACACTGCTGAGCCTGTTACAGATGGTATTGGCTCCGCTGGCAGCACAGTCAAAACCCATCAGCTGAAAATGCGGCTCAGCGACTCATAACAGATGACTGGCCGGGCGCAACTGCATAGCGCCTTACCGGCCAGCAAAAACCGACGGGAGAAAAGTGCGTGTCTGAACTGAATAATGCTCTGCTGCAGGAGGTCCTGGATCAGGTGCGTCCGCTGGTCCATCGGGGAAAAGTCGCTGACTATATCCCCGCGCTGGCTGATGTCGCGGCCGATAATCTCGCTATAGCCGTTTGCCTGCGTGATGGCACCCTCTTTCAGGCGGGCGATGCGGAGACGCGCTTTTCGATTCAGTCCATATCCAAAGCGCTATCGCTAACCGTGGCGCTGACCCGCTATGACGACAGTGAAATCTGGCAGCGGGTGGGCAAAGAGCCATCAGGCCAGCCGTTTAATTCTCTGGTGCAGCTGGAGCTGGAGCAGGGCAAGCCGCGTAATCCGTTTATTAATGCCGGGGCGCTGGTGATTTGCGATCTTCTTGAAACCCGCCTGACCGCGCCGCGCCAGCGAATGCTGGAAATTGTGCGCCAGCTGAGCCAGCAGCCCGATATCAATTATGATCGCCACGTTGCCCGCTCTGAATTTGAACATTCTGCCCGCAACGCCGCGATCGCCTGGCTGATGAAGTCGTTTGGTAATTTCGATAACGATGTCACCAGCGTCATGCAGACCTATTTCCACTATTGCTCACTGTCGATGAACTGCGTTGAACTGGCGCGCACCTTCGTCTATCTGGCTAATCAGGGTAAAACACTGGATGGCAGCCAGATGATTACACCGCGTCAGGCACGGCAGATTAACGCACTGATGATCACCAGCGGGATGTATGACGGCGCAGGTGAATTTGCGTGGCGGGTCGGGATGCCTGCGAAGTCGGGCGTGGGTGGCGGAATTATTGCCGTCATCCCTGGCGAGATGAGCATTGCCGTCTGGTCACCCGGGCTGGACAGTGCAGGTAATTCGCTGGCAGGTACCGCTGTACTGGAGTTGCTGACGGAAAAGCTGGGACGCTCGATATTTTGATTCTGAGCGCGCAAATAACAGGCTTGCCGTGATGATAAGCGATGGAGTTCCCATGATTCCGGCAAGCTGATTTTAGATCTTCAGTGCAGTACGCTGGCGATCTGAGTCGGCAGCGTTAATCAGCGCTCAAAAAATTCTTAGTGCGAAAGCTGTGCCAGCTCTTCTTCTGTAAGACCGGTCATCTGCATGACGGTATTGCGATCCATCCCACTCGTCAGCATAGTGCGGGCAATTCTGAGTTGCATGCTTTGCCTTCCTTCCTGAAGCCCGATCTCTTTGCCTTCGATGCGACCTTGTGCAATGCCCAGCTCAATGCCTTTCTCAAGCCCTATCTGCTCAAGCTGTTGTGCGATAGTCATAAGTGCGTTCTCGTGTTGGGGCACACGCTGTGCCAGCTCCTGTACAAAGGTTTTGGCGTCTGATACTTCGCCCGCCTGCACAATGTAGTTTACCAGTGATATCACCTGCGATGAAGAGTGATCGCCTGCCATCAAAATGGATACCAGCCTGTCCATCAGTTCTGCCAGATCCCGCTGCCGGATATGTTTCTGCAACAGGGTCAGTGCCGCCATGCTGCGGTGTTGCATGATCTCATCGTCAGGAATCGTCGTGACATCGACCAGCGGAAAACTGTGGCTGTAAAGCCTGTCCGCCAGCAGCGGGTCGTCGAACCCATCCAGCCACCGGGTCGAATAAGGATAGGGAGTGCGTCTGCCCGCGTAAAACAGTATGGGTATCACCAGCGGCAGTCTCTTATGCCCAGCTTCAAGATGGCGCTGCATGGCAGCCACTGCATAGCGCATCAGCCGAAATGCCATATGTTTGTCAGGTGATGACTGATGCTCAATGAGTACATGGATATATCCATTGCCAGCGGTAGTTTTAAGACTGTAAAGCACATCGCTGAAGT
The DNA here is from genome assembly GCF_004792415.1 of Pantoea vagans. Taxonomy (NCBI): domain Bacteria; kingdom Pseudomonadati; phylum Pseudomonadota; class Gammaproteobacteria; order Enterobacterales; family Erwiniaceae; genus Pantoea; species Pantoea vagans. The sequence continues at coordinate 362,365 of NZ_CP038854.1, forward strand.
ACTGCCGAAGGTCATCCTCGACAAACGACCCCGACTCCAGCTTCAATGTGCTGAGATCGCAGCATTCGCGCAGTTCTGGCGGCAGGTGCAGCGCCATGAAATCCCGGGCAATATCCGGCTGAGTCAGAAATTGCCGGAATGTCGCATCATGAGGCGTGGGCGTGCTGTTGTTCTTTTTCACTGACCAGAATCCTTTCTGTTCCTGAAGCGCTGACAACGGCTGATTCAGCCAGTAAATGGCGCTAAATCCTGTAGCGCACGAACGTTTAATGTACGGATGGAAATAACAAAATGAATACTCTGATGATTGAACCCCGTAAAACGCTTTTCCGGAATTCTACGAGGTTGCTCTGAATATCAACGAATGACGGGCCTTAAAAAGCCATTCCATCCCGCTCAGCTCACCACGTTAACCGGCTCGCCCTGAATAAAGGCCACGATATTGGCCATCACGCCAGTCACCAGATTTTCAACGCCACTACGGCTCGCCCAGGCAATGTGCGGCGTCAGCAGCAGATTGGGCAAATCCGCCAGTAGTGGGTTATCGGCAGAAGGTGGTTCGCTGCTCAGGACATCCAGCGCCGCGCCGCCAATCAGCCCCTGCTTTAATGCCTCAGCAAGATCGGCCTCGTTAATCAGTCCACCGCGCGCGGTGTTAATCAGCAGCGCCTGCGGTTTCATTTTCGTCAGCGCCTCACGGTCAATCATCTGACGAGTGCTGTCACTTAATGGGCAGTGCAGCGAAATAATATCGCTGGTGGCCAGCATCTGCTCAAAGCTGACATAGCCCTCACGCACGCTGTCGCTGCCTTTGCGCTCCGCGTACTGCACCTTCATTCCCAGCGCCTGGGCCAGCCTGCCGACCGCCTGTCCGATATCACCTTTGCCCGCGATACCCAGCGTGGCGCCGCCAATATCCCCTATCGGCTGACGATGCAGACAGAAGTGCTGCGCCTGCGGCCAGTCTATGCGGGTATTAACGGCATAAGCCATTATCTGACGACGCAGGGCGAAAATGGCGGCAATCACCGCCTCAGACACGCTCTGGGTAGAGTAGCCGGGCACATTACTGACCACGATGCCGCGGTCACGGCACGTGTTGAGGTCAATACAGTCATAACCTGTCGCCGCAACACAGATAAAGCGCAGTTCGGGAAGCTGCGCCAGGGTATCGGCTCTCAACGGCACCTTATTGGTAATCGCAACCGTCGCGCCCGCAAGCGAAGAGACAATGTCACTGACCGGTGTCTGTGCGCGAATCTCCCAGTCAGCCTGTTGTTGCCCGGTCGGCAGAGAGACAGGCAGTGTGTCACCATCCAGCATTACAATTTTCATCTTCAGTCCTTTATGGGTTTGGTTTAATGCAACCGGCCCATCAATGTTATTTGTATGTATTTAACGGGTAACATCTAAGTTAAATGATGCTGGAATTAAAGTGAATATGTTCAAAGAGTGCGAATTTTTTTGGAACAGACGCCACTTTATTTAACCCTTTTATCCCCTTCGCGTTACACTGCCGCCCGTAATTTTCACCCCTTGCGCCCGTTGAAATCATGCAGAAATCTTCACTCAGACATCGACTCACTGCCGGTATTGCGATACTGGCCGTGCTGCTGTTGTTTGTGGCCCCGATGATTTCAAAGAATCTGGCTGAGCATCACGCCACGATGCAACGTGCATCTGCCATGAGCGCAGAAATGCCGATGATGCATCATCACAGCGAGATGATGTCGATGGCGGACCATGGGATGATGATGGACCCTGGTTTTGCCTGTGGCTACTGCGATTTACTGGTGCATGTACCGCTGATGCTCTGGGTGTTTATCCCGTTCATCTGGTGGATGAGCCTGATCAGCTGCGCCCCGCCGCCCTCTGAGATTAATCCGCCCCCGTGGCGATGGATGTTGCGTCTCCACCGGCCACGAGCGCCACCTGCTTTCGCGTCACACTCACTGCTTTCTGATTCGATTGCGTGACAACGTCACCCAGTCGCCTTTGTCTTTTGAAAAGTGTGGAATGCTATGTCCTCTTCTCAGGAAATTATCCCTGCACCGCGCGGCACGCTGTTTAATCTTTTTCGCCGCCTGCATTTTTACATCGGCCTGTTTATCGCGCCGTTTATTTTTGTCGCCGCGCTCACCGGCACACTCTATGTTCTGACGCCGCAGCTGGAACAGGCGATCTACCACGATGCCCTGACTACCGATGCACAGGGCCAGGCGCAGCCGTTGTCAGCCCAGATTGCTGCCGCACGTGCGCGAGCGGGTGAATCAGCACGTATCTATGCCGTGCGTCCCGCGCCGGGTCCGCAGGATACCACCCGCGTGCAGTTTGCTGAGCCTCAGCTTGGCCCATCAGAATCGCGATCGCTGTTTATCGATCCTTACACGCTGCAGGTGAAAGGCGATATGACGGTGTATGGCACCAGCGGTGTGCTGCCGCTGCGCATGTGGCTGGATCAGTTGCATCGCGGCCTGCTGCTGGGCGATTTTGGCCGTAACTACAGCGAACTGGCAGCCTCCTGGCTGTGGGTCGCCGCGCTGGGCGGGATCGTTTTATGGTCCGGCACCCGGCCACCGCGCACCCGCAGAAAAGTGCGCAGCGGTTTTGCGGCAACGCGTCACTGGCACGTTACGCTGGGCCTGCTGCTGGCTATCGGGCTGGTCTTCTTTTCGGTAACCGGACTGACCTGGTCACAGTGGGCAGGCAACAACATTGAAAAGATGCGCAGCGACTTTGGCTGGAAAACGCCGCAGGTTAATACCGCACTGAACGGTGACGCGCCCGCTGAAGCCGCCGATCCGCATGCTGACCATCGCGGTGCGATGGAAGGCATGACGATGTCCGGCATGACCATGCCAGCCAGAACCGCCGCGCCGGTGGTCCTGAATCAACCGAATACCCGCTGGGATCAGGCGCTGGCAGCAGCACGCCAGGCCGGACTGCACGCCGCGAAACTGGAGCTGCGTCAGCCTAAGAACGCAGAACAGGCCTGGACGGTGTCGGAGATTGATCGCAGCTGGCCAAGCCAGGTTGATGCGGTTTCAATCAATCCGGCTGATTTCAGCGTGGTCGACCGCGTTGAGTTCGCCAGCTTCCCGCTGGTGGCGAAACTGACCCGCTGGGGCGTGGATGCGCATATGGGTGTACTGTTTGGCCTGCCTAACCAGCTGATTCTGGCCCTGTTCGGCTTTGGACTCTGTGCGATGATTGTGCTGGGCTACCGCATGTGGTGGATTCGCCGCCCGGCGGTTCCCCAGCTCAGCCCCTCGCAGACGCTGTTGTCCGCCTGGCTTGCACTGCCGCGTTATGCACAGGGCACCAGCCTGATAGTGACGCTGGCGCTGGGTTATGCGCTGCCTGTTATGGGCATCAGCCTGGTGGTGCTGATCCTGCTGGATATTCAGCGCTGGCGCAGCGCGCAGCGCGCGTCGGTCATCCGGGAAGAAATTGCGCCAGATAAGCAGTCGCCGCTGGCTATCGTCCAGTCACGCTTCGCCGGAAAGCGCAAAGAGATGCGCTATTTTCTCCGCAGCGTCACGGTGCTGGCGCTGATTGTGATTTCAGTGATGGCGAATGCGATGATTGGCGGCGTGATTGACCAGTATCAGATCCCCTTCAGCCACTGGTCGCTGACCATGTATATCACCCAGGCGATGATGATCCTGCTCTACTCCACGGTCTTTACCGGGCTGTTGTCGATCCCACTCTGGTATTTCTTCCTGGGTGAGAGCGACGAACAGGGCAAATAAGCCGATGGCGCCCCGCGTGATTTTTTATTCAAAATAACTGACGAAGCCGGGCAAATCATCCGGCTTCTCATTCTGCGCCTGAGGTCTATGATCGTTGTTATGCCTTCCTTTATCTGAGAACAAATCATGAACATTGTGCGAGCTAATCCTGAACAACTCTTTGAGTACGGTCCTTTTACCGTTCGTCGTCAGCGACCTGGCGAGGCGCTTAGCCCGTTGCTCACGGTTGACCTGATGTCGCTGAAACTGGATGCCCGGCTTCCGATGCAGCAGCATCAGGATGAAGAAGTGTTCACCTACCTGTGGCGCGGTTCAATGCAGCATCAGGACAGTAACGGCGAGCGTACCCAGCTCTCTGCGAAAAAGGTGATGGTGGTGAATGCCGGTGAGGGCGTTCAGTACGAAGAGTCGGTGCCGCTGTATGAAGCGGAGTTGTTGCAGGCCGTTATCCGGCCTTCGCAGCCGGGCGGTGAAGCGATGACTCAGGTGCTGGAGCGCGATCAGGGCATTATGACTAACGGCTGGACCGAACTGGCCGGACCGGAAGAGTCTGACGCCCCGCTGGAACTGCGCCAGGAAGTCTATATCTACGATACGCTGCTGGAGCGCAATCAGACGGTGGACGTGCCCTCGATGCCGGGCTTTGTGGCTTATCTGACCGTGCTGGAAGGAATTATTCGCATTGGCGATCAGCGACTCAGTCGTGGCGATGCGGTGAGCGGTCTGGATAGCAGCATGGAGATCACCGGCGACAGGGATGCCAATCTGGTCTGCTTCCTGGTCAGGCCAGACAACGTTGCATAACATAGCGCGGGGCGTTTCCCGCGCTTTTTGGTTCCACACAGATTAAAGCGTATGGCGTTGCTGCATCGCCTGCACCCGCTTATAGGCATGATCAAACTGACGTACATCGTCGCGCAGCCAGTGGCGCTGTGTCAGCGGTGCATCATCCAGCGCCTGCGGTAGCGGCACACCCGCCAGCGATCCTCGGCAGCAAAAGGCACGCGCCAGCGTCGGCGTAGCGATGCCAATGTAGCGGGCAAACTCAGGTAAGGTCATCAGTGCTGTACTCATTTTCCACCTCCTGTTAACAAACTATTCCCTGCATTTTCAGCCCAAATCTTTAATGCTTTTATTGATCTGAAACATAGATGTGGTACTAATCTTCTGCCTGCTGATGAGATAGCTCGCCTCGCCTGCCGTAAAACGAAAAGAAGTGAGGAACCCGTGCGCCATTATGGATTGATGCTTGCCCTGCTATTTCCTGGCTTTGCCACTGCCCACACCCTGACACCCGGTCAGCCTGTCCCGCCGGTTTACATTGCCGATAAAGGCGAAATGGTGCTGAATCAGGGCGACATCGATTATCAGCGCTGGAACAGTCAGACACTGACCGGAAAAGTGCGTCTGGTGATTCATGTTGCTGGCCGGCTTTCCGCCAAAGATCAGAGTGCCCCCTTAATCGAAGCTATTCAGCAGGCCCGGTTGCCGCGTGACCGCATCCAGACCACCACCATCGTAAATACCGACGATGCCCTGCCCGGCAGTGCCATTTTTGTGGTGCGCAGCATCGCCTCCAGCAAAAAAGCGGCACCCTGGCAGCAATTTATTATCGACAGCAGTGGCGTCACAGCTCACAGCTGGCATCTTCAGCCGGCAAGCGCGTCCGTCGTGGTGATTGATCCGGAAGGGATTGTGCGCTTCGCTAAAGATGGCGCATTATCAGATGAGGATGTCGCCAGCGTAATGAAACAGCTGCGCGCATTGCTGGGCTGATTCAGGCAATATAGTGGTCAGCATGGCGCGTCAAAACGCGGAATACTGCTGAATTCGCCGACATTTTTATCGCTGTAAGCTACGCTTAGTTGTAATGGATTTACCCGCCGTTCTTTGAAAACCTGCCAACTATGCTGTGGCAGTCGGGGACGATTATTGAAGATGGCATCGAATCATTTCGACCTGCTGTGACTTCCTCTGTAGATAAGGACAGCCATGATGACGGTCTGTGCAGAACAACACGTCAATTTCAGCCACAGTGATGCAGCCAGCCTGTTGAACGACATTGAGCAACGGCTTGATCAGCTTTTACCGGTTGAGAGTGAACGTGATTTAGTCGGCGCGGCAATGCGCGAGGGTGCGCTGGCACCGGGAAAGCGTATTCGCCCGCTGCTGCTGCTGCTGGCCGCGCGCGATCTCGGCTGTAGCGCCACCCCTGCCGGGCTGCTGGATCTCGCCTGCGCGGTTGAGATGGTGCACGCCGCCTCCCTGATTCTGGATGACATGCCCTGCATGGATGACGCGCAGCTGCGTCGCGGACGACCAACCATTCACTGCCAGTATGGTGAACATGTCGCGATTCTGGCCGCAGTGGCGCTGCTGAGTAAGGCGTTTGGCGTGGTTGCAATGGCTGAAGGCTTAACGGCTGCCGCCAGAGCCGATGCGGTCGCGGAGCTGTCCCACGCGGTCGGCATGCAGGGTCTGGTTCAGGGTCAGTTCAAGGATCTTTCAGAAGGCGATAAGCCACGCAGTGCCGACGCGATTCTGATGACTAATCATTACAAAACCAGCACCCTGTTCTGCGCCTCGATGCAGATGGCCTCTATTGTGGCGGAAACCCCAAAAGAGGCGCGCGAACAGCTGCACCGCTTCTCGCTGAATCTTGGTCAGGCCTTTCAGCTGCTGGACGATCTCACCGACGGCATGGCCGATACCGGCAAAGATGCCCATCAGGATGACGGCAAATCGACGCTGGTCAATCTGCTGGGGCCGCAGGCGGTTGAAACGCGACTGCGCGATCACCTGCGCTGTGCCAGCGAGCATCTGCTTTCGGCCTGCCAGGACGGTTATGCCACTCATCATTTTGTTCAGGCCTGGTTTGAGAAAAAACTCGCTGCCGTCAGTTAAGGATGCTGCATGAGCCACTTCGCGGTCATTGCACCGCCCTTCTATAGCCATGTGCAGGCGCTTACGCATCTGAGCCAGGCCTTAATCGCACGCGGACACCAGATTACCTTTCTCCAGCAGACGGATGTCAGCGCACTACTGACTGACAGCAGGATCGGCTTTTTCCCGCTGGGTCTCGCCTCGCATCCGGCAGGCAGTCTGGCGCATACCCTGCAGCTGGCGGCGCATCCTCTTGGCCCGTCGATGCTTAAGTTAATCAATGAGATGGCCCGCAGCACAGAGATGCTCTGCCGTGAACTGCCGGTGGTGCTGAAGACGCTGGCGATTGATGGCGTGATCGTCGATCAGATGGAGCCAGCCGGTGCACTGGCAGCAGAGTCTCTGAACCTGCCCTACGTCTCTGTGGCCTGTGCGCTGCCACTTAACCGTGAACCCGATTTTCCGCTGGCCGTGATGCCGTTTGACTATGCAAACACCGATCAGGCACGCGAACGCTATCGCGCCAGTGAAAAGATTTATGACTGGCTGATGCGCCGTCACGATCGCGTTATCGCCCGCAATGCCCATGCGATGGGATTAACACCACGGGAAAAGCTGCATCACTGCTTTTCACCCCTGGCGCAGATCAGCCAGCTGATGCCGGAACTCGATTTTCCCCGACAGTCTTTGCCCGACCACTTTCATTCGGTAGGTCCGCTGCGTGCAGCGGTACCAGCACCTGCCGCGTCGCAGCCACGCTACTTCCCGCACGGCGACAGACCGCGCATTTTCGCATCACTCGGTACGCTGCAGGGACATCGCTACGGCCTGTTTAAAACCATCGTTCGCGCCTGCCAGGAGATCGACGCGCAGTTGCTGCTGGCGCACTGCGGTCGCCTGTCACCGTTTCAGGCGGAAAAACTGGCGCAGTCCAGCCATGTGCAGGTGGTCGATTTTGCCGATCAGGCTGCCGCACTGGCGCAGGCCGATCTGGCGATTACCCACGGCGGCATGAATACCGTGCTGGATGCGGTTAACCATCTGACGCCACTGCTGGCGATTCCGCTGGCCTTTGATCAGCCAGGCGTCGCGGCCAGAGTGGTCTGGCACGGTATCGGACGTCGCGCGTCACGCTTCACCACCAGCCACGCGATGGCCCGTCAGCTTCAGACCCTGCTGGCTGATGAAAGCTACGGCCAGCAGATGAAAACGCTGCGCACTGCGCTCTGTCAGGCGGGCGGCACAACGCTGGCGGCGGATATCGTCGAGCAGGCGATGCAGACCCGCAAACCAGTCGTCACCAGGAGAGATTATGCCGCGGTATGATCTGATTCTGGTGGGCGCAGGGCTGGCTAATGGCTTAATCGCCCTGCGTTTACGCCAGCAGCGTCCTTCACTGCGCATTCTGCTGATTGATGCAGAAAGCGAGCCTGGCGCGCATCATACCTGGTCGTTTCATGCGGACGATCTCACTGACACGCAGCATCACTGGATTGCTCCGCTGGTGGTTCATCACTGGCCCGGTTATGAGGTGCGCTTTCCGCAACGAAACCGTTCCCTTAACAGCGGCTATTTTTGTGTCACCGCAGAGCGCTTCGCGCAGGTCATCCGCGACCGGTTTGCGCCGGATCTGCTGCTGAACACCCGCGTGGCGAGCATTGCTTCACGCTCTGTCACGCTGGCGGATGGCCGGGTGCTGGAAACTGACGCAGTGATCGATGGACGCGGCTATCAGCCCGATGGTGCGCTGCGCATGGGCTTCCAGGCGTTTGTGGGTCAGGAGTGGCAGCTTAGTGCGCCCCACGGCCTGACCGCGCCGATCATCATGGACGCGACCGTGGATCAGCAGTCAGGCTATCGCTTTGTCTACAGCCTGCCCTTTTCGGCGGATACGCTGCTGATTGAAGATACCCACTATATTGATAATGCCACGCTGGAAGGCGATCGTGCCCGTCAGAATATCCGTGACTATGCCGCTCAGCAGGGCTGGCAGTTAAAGCAGCTCTTACGTGAAGAACAGGGTGCGTTACCGATTACGCTGACCGGCGACGTGGAGGCCTTCTGGCAGACACGCGATCTGCCCTGCAGCGGTCTGCGAGCCGGGTTATTCCATCCGACCACCGGCTACTCGCTGCCGCTGGCGGTCGCACTGGCTGACCGGCTGGCGCAGATGCAGTCGTTCACCTCTGAGACCCTGCACGCCACCATTGAGCAGTTTGCCGGTCACACCTGGCAGCAGCAGCGCTTCTTCCGCATGCTGAACCGGATGCTGTTTCTGGCGGGTCCGGCTGACCAGCGCTGGCAGGTTATGCAACGTTTTTACGGCCTTCCCGAAGGTCTGATTGCCCGTTTTTATGCGGGAAAACTCACTGTGTCTGATCGGCTGCGCATCTTAAGCGGCAAGCCGCCGGTTCCCGTACTGGCTGCGCTACAGGCTATTATGACTCCTCACCGTCAACAGGCGATGCAATGAACAGAACGACAGTAATTGGTGCAGGCTTTGGTGGTCTGGCTCTGGCCATTCGCCTTCAGGCGTCAGGGATCCCTACGCGACTGCTGGAGCAGCGTGACAAGCCTGGCGGCCGCGCTTATGTCTACGAGGATCAGGGCTTTACCTTTGATGCCGGCCCCACGGTGATTACCGATCCCAGTGCTATTGAAGAGCTGTTCACCCTCGCAGGCAAGAAGCTTTCTGACTATGTCGAACTCCTGCCGGTGAAGCCGTTTTATCGCCTCTGCTGGGAGTCCGGCAAGGTATTCAGTTATGACAACGATCAGCCCGCGCTGGAGGCGCAGATCAGCGCATTTAATCCGCGCGACGTAGAAGGCTATCGTCGCTTTCTGGCCTATTCCCGTGCGGTGTTTGCGGAAGGTTATCTGAAGCTTGGGACCGTGCCGTTTCTGTCGTTCCGCGACATGCTGCGTGCCGCGCCTCAGCTGGCAAAACTGCAGGCGTGGCGCAGCGTCTACAGCAAAGTGGCGAGCTATATTGAAGATGAGCATCTGCGTCAGGCGTTTTCCTTCCATTCGCTGCTGGTAGGCGGAAACCCGTTTGCCACCTCGTCAATCTATACCCTGATTCATGCGCTGGAACGTGAATGGGGCGTCTGGTTCCCGCGTGGCGGCACGGGCGCCCTGGTGCAGGGCATGGTGAAGCTGTTTGAAGATCTGGGCGGCGAAGTGGAGCTGAATGCCAGCGTTGCCCGGCTGGAGACGCAGGAAAATAAAATCACCGCTGTGCACCTGAAAGATGGCCGGGTATTCCCGACCCGCGCGGTGGCCTCTAATGCGGACGTGGTTCATACCTACCGTGAACTGCTGAGTCAGCATCCGGCTGCGGTGGCAAAGGGCAAATCCCTGCAGAACAAGCGCATGAGCAACTCGCTGTTTGTGCTCTATTTTGGTCTGAATCATCATCACGATCAGCTCGCGCATCATACGGTCTGCTTTGGCCCGCGCTACCGTGAATTGATTGATGAAATCTTTAACAAGGATGCCCTCGCAGAGGACTTCTCGCTTTACCTTCACGCGCCCTGCGTGACCGACCCGTCACTGGCACCCGCTGGCTGCGGCAGTTATTACGTGCTGGCACCGGTGCCGCACCTCGGCACCGCCGATATCGACTGGGCCGTAGAAGGACCGCGCCTGCGCGATCGCATCTTCGACTATCTGGAACAGCACTACATGCCGGGCCTGCGCAGCCAGCTGGTGACGCACCGCATGTTCACGCCGTTTGATTTCCGCGATGAACTGAATGCGTATCAGGGCTCGGCGTTTTCGGTCGAGCCGATTCTGACGCAAAGCGCCTGGTTCCGGCCCCATAACCGCGATAAAAATATTAATAATCTCTATCTGGTCGGCGCGGGCACCCATCCTGGCGCGGGCATTCCAGGGGTGATTGGTTCGGCCAAGGCCACCGCAGGATTGATGCTGGAGGATCTGGCTTGAATAGTCCGTCACTGCTCGATCATGCCGTAGAAACCATGGAAGTGGGCTCGAAAAGCTTTGCCACGGCATCGAAACTGTTTGATGCCAAAACCCGCCGCAGTGTGCTGATGCTCTACTCGTGGTGTCGTCACTGTGATGATGTGATTGACGATCAGGTGCTGGGATTCAGCAACGATACGCCGTCACTGCAATCCGCCGAACAGCGCCTGGCGCAGCTGGAGATGAAAACCCGTCAGGCCTACGCCGGATCGCAGATGCATGAACCCGCCTTTGCCGCCTTTCAGGAGGTCGCGATGGCGCACGATATTCTGCCTGCTTACGCTTTTGATCATCTGGCTGGCTTTGCGATGGATGTCCATGAGACCCGCTATCAGACGCTGGATGATACGCTGCGCTACTGCTATCACGTGGCGGGTGTAGTGGGCCTGATGATGGCGCAGATTATGGGCGTGCGCGACAACGCGACGCTGGATCGCGCCTGCGATCTCGGTCTGGCGTTTCAGCTGACCAATATTGCCCGCGATATCGTTGAAGATGCTGAAACGGGACGCTGCTATCTGCCCGCAGAGTGGCTGTCTGAAGAGGGGCTGACGCGGGAGACGCTGGCCGACCCGCGCAATCGTCAGGCACTCAGCCGCGTTGCCCGCCGGCTGGTGGAGACGGCAGAGCCCTATTATCGATCGGCATCGGCTGGGTTGCCCGGTTTACCGCTGCGTTCAGCGTGGGCCATTGCAACAGCAAAACAGGTCTACCGTAAGATTGGGATGAAAGTGGTTGAGGCAGGTGCCCAGGCGTGGGATCAACGTCAGTCCACCAGCACGCCAGAGAAACTGGTCATGCTGGTGGCGGCATCCGGTCAGGCGGTTACTTCCCGGATGGCGCATCCTGCTCCGCGCCCGGCTTATCTCTGGCAGCGCCCCGTTTAACGCCGTGTCGTTCCCTGAGCGTCGCCTGCAGTTTTGACAGCGGCGGCGCGTAGAGAAAACCAAACGAAACACAATCTTCCTTGCCGCGTACGGCATGATGCAGGCGGTGTGCCATATAAAGCCGGCGCAGATAACCCCGGCGTGGCACATAGCGGAAAGGCCAGCGCTGATGGACCAGACCGTCATGGACGATAAAATAGAGCAGGCCATAGAGCGTCATCCCTGCGCCGATCCACTGCAATGGCCAGATGCCCGTGCTGCCCAGATAAATCAGTAAAATCGACAGGCCCGCGAACACCACCGCATAGAGGTCGTTAACCTCGAACCAGCCCTTATGGGGTTCATGATGTGACAGATGCCAGCCCCATCCCCAGCCATGCATAATATATTTGTGCGCCAGCGCCGCCGTTATCTCCATGCCGATAACGGTGACCAGAACAATCAGGGCATTCCAAATCCACAACATAGCTTCTCCCGAACATGCATCCTGCAAAGTGGCGCAGAGGAATAATCTTAACAGAGATTAGGGAAAACCGCGGGTTGGGGTTAGCGGGTTTTAACGATTGCTGCAGGAGACGGGTCATATAGCGATGCTGAGCGGAGCAGATAACACCTACAGCCAGCATCACGCGACATTCGCCGGTGATCCACAGCCTGTGCCTGTTAATTATAAACGAGATTGAACGTCACTGTGCCGTCCGCTTTTCCCGCCATCACCTGCCCGTCAGTCTGAATATATTGTGCGTTAAACGCCATCGACGCCGCCTGGTTGGGAGAAGAGACCGTCGTCAGCACCGGTAGTTGGTCGGTTGAAACATTCAGCGGCACGCGCTGACCTTCCGGGACCTGCAGACCGGGTCCATAGGTCAGCGCAATGCCCACGCCGGACGCTGAGTTGCTCTGCGGCGTCAGGCTGATGGCATCTTTATCGCCTGATGTAGCCATCCCAAAGAAGCCGACTTTGACGGCTGCGCTGTGCTCACACATCACCTGAATCTGAAAGCCCTTTTCGCTTCCTGCCCGGCTGCCGATACCGCTGAATTCCGCCTTACTCACTTTTCCCATGTCCACATTAATGGCGGACTGGGAGGTGACCACAGAACAGCTGCCATACTGCACGGTAAAGCTGGAGAGGAAAATTTGCGGCTTGTCAATGATTGGCTGGCTGCTGGCTGCGCTGTCCCCGACCTTTAGGCTGGCATTGCCAATGTTCACCTCACCGACAGAGGCGGGTTGATCGCCAGGATTAAGCGGCGAGCGCTGTCCGGGAATTTTATAGAACACCACATAGGACTGAAGGGTTATGTCGTGGGCAGAATTGAACTGTGGGCTGGTCTGGGAGTTGCAGATCGAGCTGATTTTGCCCTTACCGGTGGTATCAGCGAAACCGCCACCGCAATAAGACGGCTCCTTGAAACCAATCGCGAACCCGATGCTCTCGACCCCTGGAACACGGTATATTGGGGTATTGTGCCCGCCCGCAATATTGGTCTGCAAGCCGGACTCTTCAGCATTGATCTCAAACCCCATATCTTTGTAGTTATAGCCCTGCTCGCCACTGTTTTTATTACAGGTAAAGGCATTGGCACTCTGCAGCGGCATCTGCGCAGAAATGGGTGTGCCATCAGCTGCGCCCGGCACATAGTTGACGTTATGCACCTGAACGACCACCTGGCTGACGCCCTGACAGGACTCCTGCCCCAGTGCAGGTAAAGCACACAATGTCGGGATGATTAGCATGAGCCCTTTCACTAAACGCAGAACTGATTTCATCTTAAATTCCTGTGAATTACTGGCAAACGGCCGAGACCAGTCTGACCGGGTTCGTGCCGCTGGCGGCAGGCAGGCGGAACGGCGCGCGGCAGCTTTTCTCCACCCCCTCTTCCTGCCATTTCACCTCGATAATACCCTGAGCGGGTACACCACTCAGATAAAGTTCGCCTTTTTCAGCGACGATACCGCTCGTGCTGCCCTCTTTACCCTCTGCGGCGCGGGCAATCTGACCTGCCGCGCCAAATGGCGGGAAGGCATCCTGCCAGGTCAGCGTGAACAGCACCCGGTTACCCACATGGGTGGCGTAGTCGGCCATTACAATCGCTCCGCGGGTCGGGATGGCCGTTTGCCCATCCAGTTCAACATCAACGTTGTCAGGCAGCGTATCAGTTGCCAGTTCGATAGCATTTTCATGGTAAGGCGAAAGAGAAGGCACAATCGCATAGCCGCGACCATCGGTGACCACATTGCTGCTGCTCTGAATGCCCACATCGGCCGTATCCGGCACACGAACGATCGCGAAGGTATCGCCCAGCGGCTGGCTCAGCGTAATGCCGTGTGCATGCGCGACGATGCCGCCCGAAAGACCATAGCTAAACTGAGTGCTGTGGCGATCATGACTGACCCCGGCACTGACACTGCCGCGACTGCCGCGATAGTCCAGCGAGCCGTTGCTGTTCAGATTTTGTCCCTGACTGTCATAGCCCTGTTGCAGGTTGTAGTGCAGGTTGTTGTCCTGCAACGCGCTGCCCGACAGGCTGACCTGCTGCGAGACATCCCCATCGTTGCTGGAGTTCATGCTGTAGCTGACAGAGCTGTCTGGCAGCAACGCGCTGAAGGGAACAGAGACATTAAACGAGACCGCGCGGTCAGCCTTACGGGCGCTGGTCGAGTCGGTGTAAAACCAGGCAACGCCCCAGGAAATGGCTTTGTAGTTGCTGTAAAAGCCCAGGTGCAGGGTGCGATCTTCACTATTTGATCGCCAGTAGCGCTGCACATAGGCAGAAGCGCTAAGGCTGCCATAATCACCAATCCCCTGCGAGATCGAAATCTCCGAGCGACTGCGCTTGTTAGCCACGTAGCTTGCCGGTCTGGTCATCGCGTTGGCTTCGCTGAAGGCATAGAAGCCGCTGGAGGAGTAGCGATAGCTTGCCATGCTGAAGGTGGTATTCGTGGAGGCGAAATTTTTCTGATACTGTGCGCGGACTGACTGACCACTGCTGCTCTGGCCCTCCGGTAAACGGGTTTTGGCTACGGTCACATCGGTTCCCAGCGAGCCAAAATCGCCCAGACTTTTACCCAGACCGATTGCCACAGCATGATAATTCTGCGCCATCTGAACGCCGCCAAAGGCGGTAAAGTCATGCGGCAGTCCGTAAAACAGCGTGGACTGCACAAACTCAGGCGAACGCAGATTGTTGCTGCCTGAGTAATGATAACGACCACCACTGACACTGTATTTCAGATGACCCTGACGCAGCATGTAAGGCACTGCAGAGTAAGGTTGAGTGAAGGTGCGTACCGAGCCATCGCTTTCATGGATAGTGATGTCGAGGTCACCGCTCTGCGCGGTGGGATAGAGATCTTTGATTTCGAATGCACCCGGTGCAACCACGGTTTCATAAATCACATAGCCATGCTGACTCACCGTGACCCGCGCATTGCTGTGGGCGATGCCGTGTATCACCGGCGCAAAGCCGCGCTGACTTTCCGGGAGCATGGTGTCATCAGACATGATCTGCACACCGCGAAACTGTACGCTGTCAAAAACGTCGCCAGAGGTGTATGTATCCCCGACCCGGAACTGGCTTTTCAGTGTCTTAAGATCCCGCTCCAGATAAGTGGTCTGGGATTGCCAGTGGCTGACCAGATCGTAACGCCAGGTGGCGGTGTTACGCAGTCGCCATGCGCCAAAATTGGCTCCACTGCGCAGGCTGAGCAGCGTTGAATTCCAGCGGTCGCTCTCATTACGGCTGCTGCTTCCGGTGAGGTTATAGTTTACAAAAGCAGCCGATACGCCCTCATCCCAGCGCGAAGGATCGACATAATCGCGATCTTTTATTTTCAGGGCGATCTGAGGAATGGAAAGATTTAACTGCTGATGCGCGAAATCAAAGTCGGCCGCAGCATCGGGTATGAAATCACTTAACTCGTCAATGGTCTCACCGTTCTTTAAACGGCTGAATGCGGAAAAGCCATCAACATTGACGCCCATTGCGGAAAGCCCGGCAACCGTCAGTTGCGGAACCAGCCCGTTTCTGCCCTGCACAAAGGTGACATCGCGGCTATCAATCACCCGGTTGTTGAGCAACAGCGTCACATGATAGGTACCCGGTTGCTGGCCGCCTTCACGGGCAAAATAGTGAAGATCGGCGGCGTTATGCTGATCGGATGAAAATTCAAGCGCCGCAGGATTAAAGTAGTCATCCGCGCGGGCACCACGCAGCGGGCAGAACATGAGCAGCATCAGACCCGGAACGCCTGCAAGCCAGGGAGAGGCGTGAAACGTTTTCGCGTGCCTTTTCTTGCCTGTCTCAGCCTGTGGAGTGACTTTCACTGTTAGTGCCCCGGATTCAAATCAAAAAAACAGTTAGCGCGTACGTTGTTCGGTGATGCCGCCGTAGTCGTTAATCGCAGACCAGGTCACTGCGCCGGAATCGGCGACGGTCCACTGACGATCCTCACCCGGGCCAATCATGCCTGGGTCCTGAATGGCGTGATGGTTAACGCTGAGCGAATAAAAAGAGACAAAGTAAGGGGTTGGGTTATGCGCAATCAGCTGCCTGCCTTCATGGCGAAACGAGAGTTGTTGCCAGGCGTCAGCCGGATTCCCCGCCAGGCCTTTAGGCCGGTAAAAAAGCTTAAATTTCGATTTGATATTAACCTGCAGCTGATTACTTTTATCGCGTGGCGCAGGCGAAATAGATTTAACATTCAGCCAGAACACGGATTCACGATCTTTCGGCAGCGGCATTCCCAGATAATTTATTCTTAACAGATTCTCTTTTCCCGCATCGAGACGGAACAACGGTGGCGTAACAATAAAAGGCACCCGTGCCGAATTGTCTGAATGATAATTCTCGATCCAGGATTCAATCAGGTAGGGAATATTTTTATCCTGATTAGTGACGGAAAGCGTGGCCTCCTTTTTCCCCTCCGCAAAAATAATACGTGTCCCTCCCATCACCACACCTGCATGAGCAGCCATGCTCAGCATACACGCAGAGAAAAGCGAAATAATTCTTATTACTTTAAACATAGTCATTTACGCCGTTGATATTTGAGAGGGAAGCAGGGTTGCCCCTGCTTTTAATCAGTTATAAACCATCACAAAGTTTGAAACTGAGTTGGCCTTGCCGACAGTAATCGCGGCTCCGTCACTTTTATAATTGGCATAGAAATTCAGGTCGGCAGATCCCCCCTCTGAAGCTTTAACCACGTCGACCGCTTTGGAAATGGCACCGATAGCAATCGGTGTGCTGCGGTCAGCTTCGTAGAGTTTGATGCCCACGCCAGTTGCGCCACCATCAGTCACTTTCAGCAGCGTATTGTCACCGCTATCTTTATCGCCATCGAACAGCACGGCCACTTTAGTGACCGATGCCGGGCAGTCCTGCACTGAAATAGTGAAGGGGGTTTCAGTGGTTTCGGTGCGGCTCTCGAAATAGGATTTCGCCCATTTGCCTAAATCAATAGTCTGGCTTTGACTGCCGGTAGAAACGTTACAGGAAACATCGGTAATTTCACCGGTAAATTTCACTTCGCCACCTGCACCCTGAGTACCAGCTTTTGCACCCGGATTTGTATTCATCGGTGAAGGGCCGTCAGTTGCTGCCAATGCCGATCCGGAAATCATAAGGCCAGCCAGTGCCACTGGCAGAATACGTTTTCTGATATTCATCAAACCTGTCTCTTTTCAATACATGCAAAGTGGCTGGGGTCAGCCACCTGATGGATAGATATGCATTTATTAAATGCGCCAACATAACAACCTGGAGTTTATTATGTTGCCAGCATATTAATGGCGCATAACTATATAAAAGATAAACAGACGATTTCATTGTCCCTTCAGGCAATATAACGACCTCATTTATTGTTCTGGATCAACCTGTGACAATTTAAGAAAAGTATTAACTGACCTTTTTACTGCACTCATCAGATATTATATTCACTTCTGTAGCGCACTTTACTTACATTGAATAAATACAGATTCCAGAATGAGAATATATTTAGAGATTAATCGCAATAAAGTCATGGATGGACGTCCTGAATAGTTGCCCGCCACGATCATTACGAGGCTCAGATCCCTGCTCCAAAACTAATCTGAGATGAATGTCTGGCTCGCCCGTCGCCGGTCCGGAGAATTTAAAGCCGATCATGATCCATCGGCGTGCGAAAAGCGTGACGGGCGGCAACCATCAACTGGCTGGCTGTCACGGTGGTGGGGAGTCGAAGCAGAATTTTACTCGCCTGCCAGTAACAGAGCACCATGACCTCATCCTCCTCTTTTTCAGCCAGCTCATGCAGCCGGGCGCGCAGTGATAACACGTCAATACTCTGCTGCTCATCCAGCATGTCAGAGATCGTCTTGTTAATGACGCGATGGAGAATTTTCCAGGTAAGATCGGTATACAAAATTAACCTCTTCTAACGCTTATCGGCCCCGGGCAGACGATCAGCAGGCAAAAGCAGAAATGGCTTCATTATTCGGGCGAGCAAATTCTGCAGATAACTATAGCTGCTCGCACGTGACGATGCAGGGCCAGCTGTTGAGAATGCCAAAGCCGATAATTCTAACGATTTATGGCCCTGGCTGTCGCCTGTTACGCGCGGGTCAGCTGCTGATTGCTGTTTTTTGTAACAATTACGGCTGATTCTCAACTGGCTGATGTGATGCGGATTTGCCAGGGTAAGGAGACTTCCCGTTCCGTTTATCTTTAAGGAGTTTTCGATGAGTCAGCATGCTGATGTCCTGATCTGGGGCCACGGTCCCGCAATCTTTGAAGTCTTTCTGGAACCCACCTGCCCTTTTTCGGTACGCGCGTTCAATAAATTCGACGCGTTACTGGCGCACGTGGGTGAAGAGAAGATGACCCTGAAGATTCGCCTGCAATCACAGCCGTGGCACCTCTACTCCGGCGTGATTGTGCGTTATATTCTTGCCGCCGCCAGCGACAGTAAAGTGGCGGCGAAGAAGGTGATGCAGGCCGTCGCCGATCATCGCGAAGAGTTTGAGTTTACCGATCACTGTACCGGCCCGAACCGCGATGCGACGCCGAACCAGATTCTGGCCCGCCTGAAAGAGTACAGCGGTGTGGATGCCAGCGCCGCATTTGATCAGCCCGATCTGCAGAATGCGATTAAATGGCACTGCAAATACGCCCGCCAGAATGGTATCCATGTTTCACCCACCTTTATGGTGAACGGTCTGGTGCAACCCGACATCAGCAGCGGTGACGACATTGAACACTGGGCGAGCTTTCTGATGCGTTAGTTTTTGTGCGCGGCTGTAGCTGGCCGCGTCAGACTGTATCTCTCCTCTGCAATCCCGCACGCACGCAAACCCAATCTCCTGAAAATTAAGCCTGTTTTCCCATGAGCAGGCCGGGTAAGCTGTAGCGCTATCAGCAGCATTTACACCGCTGCACCATCATCTTAACGGCGACGCTGACCTGCATTTATGCCGGTCAGGCGCTTATTTTATTAAGGATTTTCGGATGTCGATGACGCTGGAACAACTGCAGGACAAATATCCGGGTGCCTTTACAGATGCATTCGGTGACTCCCCGGAATTAGCCAGCGAGCTGGCAACGCTGATTATTGCCGGAAAGAAGGTCGCCACCTGCGGTTCGTTACGCAGCTGGCAGGAGCAGGAAGCACTGCCGCAGCCAGGCGGCTACAGCATTGTGCTGAACGGCGAACAACGGCCCGTCTGCGTGATCCGCACCACCGGACTGTTCCTGACGCGTTTTGACCGCGTCACGCCAGAGATGGCGATGCTGGAGGGGGAAGGCGATCTCAGCCTCGACCACTGGCGGCAAGAGCATCAGCGCTACTTTGAACGTGAAGGCTATTTCCATAAGGAAATGGAGCTGATTTTCGAGACGTTCCAGCTGGTCGAGGTTGTGTAGACCGGCAGGCTACAGCGTGTTTGCCGCCATCAGCGCTATCCGCGTGATCCCCCGTGCGGCAAGGTTCTCTGCTGCCTGAGCTGCACGCATGCCACTGGCACACACCAGCACCACGCGCCGATCGGACGGCGGCTGCCAGGCCGCTATCTGCTGCGGCAGAATGCGTAGCACCCGTTCGGCCACACTGACCGGCGCTTCTTCGGGACTGCGCAGTTCCACAATGCAATCGTCCTCACTGAGCATCGGCTTATCGATAAACGGGATACCCGGCGCGTCGGGTTCAGGCGCGTCATCAAAGCGGAATTGCCTGATGTGCCAGTCCACAAAGTCGCAGTGGATCATGCAGCCGAGCGGCGACGGCGTCAGTTTCAGCAATACGCTCAGCACCATCTGCGCCTGCATCGCGCCCAGCGTCGCCACCGCAGGCCCCATTACGCCAGCCGTGTTACAGTTTCCCGAAGCCATCGGCAACTGAGGAAACAGCGCACGATAACCGGGCGCACCGCCGCAGAATCCACCGACGTAACCTTTACGACCCAGCACCGAGGCGCAGATCAGCGGCAGACCACGCGGAGAGCAGGCGTCGGAGAGTTGATAGGTAATGGCGAAGTTGTCCGCCGCATCCACCACCAGATCGATCCCCTCCAGCGCGTTCGGCAACTGACTGGCGCTCAACATCCGGGTATGCGCCTCAACGTGGCAGTCAGGATTTCGCTGCGCCAGCGCGCGCTGCGCACAGATTGCTTTGGGCTGGCCCACATCCCCGACACCAAACAGCGTCTGCCGGTGAAGGTTGTGCAACTCAACCCGATCGCCATCGTAAAGCCGAATAAACCCCACGCCCGCGCCGGCCAGTAACGGCAGCAGTGTCGCGCTGAGTCCGCCCGCGCCCACCACCAGCACCCTTGCCCTGCTCAGGCGTTGTTGCCCCGCTTCTCCAATCTCCGGCAACATGGTCTGTCGCTGATAACGATCCATTGCTGCTCCTCAGAACTGTGCCAGACCAAAAATGGGTGTTGAAGCTGACGCCATGTCGCGCTGCTCCATCAATCCCGCCTGAAACGCCTCATGTCCGCCGTGGATCGCGGCGGCAAAGGCACCCGCCATCCGCATCGGATCGCGTGCTTTTGCCACCGCCGTGTTAAGCAGCACGCCATCAAAACCCATCTCCATCGCCTGCGCCGCCTGACTTGGCGCACCGATGCCCGCATCAATTATCAGCGGCACATCTTTAAACCACGCCCGCATGGCGCGCAGCCCTTCGATATTACGCAGCCCCTGACCGGAACCAATCGGTGCGCCCCAGGGCATCAGCACTTCACAACCCGCTTCCAGCAGTTTCTCGCCGACAATCAGATCTTCGGTGGTGTAGGGAAAGACCTGGAAGCCATCAGCGCAGAGGATCCGGGCGGCTTCAACCAGCGCAAAGGGATCGGGCTGCAGCGTGTCGGCATGCCCAATCACTTCCAGCTTGATCCACGGCGTGTCGAACAGTTCACGCGCCATCTGTGCCGTCGTCACTGCCTCCTTCACCGTATGACAGCCCGCGGTATTCGGCAGAATCCGTTTGTTGAGCTGCTGCAACAGCGTGCGAAAGGCACCGCCTTCACTGCCTTCACGACGCAGGCTGACGGTAATAATCTCCGCACCTGACGCGTCGATCGCCTGATGCAGAATGTCGGGTGACGGATATCCGGCGGTGCCGAGCAGAAAACGGGATTGCGGGGCAAATTGATAGAACATGGTTAACCTCCCTGCATCGGTGACAGGATTTCCAGCTGGCTGCCCGCTTCAAGCTGCTGGCTGGCATAACGGCTGCGCGGCACAAACTCACCGTTCAGTGCGGTGGCGACGGTGCGCGGGTCGATCTGCTGCTCCGCCATAAGTTCCGCCAGCGTTATTGCGCTGGTTTCAATCGTGCGTCCATTAAGTTGAACTCGCATGAGTCATCTCCTGAGTGAGTTGCAGCATAAGTTTTTCAGCCATGATCGGGGCCAGTAAAAAGCCGTGGCGATACAGCCCGTTTAACGAGAAACGGCCATTTTCATAGCGGACTTCCGGCAGGTTCTGGCGGTAGGCGGGACGCAGACCGGTGCCGCTCTCCACGATCCGCGCTTCCGCCAGCGCCGGATGCAGGCTGTAAGCCGCGCTCAGCAACTCCATCATCGCCCTGGCGCTGATCGGGCTGCTGTCGTGACTTTCGACCATGGTGGCGCCGAGCATGAAGTGGCCTCCGGCACGCGGCACCAGATAGCAGGGAAAGCGCGGATGCAGCAAACGGACCGGACGGGAGAGCTGAACGTCAAGCGTGTGCAGGATCAGCATTTCGCCCCGCACGGCGCGCAGAGCGGGCTGCTGATCAAGAGCATGGATGCCGCGGCAGTCGATAATTTTGCCGCCAGGTTTACCGCTGTGAAAGGGTACGCCCGCCTCCTGCAGTGTAACGCGCAGTTGCTGCAGTGCACGGCGCGGATCAAGATGCGCCTCTGCGGCAAAGAACAGGCCGCGGGCAAAGCGATTTTCCAGCGCCGGTTCGATGTCACCGGGCGCAACCCACTGATGCTGCTGCGTCATGCTGGCGAAGCGCGTCAGTTCACGACTGTCTCGCGGTGGCGCAACCACCAGCGTGCCCTGCTGCTCCACGCCGTCGACGCGTTTCGCCCACCATCCGGCAGCGTGCTGGCCCCATTCGATGACCTGGGGCGGCGCGCTTTCTGCTTCGCACCAGGGCGCAAGCATGCCCCCCGCCCAGTGTGAGGCGGCGCGACAGTCAGGTTGCGTAATGACTTCAACGGCTTCTCCCCGTTCCAGCAGTAGCGTGGCGACACACAGCCCGGCAACGCCGCTGCCGAGCACCGACCAGCGGCTCATGGTGCCCACCGGAGAGGAAGAGAGTGATTAAGAATGAGATGTTTCACTTTGGCCTCGTTATCGGTTAACGAAGACCCGTGATACAGAGGGAATAGGCAAAGGCGTCGCGAACGCGCGTCTGCGGCAAGTATCGGATGCGATACCCGTCTTCCTACGCCAGTATCAACTGGGTCAGGTTCTAAGGGTCGCTAAGCCGCGCACTGCGCTATTAGCCTCTCAGTCTCTCTGGCGAGACTCCCCTGACGGCATTAGTTGTAAGTTAAGCGGGCAGCTTCGTCAAGCCGCGTGCGTGAAGACGAGTCAGAAATCCGGGGGATAGGTGAAGGCGTTTACTGTAAGTGTGAAGGCTCTGCATTCGCAGATGAGAAAACAGAGAAGTGCTGAAACGGCAGGCGCCCTAAAGCGCCTGCAGCGCTTGCGTCACCACGTCGGTTATTTCACGAATACGCGGTTCAGCGCGGCGATAGTAAGTCCACTTCCCGACTTTGCTGGCTTCGACCAGTCCCGCATTGTGCAGGGCTTTCAGGCATAATGAAGTAGCGGGCTGTGATAAGCCCGCCTTGTCCTGGATGAGGGTGGCACAGACGCCATACTGAGCGAAGGGATAGAGCTGAGAATAGCCCGCAAACGCTTCGTCAGGATTTTTAAGCCACTTCAGCACTGCCACCCGGGTCGGATTGGACAGTAACTTCAGGGCATTTTCGGGGGACATGCCGCCTCTCATAAGATCAGGATTGAAAAACAGGATAGTCAGTATAGCCTTTCTCAGTGCCGCCATACAGGGAAGCGTGATCGACGGGATTCAGCGGATGACCTGCTTTAATACGTGCCGGCAAATCGGGATTCGCAATAAACGAGCGGCCAAAACCCGCCAGATCGCCCCAGCCTCTATCCAGCATACGCTGTGCTTTTTCCGCCGTGTAGCGACCAGAATAGATGATCGGAGAACGGAATGTTTCCCGCAGCGCAACCCGGAAACTCTCTGGCATATCCGGGCTATTATCCCAGTCCGCTTCGGCAATAGAGAGATAGCCCACTTCCAGATCATTCAGCAGCTGCGCGGCGCGGATATAGGTCGCATGGGGATCGCGTTCAACCAGGCCAAGATAGACGCGCTCTTCGTCGGTACTCGAAAACAATGGCGCAAACCGCACGCCAACACGGTGGCTGCCAAATACCGCGCTGACCGCCTCAACAACTTCACGCAGGAAGCGCAGACGATTCTCTGCTGAGCCGCCATATTCATCCGTGCGGAAGTTGGTGTGCTCCGAAATAAACTGGTTAATCAGATAACCGTTGGCAGAATGCAGTTCCACACCGTCAAAACCGGCCTCTTTGGCATTTTCTGCCGCTCGTCGGTAAAGCGCGACGATCTCTTTTACTTCCGCGTTGGTCAGTGTCCGTGGTTCGCTGGGTGCAGTTAATATCCCCGCACCGGGTCCGGTTTCGATAAACACCCGGACGTTATCGGCGGCGATGGCTGAAGGGGCGACAGGTGCCTGTTTACCCGGCTGAAGTTCATTGTGAGAGACGCGACCAACGTGCCAGAGCTGACAGAAAATCGTGGCGCCTTCCTGATGTACCGCCTCTGTGACCTTTTTCCAGCCCGCGATCTGGGCGTCGCTGTGGATCCCCGGCGTCCATGCATAACCCTGCCCGCGAGGTTCAATCTGGGTGCCTTCGGTGATCATCAGTCCCGCGCTGGCACGCTGACGGTAATACTCCACCATCAACTCGCCAGGAATATTGCCCGGCTGCTCACTGCGGCAACGCGTCAGTGGCGGCAGTACAATGCGGTTACGAAGCGTGAGATCGCCCAGGTTCAGGGGGGTAAACAGTGACGGCATGACAAAAATTCCTCTGATGTATAAAGGCGCCATTATATTTACACATTTAAATTTGTAAATGTGTAATGAGTGCTTTTTGTTTTAAGCCGGGTTTATGAGGGTGTCAGCTTGCAGACTTGACGCTTCAGGGCGATGAAGTAATCAGTTAATGAAACGTAATCTATTTGGTTGATGCAGACGCCGCACTCAGTCCGGTATTCAGTAATTTTTCTGCCGCGCGTTATTGAACGGATAGTCGTCAGCGACCGATGTGTTAACAATACGGCTATGATCCACATTCGTTCAGGGCTAGTGTGATCAACCAGACTTAAATAACTCAGGAGATTAGATGAAAAAAATAATTCTTGTGCCGTCAAATCTGGGCCTCAACCCACTTTATGAAGGTCATATACCGGGCACAAGCCTCGCACCTGCTGTTCTCATGCAGCACGGGCTTCAAAATACTTATGCCGCCTATGAAGTCATTTCCCTCCGGTGCCCTGATTACAGTCCTGAAAGTGAACCGGGAACTGACATCCTGAACGGTCACAAACTTCGGCATCTTAATTTAATGCTGGCTGATGAAGTTGAAATTGCCCGCACTCAAAAACTCAAGCCCGTCGTTATTGGGGGGGATTGCGCAATATTGCCGGGTGCTCTATTGGGAAGCCGGCGAAGCGAAGGGCAGATAGCGCTGCTGCATATTGACGGGCATAGTGACTTCCGACACCCGGGTAACTGGACTCGCGCGTCTAAGCCAGGTGCGGCAGCTGGAATGGATCTGGCTTTGGTAACCGGACGTGGAGAAGCATTGCTGACTCAATGGCCAGGTATTGATGGGCCGCTGGTTGCAGATGGCGCAGTTATTCAGCTGGGTGAACGTGAGTCACACCTTGAAGATTATGAATGGCCTGACATCGCAGACACAGACATCCAAAGAATAACGATCTCTGACGCTTTAGCACTATCGGATAACCAACTGATCAATGTGATTTTCAAGCGGCTGGATGTCACTCCTCTGACATCCTTCTGGATACATCTGGATATCGATATTCTGGATAGCGGGGAAATGGCTGCAGTTGACTGTCCGGGCACGCCGGGATTAACCTCTGAAAAGCTTATTTATCTTTGCAGCACGCTGTTCAGCCACGTTCGCTGTTGTGGGATTACAGTGACTATTTATGACCCTGATCGGGATCCCGATGGCACTGCTGCTGATCTGGTTGCCCATATTATAGGTAGCATAACCGGGGATATCTGAATCTTTTGACTGCCATTTTTTATTTTACGTGCTCATTTTATTTTTCTAATGCAGTCTCATTCATGCATGCCTGAACGCTGAGAGGTTCACACTAAAGAAGTGTGAAAAATACTGACATTGCTCGGTATATTAGCCCGATTTAAGGTTTTTATCTCTAATTCAAGGCATTAGAATCTATCTAAACCCTATCTTACAGCAATATTTTAAAAGGGGATATTGTGAATAGTGCACTCACTTTAGATGCGCTGGGACCACGCATTTGTATTATGGGTCCTTCAAACAGTGGTAAATCTACCTTAGCTGAGGCTATTTCCCGCAAAACGAATTTACCTGTTGTTCATCTTGATCAACTTCACCATCTTCCGAATAGTCAATGGATTCCCAGAGCACCGGAAGCATTTCGCGAATTGCATGCAGATGCAGTGAGTCAGGAAAAATGGGTGATGGAGGGTAATTATACAAAATGTATTCAGGAACGATTTGCTCATGCCACGGGATTGATTCTTCTGGATGTAAAAGTGACAGTGGCACTGCTGCGTTATATTCGCAGGTGTTATTCATCGACACCGCGAATAGGGGGGCTCGGGATGAGCAGAGAGTCCGTAACCCTGGAGATGCTGAAATATATTATCCGTACTGCCCCGCAGAATCGTAAGTATCATCAGACGCTTTACGACCAGGTCAGATTGCCAAAAGTTCTGCTTCATTCTCCACACGAGATTAAAGCCTGTTCAGAATACTGGGGCTTAAAGTTAAAAAATAAGTAACCCACACCGCTGTGATTAATCAACAACCTTTAAACTCGTCAGCAGTGCATTCAGCGACGCTACTGGCCCCGCATGATTAGTCTCTGAACGGGTATGGTCCCACGGCATGGCGTCATCGGTACAGTAGTCCCCTATGCATTGCATCGCGACAGGGGCATTCAGTAAGCCGATCGGAAGCCAGATGTAAGGCTGGTCGCGCAATCGGTTTGGAACAACAGAACCACAGCTGCCGCAAAAGTCAGTGCGATAACCTGTTGGTTTACGCCACGACGCGATCTGGCTTTCGCCTGCTATCCAGGCAAAATCACGCTCTTTTATCAGCGTTGCCAGGTTATAACCGGTTCCGGTCTGCTTTCTGCACAGAGAGCAGTGACAACGGTAATAGAGCGTGGGGGTTACCGAAATCTCAAAAACAACGGTTTCACACAGACATGAGCCTTTCATTTTTCGCCTTTCGAATCAGGATTCGGGGTTGTGCGCGGGCTATCGGATTGCATCGCATGCTGCCGCTTCGGCTCATCACCTCATCGTTCCGGGTGATGAGTCAAAACGGATGACGCTCCGTCATCATTAGCTGTAATTAGTTGCGGCTGAAGACCAGTTTCAATCCTGCCAGCGCAAAGCAACAGGCTAACAGCGCATCCAGCCCGCGACGAATGCGGCGGTAAAAAGCGCTCATTACAGCTGTCGAGAACAGCAAAGCATAGCCACCGAACACAACCATACAGATCGCCGCACAGCCGCAGATGATCATCGGTAACGTCGAGGCGACCGCATCCGGTTTAAGGGCAAATGACATAATCGCCACCCAGGTCAGAATCGCCTTGGGGTTGCCGATATGCATCAGAATACCCTGGCGGAACAGGCTGCCATAAGCGACCCGGGTATCGCTGGTTTTAAATTCACCGGCTTCCGTACGGCGTAACGCAGATTTACCGGCTTTGAACGCCAGCCAGAGCAGATATATTCCGCCGCCAATTTTTAACGCAATCAGCAGTTGAGCAAAGGTTGTCA
Source organism: Pantoea vagans (assembly GCF_004792415.1). NCBI lineage: Bacteria > Pseudomonadati > Pseudomonadota > Gammaproteobacteria > Enterobacterales > Erwiniaceae > Pantoea > Pantoea vagans. The sequence goes on from NZ_CP038854.1 coordinate 389,517, forward strand.
GCACGGTCAGCACACCGCAGGCTGCCAGCAGCGCCCAGATCATTGAACCACTCACGACACCCGCAGCCAGCGCCAGCGCGGCACCTCTGCCCTTTTTCATCGCTGTCCCCATTATCGCCATATTGCTCGGTCCGGGGCTGGCCGTAGCGACAAAATAGGTCGTGAAGATCAGGATTAACTCGTGTGACAGCGCCATATTTTTCTCTGCGATGCGGGGTTATCAATATGTTATATCCGCTGGCAAAGAAATTTACTATTCATTCACATATTGCAGGCTTTACGGATGCGGCTTAATAAGAACCGGCAGGCAGCAGGTACGGCGGCGATGGGCTGTGCTTACAGAGTGACAGATGCGCGTTAATCGCTATTCAGACGTCGCTTCCCGCGCAAGCTGGAGCAGCATCGCTCTGCCTGACATCACTCACGATCTGTGACCCCATCACATAATGGTCACATCCTGTCAATCAGAGTCACCGATGTTAAGGGGATAAATTATACCGATACCGATCTCAGGAGCATGCACAAATGCACTGTGCCTGCCGACTCAAAGATGTAAGGCGTCCAGGAACCGCTCTCTTTGCCCTCATCCCCTGATATCACCCACTATTCAGCTGCCATAATCCTTTTTAACGACCCCTGCGCGGTAACATGCCTTTATCTGTTCATAACGAAAATTCAGCCATTTGTGACCATTGACTTATTTGGTCACAGGAATGAGAATGCGCAAACTATCCTGTTACCGCTTTAAGGGAACTCATGCTCAGGCTTAAATCCGCCACCCTTGCTGTTTACGTGTTGCCGCTGGCCCTGGTGGCCTGCGGTGAACCTTCCACCCGCGACGATCCCCGTACCCAGGCTCCTCTGGTGCGGACTGCAACCGTGGTAAGCGCGAGAGATCGAACCCACGCCTTTACCGGCGTTGTGGTCGCCCGGATTCAAAGCGATCTCAGTTTTAGAGTACAGGGCAAAATCCTTGAACGTCTGGTGGATACCGGTCAGACGGTTAAACGCGGTCAGCCGCTGATGCGTCTGGATCCGATTGACCTGACACTGCAGTCTCAGGCTCAGCAACAGGTTGTGGAGGCAGCACGGGCACGGGCTAAGCAAGCGACGCAGGATGAAGCACGCTATCGCGGCCTTGTCGCGACGGGTGCCGTGTCGGCATCAGCCTACGACCAGATAAAAGCCGCCGCCGATACGGCCAGAGCCGATCTCAAAGCCGCACAGGCCCAGGCCAGCGTGGCGCAGAATGCAACCGGTTATGCGGTGCTGCTGGCCGACGCTGATGGCGTTGTCGTGGATACGCTGGCAGAACCGGGTCAGGTGGTGAGTGCCGGACAGGCCGTTATCCGCCTCGCCAGAGCCGGTCAGCGCGAGGCCATTGTGCAATTACCGGAGACGCTCAGGCCTGCGCCGGACAGCGATGCTCAGGCTACGCTCTACGGCTCCGGCGATAAACAGGTGCCCGCCAGGCTGCGCCTGCTATCCGATGCCGCAGATCCGGTGACGCGAACCTTTGAAGCGAGATATGTCCTGGAGGGCGCGCTGGCTAATGCACCGCTCGGCTCGACCGTCACGCTTAACATCGCGGAAAACGCCAGCAAAGCTTCGGTCATGAACGTGCCCTTAGCCGCGCTCTACGATCCGGGGAAAGGGCCGGGCGTCTGGGGCATTTCAGGTCAGCCCGCAACCGTCTCATGGCGACCGGTGCAGGTGATCAACCTTGGGGATGACAATGCCGGCGTTGTCGGAAACCTCAAGCCAGGTGAGCAGGTCGTTGCGCTTGGCGCACACCTGCTTCATGAGGGTGAAAAAGTGCGCACGTCGCCGCAAGGCAACGAGCGCAGCGCGGGGAGTCATCCATGAGCAAGGAACGTTTTAATCTCTCGGCGCTGGCTGTGCGCGAGCGCTCGGTTACCCTCTTCCTGATCATTCTGATTACTGTCGCCGGTATCCTGTCGTTCTTCGAACTTGGGCGAGCGGAAGACCCGCCTTTTACCGTCAAGCAGATGACCCTTATCACGGCCTGGCCGGGTGCTACAGCGCAGGAGATGCAGGATCAGGTTGCTGAGCCGCTGGAGAAGCGGCTGCAGGAGCTTAAGTGGTACGACCGCAGTGAGACCTATACCCGTCCGGGGCTGGCGTTTACCATGCTGTCACTGCAGGACAGCACGCCGCCTTCACAGGTACAGGAAGAGTTCTATCAGGCACGCAAGAAAGTCGGTGATGAAGCCAGCAGCCTGCCTGCGGGCGTTATCGGACCGATGGTTAACGACGAGTTCTCTGATGTGACTTTTGCCTTATTTGCGCTTAAGGCCAAAGGGGAGCCGCAGCGTCTGCTGGCAAGGGATGCTGAATCCCTGCGCCAGCAGCTTCTGCATGTGCCCGGCGTTAAAAAGGTCAACATTATTGGTGAGCAGAGTGAGCGAATTTTTATCTCGTTCTCACATGACAGGCTGGCCACGCTCGGCATTTCCCCTCAGGATATCTTTTCTGCCCTGAACAGTCAGAACGTGCTGACCCCTGCCGGTTCGATAGATGCCAGCGGCCCCCAGATCTTTATCCGTCTTGATGGCGCCTTCGACACCCTGGAAAAGATTCGCCAGACGCCTGTCGTGGCCGGGGGCAGAACGCTGCGCCTTGCAGATGTCGCGACTGTTGAGCGAGGCTATGAAGATCCGGCGACCTTTATCGTGCGTAATCAGGGCGAACCGGCGCTGTTGTTAGGCGTCGTTATGCGTGATGGCTGGAATGGTCTTGATCTCGGTAAGGCACTGGACGAGGAAACGACCAGAATTAATGACGGCATGCCGCTGGGTATGACGCTGACGAAGGTCACCGATCAGGCTATCAATATCAGTTCAGCCGTAGACGAATTCATGATCAAGTTTTTTGTCGCCCTGCTGGTGGTCATGGTGGTCTGCTTCGTCAGTATGGGCTGGCGGGTGGGTGTGGTGGTCGCCGCAGCCGTGCCACTGACGCTGGCTATTGTGTTTGTTGTGATGGAGGCGTCCGGCAAGAATTTCGATCGCATCACGCTGGGTTCGCTGATCCTTGCCCTGGGTTTGCTGGTCGATGACGCCATCATCGCGATTGAAATGATGGTGGTCAAAATGGAAGAAGGTTATGACCGCATCAAAGCTTCTGCCTATGCCTGGAGTCATACGGCGGCACCGATGCTGGCGGGTACGCTGGTTACCGCTGTGGGCTTTATGCCCAACGGTTTCGCACAGTCTACCGCCGGTGAGTACACCAGCAACATGTTCTGGATTGTCGGTATCGCCCTGATCGCCTCGTGGATAGTCGCGGTGGTCTTTACGCCTTATCTTGGCGTGAAAATGCTGCCGGAGATCAAAACGGTGGCGGGAGGACATACCGCGATTTATAACACCCGCCATTACAACCGCTTCCGTTATATTCTGGGCCGCGTCATCGCAGGCAAATGGCTGGTAGCCGGTTCGGTAGTTGCCCTTTTTACGCTTGCCGTGCTCGGCATGGGGATAGTTAACGCACAATTTTTCCCCACCTCTGACCGCCCGGAAGTGCTGGTTGAAGTCCAGATGCCTTATGGCACCGCTATTGAGGAGACCAGCAACGCGACGGCAAAAATCGAAGCCTGGCTGCAGAAGCAGCCGGAAGCAAAAATCGTCACATCGTATATCGGACAAGGGTCACCGCGTTTTTATCTGGCCATGGCTCCCGAGCTGCCCGACCCCTCGTTTGCGAAAATTGTTGTGCTGACGGACAGCCAGGAAGCGCGCGAAGCACTTAAGCAGCGGTTACGCGAAGCGGCGGCTGATGGACTTGCAGCAGAGGCGCGCATCCGCGTGACTCAACTGGTCTTTGGTCCCTACTCGCCCTATCCGGTGGCATATCGCATCATGGGGCCGGATGCCGACACGTTGCGCACCATCGCAGCCGACGTAGAGGCAGTGCTACAGGCCAGTCCGCTGATGAGAACAGTTAATACGGATTGGGGTCCAAAGGTGCCGACGCTGCATTTCACGCTTAATCAGGATCGTCTGCAGGCCGTGGGGCTGACATCGAATGCGGTGGCAGAGCAGCTTCAGTTCCTGCTCTCTGGCGTTCCGATTACCTCAGTGCGTGAAGATATCCGCTCCGTGCAGGTGATGGGACGCGCAGCGGGTAACATCCGCCTCGATCCAGCCAGAATAGCGGGCTTTACCTTAGTCGGTTCCCTAGGTCAGCGTATTCCGCTCTCTCAGATAGGCGACGTAGACGTACGCATGGAAGATCCGATTCTGCGTCGCCGCGATCGCACCCCGACGCTGACGGTGCGCGGTGATATTGCTGAGCATCTGCAGCCGCCGGATGTCTCAAAGCAGATGCTCAACGCGTTGCAGCCCATCATCGATTCACTGCCAGCGGGCTACCGCATTGAACAGGCGGGCTCGATTGAAGAATCTGGTAAAGCGACCAAAGCAATGGCCCCGCTGTTCCCGATTATGATCGCCATGACGCTGCTGATTATCATTCTGCAGGTACGTTCGATGTCGGCGATGGTGATGGTCTTTCTGACGTCGCCTCTGGGACTGATTGGTGTGGTGCCGACGCTACTTCTCTTTAACCAGCCGTTTGGCATCAATGCACTGGTTGGACTGATAGCGCTGTCGGGCATCCTGATGCGTAACACGCTCATCCTGATAGGCCAGATTCACCATAATGAACATGAAGGACTCTCGCCTTTTGATGCGGTGGTGGAAGCAACGGTACAACGTGCGCGTCCGGTGCTGCTGACGGCAATGGCTGCCATTCTGGCCTTCATTCCGCTGACGCACTCCGTATTCTGGGGAACGCTGGCCTATACCCTGATTGGCGGTACGTTAGGCGGTACCCTGATTACGCTGGTATTCCTGCCAGCGATGTACGCGATCTGGTTCAGAATCCGCCCGGATCACCCCCGCTCCGCTGACGAAACTCTGAGCTGAACGTAATCCGCAACGGGCGTGATCGCTGACCAGGTGATTCACGCCCGACAACATAGCGGATTATGTTACTGAGGTTTCATAACAGGGAATCTGAACGTGATTTAAGAGGAGTGGAATGAAGAGCCTGCAGAGATGGATAGCGGGACAGATAAAACAAAAGTAAGGGCAGTTCAGTCCGGCTTTCAGGCATCTGAAGCCGGACTGAGGATGCTCAGGAAAAGATTATTTTCCCAGAATTTCTCTGCGGACAATCTCGGCACCCGCACTCAACGCATGCAGTTTGCCATTGGCAACCTGACGCGGCAGAGGAATCATGCCGCAGTTGGTTGAAGGATAGAGATTTTCAGCATCCACGAACTGCAGTGCTTTGCGCAGCGTGTTTGCGACTGCTTCCGGCGTCTCAATCTCATGAGTAGCCACGTCGATAGCACCGACCATGACTTTTTTACCGCGAATCAGCTCGATCAGATCCATCGGCACGCGCGAGTTCTGGCACTCCAGTGAAACGATGTCGATAGCCGAACGCTGCAGTTTCGGGAAGACCTCTTCGTACTGACGCCACTCTGTTCCCAGCGTTTTCTTCCAGTCGGTATTCGCTTTAATGCCGTAGCCGTAGCAGATGTGAACGGCGGTTTCACACTTCAGCCCTTCGATAGCTCGCTCTAACGCGGCGATACCCCAGTCATTCACTTCATCAAAGAAGACGTTAAAGGCTGGTTCGTCGAACTGAATAATATCAACGCCCGCGGCTTCTAACTCTTTCGCTTCCTGGTTGAGGATTTTTGCAAATTCCCAGGCCAGCTTTTCACGACTTTTATAATGATTGTCATAGAGGGTGTCGATCATCGTCATCGGACCCGGCAACGCCCATTTAATAGGACGATCGGTCAGCTTGCGCAGGATTTTTGCATCTTCAACAAACACCGGCTTCTGACGTGAGACTTCACCCACCACGGTCGGCACGCTGGCGTCATAACGATTACGGATGCGGACCACTTCACGCTTCTCAAAATCCACGCCGCTGAGGTGTTCAATAAACGTCGTCACAAAGTGCTGACGGGTCTGCTCACCATCACTGACGATATCAATGCCGGCACGAACCTGGTCGTCCAGACAGAGACGCAGTGCATCTCTTTTACCGTCAACTAACTCTTCATCCTGCAGTTTCCAGGGTGACCAGAGCACCTCTGGCTGCGCGATCCAGGACGGTTTAGGCAGGCTGCCCGCAGTGGATGTCGGTAATAAAGTTTTCATAGCAGGTGACCTTTTGTTTTTAATTAATCAAAGAACGGATTCAGCAGACCATTGTGCGAGAAGTGTCTGATTCGGCTTGATGAAATGCGCCTCAGTAAACTTACCCTGCTCAACGGCCAGACGGCTGCGCTCTTCGCGATCGTAAACGATGCGGGTTAATGAATAATCCTGATGCTGCAGCGTTGGCTGATAGCACTGTCCGGCTGCAGAATTCGCGTTGTAGATTTCCGGGCGATAGATTTTCTGGAACGTTTCCATGGTGCTGATTGTGCTGATCAGCTCAAGATTGGTGTAATCGCTGAGCAGGTCACCGTGGAAGTAGAAGGCCAGCGGCGCAACACTGCCCTGCGGCATAAAGAAACGCACTTTCAGGCCCATTTTTCCAAAATAAAAATCAGTCAGCGAAGGCGCATCCTGCTGGTATTCGATGCCCAGCACCGGATGCACATTACCGGTGCGCACATAGGTATTTTTGCTCGACACACTCAGGCAGATGACCGGAGACTTATTGAAGTTTTCTTTATAGGCCGCTGAGTTGACGAAGCTTTTAAAAATGTTGCCATGCAGCTGGCCGAAATCATCCGGCAGACTGAATTCAGTCTGGCCTTTATTGTGCTCTGTCAGCACCACGCTGAAATCATAATCACGCACATAGGAGGAGAAGTTATTGCCGACAATCCCCTCGAAACGTTCACCGGTTTTGTGATCGACAATATGGGTCTTCAGAATCTCAATCGCCGGGAACGATTCGTCGTTGCTGCCTGGACGAAGATTCAGCTCAGCAGAAATAATCTCAAGTTCGACAGCGTAACGATCGCTTTTTGGGTTGTCCCAGTGCGCCAGCGCGTTGAACCGGTTGTCGATCATCGCCAGCGCGTTATGCAGGTTTTCCTGGCGTTTTTCGCCACGCGCCAGATTCGCGAAGTTAGTCGTCGCCCGCGTATTTTTCGAAGGGTTATAGTTTTCGTCGAAACGAATGCGCTTGAGGGTAAAGGCTAAGTTGTTCATCGCTATCGGGTATCCTGGTCGCTGATATGATTTGTTGCTTCAGGGTTATGCAGCTTTGCTATCCCTTAACACGCAGTCATATGACTCAAAGTTATTAACAATTCTTACTTTATGCCTCAACATCCGGTTGAAAAAAAGTGATTAAATTTCAACGAACATGAAGGAAATTCATGTTGAGGCGGGAAAGTGGGGGATTTTTCATGCGGCCAGCGTGCCTTTAACCATCTGACATTAAATCAGAATGTTTAAAGGCGCACCGGAAGTAAATTATTTTAATAAATATCAATGATTTAATATCACCCCATCACAGCGGCGGGCCGTTTGAGGGTTAAGTACTCAGACACGCCAGACATCATTTTATTCACCTTTGCGGAAATTAATCGATTCCAGCCTGCAGAAAATTGCTGCTCAGGGCGTGCACGGCCCTGACATGGAATCACCTGTGCCCTTCACGTCGGCTAAATCTTGTAAAAATTATCGCATGTCACTTTATGCGCGCCAGATTTAACCGAAAGTCGGTTGGCCGCTTCTTTCATCAGTTTCCCCAGTCCGCTTTCACACTTCGCCTGCGTCAGACGTGACGATGGCCCGGTCAGTGCCAGCGCAGCGAGCAGCCTGTCGCCTTCTCCAAACACCGGTACGGAAAATGCCGCAATGTGCGGATCGCGCATCCCGGAGGTAAACAGCGGTAGTTCAGGTACAGTCTCAAACAGGGGTTCGTTCTTTCCCCAGTAGCGAAGCACCTGTCCGATGGCAGAGTTATCCAGCGGCAGAAAGGTGCCGGGCAGGCGCGTTTCACGCAGTCCTTCAGAAGGCTCAGCTCTGAACAGACAGAGCCGCTGATCGTTTTCTATCACATACCATGAGGCGCTTTCGCCCGTCGCGGTCGCCAGAGCGTGAAGCTCAGGCTGAACAATGCTGGCCAGATGAAAGGATTGTTCATAGAGCTTGCCCAGATAGAGCAGCCTCGGCCCCAGGGTATAGACGCCATTGTCGCGGCGAATCACATAATTCATGCGCTCAAGTGAGTTCATCAGGCGATAGACCGTCGTTTTGTGGTAACCCGACAGCTGCGCCAGCGCGGTAAGCGTCAGCGACTCCTCGCCAGGTTTGAAACAATCCAGCAGCGCCAGCGCTTTTTCTACGGCAATTACGCCTTCATTCCCCATTGGTACGTCCTCCTGTATGCGACGGCAGGCAGTTTACCGCGCAATTTGTGATTCACATCGTATTTACATCACAAATGAGTGCTTAACACTGGTGTGATGCGAATTAACATCGATATAGTAGTTTTATATTGTACAACTAAGTTGTACCTGGTAAAACGAAAGAGGAATAATCTATGCCACATGCAGAGAATACCTTCATCAATCGCGACATTATCCGTGTCGCGCCAGAACTTGTTAAACAGGCGGCTCAGTTCCAGGCTGCAATACTGGCTGATGTGGCCGGTCGACGCGGAACGCTGCATGGTCGCGTCAAACCGGTAGCCTCCACGATGAAAGTCGCTGGTCCCGCTATCACCGTCGAGGTCCGGCCAGGCGATAATCTGGCGATCCATGCCGCACTGGCAATCGCCCAGCCAGGCGACGTGATTGTGGTTGATGGCAAAGGCGATATCAGCTGTGCCTTAATCGGAGAGATTATGTCGACCCAGGCTGAAGCCTCCGGCATCGCGGGGATCATCATCGATGGCGCGGTGCGTGACGCCGATGCACTCAGCGCGAACGGCTTCCCGGTGTTTGCTGCGGGCCTGAATCCCTGTGGCCCGACCAAATCTGTTGCGGGACGGGTCAACTACCCGGTTTCTGTCGCGGGTGCTGCCATTCAGCCGGGCGATCTGGTCATCGGTGATATTGATGGCGTGGTGATTCTGCCGCGTGAAGAGATCCCTGCCCTGCTCGAACTGGCGCAGAAAAAACTGGATTTCGAGACCGGGCGTATTGCGGCCATTCGTGATGGCGATCTTCGCGCGCCGTGGCTGGAGAAAGCCCTGCAAACCGCTGGCATGCTGACGGATGGGGAGACGCTCTGATGACAACCCAGCTTCCCGTCATTCTGGTCACGGCCAGCGATCTGGCTCCGCAGGCGGTCAGCCTGCTGAACGCGTTTAGTCTGGTTTATGCAGGCAAACAGCCCGACGAAGATACCCTGTTCAGACTCTGCCAGCAGCATAATCCGGTGGCGATAATTGTCCGTTACGGAAAAATTAATGCCCACATCATGGATGCTGCGCCTGCCCTGCGCGTGATTTCCAAACACGGCAGCGGCATTGACGTTATCGATCAACAGGCAGCCGCGGCACGCGATATCCGCGTTCAGTCTGCGCCAGGTGCCAACGCAGCCGCTGTAGCCGAGCATACCTGGGCGATGATTTTAGCCTGCGCCAAATCCGTGATAACGCTGGATCAGCGCATGCGTCAGGGGCACTGGGACAAATCCACCCATAAATCTGTGGAGCTGGAGGGCAGAACGCTGGGTCTGGTCGGGCTTGGTGCAATTGGCGGTCGCGTTGCCCGCATTGGGCGGGCGTTTGGCATGAAGGTACTCGCCTATGATCCTTTTGCAAAAACCTTTCCTGATGAGTGTGAGTCCGCTTCACTTGACGACCTGCTGCAACAGGCAGACATCATTTCGTTACACTGTCCGCTGACCGAACAGGCCCGCCAGATGATCAATGCAGAGAAACTGGCGTTGTTTAAAAAAGGCGCCATTCTGGTAAACACGGCACGCGGCGGTCTTATTGATGACGATGCGCTTTTAGCGGCGCTGAATGATGGCACCGTCGCCTGGGCCGCACTGGACAGTTTCCCCACTGAACCTCTGACGGCGCCGCATATCTGGCAGCATGTTGAAAATGTGATTCTGTCGCCACACATTGGCGGTGTCAGTGATAACTCCTACGTGAAGATGGGAACGGTGGCGGCCACTAATATTCTGAACGTTCTGGAGTCCCTGAAAAACGAAAGCGCGGTATCCTGAGCCATCTCTGTAGCCGGCTGGATAAGATTTATCGCTATTCAGTCGGCTTTTTTATGGGTTTGAGTCTCTGCAATCACTAAAGGCGCTGAAGAGGCTATCATCGAGGCACGTGGGTTATAAATAATGCGTCTCTGCTTTAAGCGAGCAGCTGAAGTCAGACTGATGAGAAAGGCTTTCTCATTATTTAAATCATCACATCCGTTCTGAGCCTTATATTCCTGAAGACAGGCGTGCGAAATGGTTTTTCATGCTGTCGGTCAGTTCAAAAATACAATCGAGATGCCTGCAGTTTTTCACGACCTGACAGCTTAAATGTGAATTACCGCAGCTGTTGAAAAACTCAGTCATTCGTTTCACATCAAACAGCTCATCCTGTTCAGCAAGCAGAATTGTGACCGGAAAAGAGAGCTTTTTTAGTTGCCCTGAAGGATTTTTTGGTGTCAGAGCATTTGCCATGTTTACGCTGTATACCTGAACAAAATCAGGTCTTGAGTGAATAACCTCACTGGGGAAATTAAGCATCACACCAGTGCGATGCCCTCCTGTAAAACCCGCACTCAGTGCATTAAAGATAAAAGCCCAACGGTTAACTGACGCAAAAGGAGTAGACAACTTCTTGTGTAAAGCTGGCGGTGTAAAAGGCCTCAGTTCAGGCGACAGCAGGACCAGACTGTCAACTTTTCGCGGTAAGACATGCCGGGTAAAGTAATTAATCAACATGCCGCCCCCGCTGGAGTGACAGAGCATGTGAATCCGGGCATTCTTGTAAATGATGCGGGCATAATCAATGATGATATCCACATCCTGCCATATTTGTTCAGGGCTTAATGCATCTCCTCTGAGTCCACCTGAACGACCGTGTCCGCGAATATCTGTGAGACACACGCAGACGGATAAAGCGCAGCTCAGTTGCCGTGCAGGAATATCGTAACCTGCATCAGAATTGACTCCACCACCGTGGTATACGATCAGGACTTCATTTACACATTTTTCAGGCTCGCAAATCCTGATATATAACCCGTTGACGTCAACTTCGCGGACTTTTTCCGGATGAGCAGTTGTGTTTAATGTCAACCAAAGAGAGGGGGGCAGGAATGCATTCCTGATTTTTATATTCTACACACCCATTACATATGACATAACTGCCCGATGGAGTCGTCGGGGGGTAGCCCAGGTAAAAAAGGTAATTGCCTTATTACCTATTCCCGGAACAATGCTCATCTTTCCGGCCTGCAAAGCATGAATTCCGGCTTTAACAACGGGTGCCGGCTTCATCATGACGCTTTTCAGCATGGGGGTCAGCTTTTGCTGAGCTACGTCAGCAAAACCTGTGTCAGACATGCCCGGACACAGAGCGGTAACGGTAATACCTTCAGATTTGAGTTCACGATGAAGAGCATCCGAAAATCTCAGCACGTAAGCTTTTGCTGCTGAATAGACGGCGAAATTTTTAACCCCCTGATAAGACAGCAGGCTTGCAACCATGAGAATACGGCCTTTTCCTGCTTTCTTCATATCATCTGCAAAAAGCCGGGTAACCGCAGTCAGACTGGCGATATCAAGATTTATTATATTCAGCGAATCAGTCAGAGAATGGTCAAGAAAACGACCCTGCAGCCCGTAACCTGCATTATTTATCAGTGTTTCAACATGGATATTCTGCGCCTTGAGACGCCGGTGAAGATCACTGACTGCGTCAATGCTGGCAAGATCAACCTGCTCTACAATGACGTCAGTTTTGTACTTCTCACGTACCTCCTGCGCCAGTGACTCCATTTTGTCGCGTCTTCTTGCTACAAGAATCAGCGACCTTCCCTGAGCGGCGAACTGGCGTGCAAATTCTTCACCAAACCCTCCGGAGGCACCGGTAATGAGTACCCACTCAGCATCTGTATTCTTCATATAAACTTCTCCAGGATTGATTTTTAATAACAGCGCTTAGCCTCACCTGTCTGATGACAGAATCAGCTATCAGAGGGTTTATTTAATGATGTAACTGCTTAAAATCTGGCGAGATTGTGAACCGCTAACATAAGTATGAGATTAAAATGATTTTCGCTGACTGCAATAAATTGCAATCCCGCCTCGCAAAGAAATTGCTGAAGCGGCTGGTTGTTGTCAGTAAAAACAGTCACGGTTTTACTGCTCTCCTTGAGGGCAATCATCGTCATCCTGACGCAATCGCTGCGGGGAAACAGAAGACGTAATTGCTGAACAGACAGGTTCGGGTTCAGCGAAACTACAGTATGGTTATTATTAAAATGCAGGTTTTCAGATATCTGAGTCAGGTTATTGCAAGCTGTACTGAGAAAAACTATTTCTGATTCCTCTGAAACTGACTTGCAGTCATCCAGCGTCCAGCAGGGATAACCTCTTGCTACTTTTTGAACGTGACTGCAGTCAGAGGGATACAGAAATACCTGCGCTTCAGTTACGGAACTAAAAATCGCCCTTATTATGCCTTCGGACAACTCATCGAGGCCGATAAATCCTACTCTGCTCATACACTCTCCGGGCCGCAGGCCATAAACAACAGTGCTTATAAGTGATAATTCGAGACGGATAGTGCCGGATTGATTTTCCCGTAGCTTATCGGGCATCAGCGTTAATCGCAGGTGGCTGCCAGCCGCCACCCAGTGCCCGAAAAGCAGCGACAGCTGCGCGCGCGCTCTCGGTCTGAGCCTGTGCTCTGGCGTCTGAAGTCTGAAGAAGATTTTGATCATCGTGTAAGACGTCGATCAGGCTTGCGGTACCCTGTTTCCATGCGATAAAAGAAGACTGGCGCGCTCCGGACAGTGCGGTTACTCCGCGGGTCAGAATGGCGGTCTGCATTTCACGGTTAATGAGTGACGAGAACGCATTTTCAACGTCCTCACTTGCACGTAAAACCGACAGCCGATACGCCGACAGAGCCTCAGCTTCCTGGCCTTTAGCCTGATCTATCTGAGCGTTAATACGTCCAAAATCAAAGAGCCGCCAGCGCAACCCCACCACGCCTGCAGCCTGGCTGGCACCGCCTGAGAAAAGATTACCGCTTGATACCGATGTTGCGCTGCCGAGTAATGCGCTGAGGGAAAACTTCGGATAATATTCGCTCACAGCGACACCGATACGCGCATTTGAGGCTGCAAGATTGCGCTCTGCCACGATAATGTCCGGTCTGCGGCGTAAGAGATCAGCTGGCGTTCCTGTATCGGTAATCTGCGGAGCCTGCGGAATGGCTCCCGGCAAGGATAACGCTTTACGATGAGTACCCGGAGGCGTACCGAGCATGACGTCTAACGCATTCATTGCGTTGTCAAGACCTGTGCGAAGAACCGGCACAGTTGCCTGTACCTGTGCGAGAGCCCCTTCGGTCTGACGAACCTGATAGCCGGGAGCCAGACCTTTTATCTGAAGGAGCTTCACCTTTTCCAGTAAATCCTGCTGCGTTCTTATCTGTTTCTCAGCGATGTCCAGCCGGGTCTGTAATCCACGCAGGGTGATATAGATATCAGCAGTCTGAGCAGCAACAGCAAGGCGTGTGGCGATCACTCCCGCTTCAGAAGCCTGGTAATCAGCCAGAGCAGCCTCGCGACCGCGTCGCAGACCACCAAAAAGGTCAATCTCCCAGCTGGCATTGAGATCGGTTTCATAGCTATTGCCATAACGATTGAAGTCCGGCGTTGAACTCAGGACCTGGCCCAGCGGAGTTTCGGTCGACTGATATGCCCTACCCGCCTGACCGCTGACGTTTGCTGATGGCAGAAGCGCTGCTGTAGCGGCTCCTAGTCCCGCGCCTGACTGCGTCATTCGGGCGGTTGCCTGCGCAATATCGAGGTTTTGTGCCAGTGCTTCTGTCACGAACTGACTCAAAAGCGGATCGTTAAATCCTTCCCACCACTCAGCAAAACTGGCGGAATGTGAAGTGCTTCTCTGCAGAACAGCTGACTCATTCATGTAGCGTTCTGCAAGCGGTGCATCCGGACGATAATAATCCGGTCCTACTGTGCAGCCCGTCAGTAAACCTGCAGTCAACACGAGTGCAAAGGGACGTAAGTGGAGCATGAATAGTCCTTGAGACGAATATGATTTGTGACTACATTACCAAATGGTCACCCGTTGTCAATCAACCGCTGTCAGGCTAAGTTGAAAATATGAATACACATACGACTCCTCCCCCCTCAAGGGGACCTTCTGAACACGCCATTCGTGATCAGGTGGTCATAGCTGCGACCGAGCACTTTGGGCATTTTGGCTATGAGAAAACCACTGTTTCAGACCTGGCAAAATCAATAGGTTTTTCAAAGGCATATATATATAAATTCTTTGGGTCAAAACAGGCTATTGGTGAAGTCATCTGCGCCAATCGTCTGGATATGATTATGAAGAATGTTAACTCTGCGGTTGCAGAAGCGCCGACGGCATCGGAAAAGATGAGGCAACTGCTGCGGGCACTGACGGAGTCCGGAAGCGACCTGTTCTTTCACGACCGCAGGCTTTATGACATTGCCGCCGTGGCCGCCAGGGACAAGTGGCCATCCGCCGAAATACACGAAGAGCGGATTCGACAACTTATTGAAAATATTATTGTTGAAGGGCGACATGCGGGACAGTTTGAGCGAAAAACCCCTCTTGATGAAGCGACGAAGGCTATTTTTCTCCTCATGAAACCTTACATCAGTCCTGTTCAGTTACAGTACAATCTTGAAACAGCTGCTTCAGCCGCCGTTCTCCTTTCTGCCCTGATACTAAGAAGTCTTTCTCCCTGAATATGTGACCATTGACAAATTCAGTCACAGGTATAAGAATGCGGTTACCTTCCTATTATTTTATTCAGGTAACCCATGCTCAGGATCAAGCCTGTCAACTTAGCTGTCTGCCTTTTCCCATTAGCCCTGGTAGCCTGTGGCGATAATTCCGGTACTGATGACCCGCGCACGCACCCCCCCCTGGTAAGGGCTGTAAAGGTGGCGGGAGCTGACGATGCATACCGTTCTTTCACCGGCGTGGTAGTTGCACGTACGCAGAGTGACCTTGGCTTCCGTGTACAGGGCAAAATTCTCGAACGCCTTGTTGATACAGGCCAAACGGTCAGGCGAGGACAGCCGCTGATGCGTCTCGATCCTGTTGATCTCAGCCTGCAGGTACAGGCTCAGCAGCAGGCTGTTGCTGCTGCACGTGCCCGCGCCAGGCAAGCTTCTCAGGACGAAGTGCGCTACAGGGGCCTGGTCTCAGCAGGCGCTGTTTCAGCATCAGCTTATGATCAGATAAAGGCCGCTGCAGACACGGCAAAAGCCGACCTCAGCGCTGCGCAGGCGCAGGCTGACGTTGCACTGAATGCAAAAAGTTATGCCGTATTGCTGGCTGATGCTGATGGCGTCGTTATGGATACGCTTGCTGAACCGGGTCAGGTGGTCAGCGCAGGTCAGCCGGTGATCAGATTAGCCAGGGCCGGCCAGCGTGAAGCCATGGTCCAGCTTCCTGAAACGCTCAGGCCGGCGCCTGAAAGCCAGGCTGAAGCGACGTTGTACGGCGATAAAAAACAGTCCGTCAGTGCGCAACTTCGCGTGCTTTCCGATGCAGCCGATCCTCTGACTCGCACTTTTGAAGCCCGATATGTGCTTGAGGGAGCGCTGGCTAACGCACCGCTGGGCGCCACAGTCACTCTGCATATTGCGGATGGAAAGGCTTCACGTAAGGTAATGCAGATACCCATAGCCGCACTCTCTGACCAGGGAAAAGGTCCGGGAGTCTGGGTTATTACCGGTCAGCCAGCCCGGGTTTCCTGGCGGGCAGTGCGTGTAGAGGGCCTGAGTGACGATATGGCAAAAGTCTCAAGTGGGATCAGTGGCGGTGAAGAAGTGGTTGCGCTTGGCGCTCACCTGCTGCATGACGGCGAAACTATACGCGTTGCCCGTCAGGGTGACGGCAGCATTGCCGGGGGCCAGCCACATGAGTAACTCCCGCTTCAATCTCTCTGCGCTCGCGGTTCGTGAACGCTCCGTTACTTTATTCCTGATCATTCTGATAACGGTTGCAGGCATCCTGTCTTTTTTTGAGCTGGGCCGGGCAGAAGATCCGCCGTTTACCGTCAAACAGATGACAATCATCACTGCATGGCCCGGTGCGACGGCACAGGAAATGCAGGATCAGGTTGCTGAACCGCTTGAAAAGCGTATGCAGGAGCTTAAATGGTACGACCGTAGCGAAACGTATACCCGCCCTGGGATGGCGTTCACCATGCTGTCTCTGCTGGACAGTACGCCACCCTCACAGGTACAGGAAGAGTTCTATCAGGCCCGTAAAAAGCTGGGAGATGAGGCAAAAAATCTGCCTGCAGGCGTCATCGGACCGATGGTGAATGACGAGTTTTCGGACGTCACATTTTCCCTCTTTGCTCTGAAAGCCAAAGGTGAGCCTCAGCGTTTACTGGTACGCGATGCAGAATCACTGCGCCAGAGGCTTCTTCATGTGCCGGGCGTAAAAAAAGTCAACATTATCGGTGAGCAGACCGAACGCATCTTTGTCTCTTTTTCCCATGACAGGCTGGCCACGCTGGGGGTTTCGCCTCAGGACATATTTTCAGCCCTGAATAGCCAGAATATCCTCACGCCCGCGGGCTCAATTGATACCCAGGGACCCCAGGTATTTATTCGTCTTGACGGTGCTTTTAACAAACTGGAGCAGATACGTAAAACGCCCGTCGTTGTTAATGGCAGAACGCTGCTGCTGTCGGACATTGCCACTGTTGAGCGCGGATATGAGGATCCTGCCACGTTTCTGATACGCAATCAGGGTGAACCTGCTCTTCTGCTGGGCATTATCATGCGGGAGGGGTGGAATGGCCTTGAACTGGGCAAGTCACTGGATGCGGAAGCGGCCAGTATCAACGCATCCATGCCGCTCGGCATGACGCTGACGAAAGTCACCGATCAGTCCGTCAACATAAGCTCTGCTGTCGATGAATTTATGATCAAATTCTTCGTTGCGCTGCTTGTGGTCATGGTGGTCTGCTTTGTCAGTATGGGCTGGCGTGTGGGCGTTGTGGTGGCCGCTGCCGTGCCTCTGACGCTGGCGGTCGTTTTCATCATCATGGAGGCATCAGGTAAAAATTTCGATCGCATAACCCTGGGGTCACTGATTCTGGCCCTGGGACTTCTTGTGGATGATGCCATCATTGCAATTGAGATGATGGTTGTAAAAATGGAGGAGGGCTACGACCGTATTAAAGCCTCAGCCTATGCGTGGAGCCATACTGCTGCCCCGATGCTGGCAGGTACACTGGTGACCGCAGTGGGCTTTATGCCTAATGGCTTTGCGCAGTCTACCGCAGGTGAATACACCAGTAACATGTTCTGGATTGTGGGTATCGCCCTGATAGCCTCATGGGTTGTAGCAGTGGTGTTCACACCCTATCTGGGGGTGAAAATGCTGCCGGAGATCAAAACGGTGCCCGGCGGACACGCCGCAATCTACGATACCCCGCGCTACAACCGTTTTCGCCGGTTACTGGCCCGCGTTATTGCACGAAAATGGATAGTCGCCGGGACGGTTATCATCGTCTTTACGGTGGCCATTCTCGGGATGGGGCTGGTAAAGAAACAGTTCTTCCCGACATCAGATCGTCCGGAAGTGTTAATTGAGGTTCAGTTGCCTTACGGCACCTCAATTGAGCAGACCAGCGCGACCACAGCGAAAATCGAAGACTGGCTGAAAAAGCAGAAAGAGGCAAAAATTGTCACTTCTTACATCGGACAGGGCTCACCCCGCTTCTATCTGGCGATGGCACCGGAGCTTCCCGACCCGTCATTTGCGAAGATTGTGGTTCTGACCGACAGCCAGGATGCCCGCGATATTCTCAAGGAACGGCTACGTGAAGCCGCAGCCAGCGGACTCGCTCCTGAAGCACGTGTCCGCGCAACGCAACTGGTCTTCGGTCCTTATTCTCCTTATCCAGTGGCTTACCGGGTGATGGGACCTGATCCGGATAAACTGCGTGAGATTGCAGGCGAAGTTGAGGCGGTCATGCTGGCCAGTCCAGACATGAGGACCGTGAACACGGACTGGGGACAGCGCGTGCCGACGCTGCACTTCTCGCTGAATCAGGATCGTCTTCAGGCAGTAGGTCTGACTTCGAATGCCGTTGCGCAGCAACTCCAGTTCCTGCTCTCTGGCGTACCTGTTACGTCCGTTCGTGAAGATATCCGCTCAGTACAGGTAATGGGTCGTGCAGCAGGCGATATCAGACTCGATCCTGCAAGAATAGCCGGATTTACGCTGGTGGGGTCGTCAGGCCAGCGCATTCCACTGTCTCAGATTGGCGATGTTGAAGTAAGAATGGAAGATCCGATACTACGACGTCGCGATCGTACCCCGACGATTACCGTAAGGGGGGATATTGCAGACACCATGCAGCCGCCGGATGTTTCCGCTGAAATTCTGAAACAGTTACAGCCTGTTATCGCTAAGCTTCCGGCCGGATACCGCATTGAGCAGGGAGGACCCACTGAAGAGTCCGGTAAAGCGACTCAGGCAATGGCTCCGCTGTTCCCGATCATGATTGCCATTACGCTTCTGATCATCATTTTGCAGGTGCGGTCAATGTCAGCGATGGTGATGGTGTTTCTGACTGCGCCATTGGGGTTGATTGGCGTTGTGCCGACGTTGCTGCTGTTCAATCAGCCGTTCGGGATTAATGCGCTGGTAGGACTCATCGCGCTGTCGGGGATTCTGATGCGCAATACATTAATCCTGATAGGGCAGATCCATCACAATGAGCATGAAGGGCTGACACCCTTTGAGTCCGTCGTTGAAGCAACAATTCAGCGTGCCCGACCCGTATTACTGACAGCAATGGCCGCTATTCTGGCCTTTATACCGCTTACGCATTCTGTTTTCTGGGGAACACTGGCTTATACGCTGATAGGCGGAACATTTGCTGGCACCATCGTTACCCTGGTTTTCCTGCCTGCAATGTATGCCATATGGTTCAGGATACGCCCTGAAAATCAGAAATTCGCAGATGGTAAAGCCGAAGAATAACCATTAACCGCAGGGGAACACGTTCCCCTGCATACCGGTTTATGGCATGACGCTATGCAAAAAAGAACATGAGGTTTTTACAATGAATGAGAATAATTCCGTACGAATAGTCGTAACCGGCTGCGGTATTGTCAGCCCCTTAGGATGTGGTACGGAAACCGTCTGGCGCAGGCTTATTGAGGGTCGGTCGGGAATAACAGTACTTCCTCCTGAAATCAGAGAGGGTACTGGCGTCACCGTGGCCGGACAGGTGCCCTCACTCACAGAGGACCCTGACGCAGGTTATGAGCCGGAGCGGTATATTACTGCCAAAGAGCGCAAAAAAATGGATCGCTTCATTGAGTTTGCTCTCATTGCGGCTCAGGAAGCCCTCACTCAGGCGGACTGGCAGCCAGATAATGAATACAAGAAAGAGCGTACTGCAACAGTGATTGCATCAGGAGTGGGGGGATTCGGCGCGATTGCGGACGCAGTCAGAACGTCCGATACACGCGGACCACGCCGCTTATCACCCTTCACTGCGCCCTCTTTTCTTGCAAATATGGCTGCAGGTCATGTCTCAATAAAGCATGGCTTTAGAGGACCTATCGGTGCGCCGATAACGGCATGTGCTGCAGGTGTGCAGGCTATCGGTGATGCGGCAAGGCTGATTAAAACCGGCGAAGCCGATATTGCGGTTTGTGGAGGTACAGAAGCTGCAATCGATCGCGTTACGCTGGGATGTTTTGCGGCAGCACGCGCACTCTCTACAAATAATGGTGATAAACCTGGCGAAGCATCAAGACCGTTTGACACCGATCGGGACGGCTTTGTGATGGCCGAAGGTGCCGGCATACTGGTCATTGAGTCTTTAGAACACGCGTTGAGTCGGGGGGCAACACCCCTGGCTGAACTGGTAGGGTATGGTACCAGCGCCGATGCATGGCATCTTACCGCCGGCCCCGAAGACGGCAGCGGAGCCCGCAGAGCCATTGCGCTTGCGTTAGCCCAGGCAGGCGTAAGTGCTGATGATGTACAGCATATCAATGCTCATGCCACCTCAACTATGGTCGGTGATAAAGGTGAACTCTCGGCGATCCAATCCGTGTTTGGTAAAGGCAGTAAAGTCGCCATCAGTTCGACCAAGTCGGCTACCGGACATCTGCTGGGCGCAGCTGGCGGTATTGAAGCCATCTTTACCGTACTGGCTCTGCGTGACCAGATTATTCCGCCGACGCTGAATTTACATAATTCCGATGAATCAGGTGAAGGTCTGGACCTGGTTGCATTGAAGGCACGTTATTCTGCCATCCGGCATGCGTTATCAAACGGATTTGGATTTGGCGGCGTGAATGCCAGTGTTCTTTTTCGCCGTTGGGAAGCCATTTAATATGAATATCAGGGCTGCCTGTAAGAGATTTACTCAGGTGGCGTAACGCTCTGATGTTGAATAATGAGTGTCGCGTAACCAGTAATATAAAAATACAGGCTTCAGTTAACGTCAGCATATTAATTTGTTCACAATTTAATATTCAGCTTAAGGTTCTGTGCCCGATATCGGGTGCAGATCCTGCGTTACTGTCAGGCAATCAGATAGTCAGCAGATTTTTAAATTATCGCCACAGAGAATGACATGAACCCAGAAAAATTAAAGTCAGTCACTGAACCTTACGAAAGCTTACCGGAACCCAGGCAATTGAACGGAAAAATTATTGTGACAATTGCCGGTCTGTCCGCAATCAGTACGCTGTCCACGAATATTATTCTTCCGGCCTTTCCGGCTATAGGTGCACAATTTGGTGTGTCCGCGCGTCAGCTTGGACTGACGCTGTCATGTTTCTTTATTACCTTTGCGCTGGCGCAGCTTGTCGTCGGACCGTTGTCTGATCGCTATGGGCGGGTAAAAATTGTTACAGGCGGGCTCACGATTTTCCTTATTGGAACAATCATCAGTGGTCTTTCAGATTCACTTGATATGCTGATTGTCGGGCGTATTATCCAGGCGGCCGGAGTATGTGCCGCTTCCGTTCTGGCCCGGGCTATCTCCCGTGACCTTTTTGAAGGTGAAAGGCTGTCTCGGGCGCTTTCTCTGACCATGATTGCGACAGCAACAGCCCCTGGTTTTTCTCCTCTGATGGGGAGCCTGATCACCATTACTCTGGGCTGGCGGTCAATTTTTATTCTGGTCAGCCTGCTGGCTCTCGCGGTGGGAATTTTCTACGTTAACATTTTGGGAGAAACACACCCTGCCGGGCGGAGAGTCAGGCGTTCTTTTACCGGCGTCCTTAAGGCATATATCAGCCTGTCCGTGAACGTAACGTTTATCTTTCCTGCACTCGCAATAAGCCTGCTGATGAGTGGCTTGTTTGCATCCTTTGCCGCGGCACCCGCCATTCTCATGAATGGGATGGGATTATCCCCTCTGCAGGCCGGGATGTTCTTTTTCGCGACAGTCTTTGTGGTATTTGCCGCAGGGATTTCTGGTCCCCGACTTGCACATCGCTTCGGGGGTGGAAAAATTGCTTCACTTGGTATTTTTATTGCCCTTATAGGCGGCATTATGCTGCTTATTGGCCCGCAGGATCCGGGGTTGGGATGGTATACCCTTTCCATGATCACTTTTTTATGGGGTATGGGTCTGGGTAACCCGCTGGGCACAGCTATCGCAATGGGTCCTGTAGGAAAAGAAGCAGGTCTCGCATCCTCATTGCTGGGATTTTTGACAATGGCGATCGCTGCCATCACCACCTGGCTTAGTTCTGTTTTATCTATACCGGCAGTTATCGCACTTGGCGTTATCCAGACAACTGCATGCCTGGGCTCGCTGGTGTTGTTTTTGCTGCGCCCTAAAACGGGCGAGTTGACTAACAGGGACCCGGATACTTAGACGTGTCTGCACTAAAATCGATTAATACGGGCCCTATCTGGCTAAAGGGCATTATTTCAATCGATACAATTCTCTATTAAAACTCAGATGATTGAGGTTTGTTTGACTAATGTTTCGGTTCAATGCCCTCGTTGTTATTCATATAAAGTCTATCGGCATGGTCACAGTTCTTCCCAACATGAGCGATTTCGCTGCCGGATATGTGGACGCGTTTTCCAGATGTCATATACCTATGAAGCCAGAAAACCCGGCGTTAAAGAGCAGATCGTCGACATGTCCATAAATGGAGCAGGAGTCAGGGATACCGCAAGAAAACTAAAAGTGGCTACAAACACTGTCATGCAGACTTTAAAAAAGTCACACGAAAGCAGGTGATATCCTGGTCTGTCGCTTATGCCGAAGCCAACTTATGTGCGGACTGGATAAAAATGTAAGTTTATCGTTAGTAAGTCTATCCATATTCAGACCACAACCTGTTGAGATTTAGTCGACAGAATTCACACAATTATGCTAATTAATGCCTGGTATTTAACCATAACGCGATATGAGCCAGGTCAGATTTTTACACAAAGCGGATCAATAATTTATTCAAATTGAGCAGTGATGTAAGTTACGCTTAATTTAACTGGTGAGCCAATTTGATGGAAACGTCGAAGGCCGCATTGAGGATGAATACCTGAATCAGAGATATTTCTATGTGAGGAAAATAGTAAATAACTGTCAGCAAGCTGATAACGGTCGAAAAGACGGATAATCTCAGAATGGCTGGGCTCGATTTTGAAACCAGGAAATTTATTGAAATTAAGAAAATAAAAACGTTATTAGCAACTAATTATTACTTAAAATACCGCTGACAGACTCATCCCGAAGTGCTGTCAGGCAGACTGACTGCATTGGCTATCAAATGAACAGCAATGTTGCTCACTCAATGCGTAATTTTACATTCATTGCTTAACTGGATTAACTGAACAGGAAATTTTGCCCCTTAAAACAATAAGGGGCAATAAATTAATGATGGTTATTTGACTTTTTTCGTATTCTGGTATTTTTATTATTTGAATGCTTTTTGCACTCTGTACGCGAGACTTCGAATATCACATAATCTCGTCTGGTTTTCCCTGGTGTTGCATTGGTCTTTGACCGCCTGACCGCCGGGCAATGAAAGTGCTTAGTGGTCAGGTACATTTTTATTATAAGACCTGTACGATATAATAAAAGCTGTCCTAAAGGGCAGGTGCGATAGTTTCATCATGTGATTATTGAGGGCGAGTTAATGGGTTCTGCTGTTGATTTTTTTTTGCGTGATTATGATCAATTGTCGGTTGAACAGGCGAATGAGTTATACCGGCTCAGAAGAAAAACATTTCGGGATCGACTCGACTGGGAAGTCGAATGCATTGACGGCATGGAAAAGGACCTTTTTGACAACAAAAACACAACTTACTTACTGGGTATGCACGACGGAAAATTGCTATGTGGTGCACGATTCATAGACTCTACCCAGCCGACGATGATGAGCGAAATTTTCCATAAGTACTTTTCAGGAGTATGTCGTCTCCCTACCGATATTCCCTGCTGTGAAATTACTCGCCTGTTTTTAGACAAAGAAAGACGTGACGCTGCAAAACTGGATAATTTACCTGCCAGTAAAGCATTATTTCTTGCAATGATTATTTTTTGCATGAAGAAGAAATATTCAGGAATGTACGCAGTGGTCAGTCGTGGCATGTATGCCATCTTTCGTCACGCCAACTGGAAAACAGAGGTAATTCAAAAAGGGTTTTCTGAAAAGGGAGAAGTTATCTACTATATTTTTATGCCTGCTAACAATAGTGTCATTGAGGATATCATCCTTAAGGAAAAACACTCTGACTGGCTGCGTGAGAAGCTACAGCACTTACGCCATCTTTAAAGAAGTATCTGGCTCAGTTTTCCAGTAAGCGGAGTTCTGCGCCAAGTTTTATCGCATGTCTTGCGTTATTAACACCGAGTTTTTTCATTACATTACCCATATGAAATTTTACCGTGCGCTCTGCAATAGATAAAATAATAGCAATCTCAGCATATGTTTTGCCGTCGCTGACCCACTTAAGAATCTGTCGCTCACGCGGTGATAAAAAGGCATTCTTTTTCTGCTGGTGTTGACTATACAGATTGAGCGTCTTCTGGTGCAGATGAATAAGGAAACTCATGAATTTTGAACGATGTTCATCCATATCAAAATCGAAGTCCTTATTTCCAATAACAGATAACACGACCAGGTTATTCAGGTAATCATGCAGAGGAAATGTCTGTCCCCGATAAATGTTATATTGAAAACTTTCGTTGAAAATCCTGGTGAGATTGTAACCTTCTGACAAAATAACTTCATTTTCCCAAAAGTAGTCTTCAACGCAGCGCAAACCACGGATAATGACGGGATCGATAAACTGATATTTCCTTTCAAGATAAACATCAAACCACGCCGGGTTGTTGTTAATAATCTGCATCTGCGAAGGGTCTTTTTTATTCATAATAGCGTATGCATAGATAACACCCTTATAATCCTCAAAGAACGCATCCAGTTCATCCTTGATTAACGAATTTATCTTTTGGTCGTTGTAGTAGGTATCCTTCACGTCAGTTGCTACCTTCAGGTTTAGTGGCTTACAAGTATAATCGGGTTCATAAACTGCATTGAATCGTATGTTTACCCAACTCACTTATCGAAGTGACGACATCATACAGCAATATTGCACTCATTTCTGCCTTAAGACAGTGAGGACAGGATGGGTTCATGGGATTGCTGACGGTTATCGGGACGTTGACAGAACACCATGATCGATAGGAATAGCCGAATAAGTGTTGAGAGTCCGGGATAATGCAGGCCTGTCTGAAGCGACAACAGCAACTTTCCTGACAAATCCTCAGTAAGGAAATGTCACAAGATAGTGCACAGGCAATAGATTTTAAGAACCATAACCGCTTGATAGGCGGCAATTGCCTGGTGCAGATGCATCATTGCTTTACGCATTATCATTCTATCGCTGGTTTCAGGCATTCCCTGTAGGGTGTAAACGCCTGTTAAAGTCAGTTGAAGACACCAGACGATGTGTTGATCTGTTTCATGGCTTGTATACATGCTTTTAGACGTTAATACCTGTAGCCCGCATATTAACCAACGCCCGGCTGGTCTGGATGAAAAGAGCCATTAACATTGTGGTTTTGTTATGCCTGATTGTGGCGAACATGACTAAGCAGGCGTGTTATTCTGCAAGACTGATAAAATGAGTTTTTTCAGTGCGTTGTATCAGACCGGTTCTCTTATGTTCAGGTATGGCTCTGTCTTCAACAGGCGGGGATTAGGATCATGGATTTTCCAGCAGGTATTGACGCCTGCCACACGCCTTTTAAGCGAAGTGCTTCCTGGATTGCATCCTGTTTTTCTGATCCTGAGCTACTGCTGAACCTTCTTATTAATCCTTGCCAACTTTGCAAAACAAGAATTATATAAGTTGCCCCATCAAATATATCTACTTTCTGATGGCTATAATATTAACGCTTCAGCCCAAAGGGAATTATTTCTTCGCTCCAGCCTGATGCAGGCTTTGAGCAATCACTTTAATGTGCGAGGATTTAAATTCACTTGTAGGGTCAGATCACTATTTAAAGTGTGCACCTGAAACACAAAACCTGATCTGGTATCTGCTGAATGAGTCCATCGACATTTTAATATCTTTGGACGAATGTTCATAAGATATGTTCGGAATTTTTTGGCAGTTAAAACAGTGTTCTTGTGGCAGTAAAAGCTGAAAGAACTCACCTGCAGACGCAATGCTCAGCATCTGCAGGTGATGCTACGTTATTTACTGACTGGCGAAGCGTGAGTGTCAACTTCGATGTTTAACTCTTTTTTGCGCCCCATAACCAGCACCGCAATACCGCCGATGCCGCAGAGAATAGCCAGTGGCATCATTGCCAGCGTATGGCTGCCGGTCGCCTGATTAATGATGCCGTAAACGTTGACCATTAACCCTCCGCCAATCAGGTTCGCCATCGCACCGATAGCGGCCAGACCCGCAGCAGCGGTAGTGGATGACATCCATCCCGACGCCAGCGCCCAGAAAGGTCCTTTCATTGAGTAGGCACCAATTAATACCAGTGACAGGATGACAACACTGCCGGTCAGGCTGTTGGTGATAAAGGCGGAGAGCAGACCACCTGCAATCAGGAACAGCGTTAACGCGGTATGCCAGCGACGCTCGCCGCTCCGATCAGAACTTCTGCCCCATACAATCATCAGAATGGATGCCAGACCGTAAGGAATCGCATTGACTAAACCGGTGGTGAAGTTATCCAGCCCGAACGATTTCAGCAGTTGCGGAGACCAGACGCTCAGGGTTGATCCCGCCGCAGAAGCCCCCGCATAAATCAGTGCCATCACCCAGATATGCTTGTGACGCAGTAACTGCCATAGCGAGATATGACCAATCGCTTTTTTCTTCTCGTTTTCTGCCTGAATAGTCGTGCTCAGCCACGCTTTTTGTTCCTGATTTAGCCAGCTGGCATCGGTCGGACGATTACTGAGTAAGAAGAAAGCGGCAATCCCCAGAATCACCGCCGGAATACCTTCCAGGATGAACAACCAGTGCCAGCCACGCATGCCTAACCAGCCGTCGAGCGACAAAATCAGACCGGAGATAGGCGATCCTATAAAGTTCGCCGCCGGGATTGCCACCATGAACGTTGCAATCACACGCGCACGGTACTTGCCCGGAATCCAGTACGTCAGATAAAGAATTACACCAGGGAAAAATCCTGCTTCAGCTGCACCCAGTAAAAAGCGCAATATATAGAGCGTGTTGGCACTTTCAACAAAAGCAGTGCAGACCGAAATAATGCCCCACGACACCATGATGCGAGAGATCCAGATCTTTGCCCCAATTTTCTGCATGGCGAGGTTACTGGGAACTTCAAACAGGAAGTAACCCACAAAAAACAGGCTGCTTGCAAAACCAAATACGGCTTTCGACAACCCTAAATCTTCGTTCATCTGTAACGAAGCCATTCCGATGTTGCCGCGATCGATGATGGCAATCAGATAACAGACAATCAGAAAGGGCAAAATGCGCCAGACCACCTTCTTAACGGTCTGCTGCTCAATATCAGCAGAGAATGTCGTGATGTGCTGTTTTTCAGACATGATGATCCTCACAATTTTGTCATCGGCTTATGGGCAGTGGAGAAACCGGCTTGTTGTACTCTGTAAAACAGTAATGTACTGAGTAAAACCATTATCACGATAAAATCTTGCCCCTGCCTGAGGATGTAATGAGGTTGTGTTATTTGTCACAAAAAAGTACATGGCAGTTTTGTTTTATGTGACGGACATGTCGTTAACGGGGTGGCGTTCAGGGAATTTTTTACAAGTTTCCAGAGAAGCGCGATGGGCAGAAGGGTGAAGGCAATTTGACGGCTTATTGCAGATGGAAAGGTATTAACATCCGTAAAAGTTTGTCATGAGTGAGGTTATCAAAGCTGGCTGAGGGGGGAACACATCCAGTGCAACTCCCTGACAGTCTCGTTCTTAAAATCCCTGACCGAAAACGGCGAGTCTCGCCACACGATATCCGATAACGTCATTCTTCACTGCTGAAAACGACAGGCGATATCATGAATTTTAAAATCTCAGGCCTGGATGTCGGACCATTTACTCATCTTTTTGGACAGAGCGATAGCTATCTGAAAGAACACAACGCAATACGTCAAAAGGTGGAGTGCTATCCTGGTTATCCCGACAGAATCTCATTGTGTGATATTCCTGCGGGTGAAACCGCTCTTCTGATCAATCACATTTATCAGCCTGCAGACACACCCTATTTTGGCACGCAGGCGATTTATGTCTGGGAGGGATGCACCCGACAAGGCATTTACGTTAACGAATTACCCGAAGTCCTGCACAACAGAGTGCTGTCATTACGTGCTTATGATAAAAAACATTTTTTAATAGCGGCAGACATAGCTGAAGGAAACTTTGCTGAAGTTCTGCTGCGCCGTTTTTTTGCCGATCCGAAATTGAGTTATGTTCAGATACATAATGCGAAGCGGGGTTGCTATTCCTGTTACGCTGAGCGTTGTGAATGACGAGTAAACCTCTGATGCATCTGTCAGATCACCAAATCCTATTCTGATGACCATGAAGTGCTGGCATTTACAACGTTTTTATCACCATGCCAACCGCGGCCAGCATCATAATGGATCCTGCTGAACGGAAAAGGCGTCGTTGCGCTTTTTCACTGGTGAGGAGGTGGCGTATTCTGAGCGCAGCAAGTATAAAAACCGCGCCGACACTCAAAAGGACAATCACAGTTAGCGGCACCAGCATTCCTCCCCACATCTGTAACGATACATTATCAAGAGAGATAACCAGAGGCAGTATAGCCAGATAGAAAGCGATGGTTTTAGGGTTCCCAAGCGTTATGGTCAGCCCTGACAACCAGGCTGAAGCCAGTTCTCGTTTTGTTGCTTTCCGGGCAATGTTTATAGTCTGAGGCTGGTAACACCAGAATTTCCATGCCAGCATACATAGATAGAGTGATGCAGCCCAGTTAATCAGAGCGAAGACAGAAGTATAGGTATGAGCGATCACCGCCAGACCAAATACCGCTATAGATAAATAGATTAAGTCTCCGAGAATAAGACCAGCCAGCATTGTAAAGCCCGTCACTGCCCCGCCACTTACACTGCGAGAGACTAATGCAGTCATACCCGGACCCGGAATTGCGGCAGCTAAACCGAGCGCAGCCATATAAGATATTATCTGAGCGGTATCTGACATGATTATTCCTTTTAGTATTAAATTTCAGGAAGGTCTTTTTGATATGATTTCTTAAACATATCTGATCTGAATGAAAACGGAGTAACTCAGGCAGTAATAGCCTTAGTTATTTATTTAAATTCTTTTTTGTTAGTGGCGCGTGTATCTGGCTCCATTATTAAGCCTGCCTGTTTTAATGATATTAACTGCCATGCACCATCCGTTATTTTATCGATGTAACACTGCTGAACGTACATGACTCAATCTACATGGGCGCCTAAGAAAGATGGAGTATCCCATGCGCCATTTAAAATAAAGATTCCAGAATAGATTAAATGCAGATTCATATCCCCAGAAAATGTGTGTAATAACTTTTTGAGATAGTGAATTTATTATGCAGCAATAATGTGGAAATTTGTTACCTATATCATTTACTTAATGCGGATTTTTAGGTAAAAATTACCCTCTAAAGCTCTTAGAACGAAAGGAATTACCTCATATGGCTCTCAGCCCGACAGATATGAAAATCCTGTCAATTTTGCAGGACGATGCTCGCATCACTAACCAGGTTCTGGCAGAGAAAATAAACGTTTCAGCGTCTCCCAGCTGGCGCAAAGTTCGCAAGCTTGAGGAAGATGGAGTGATTCAGGGCTATCGTGCTGTTCTTGATCGTAAAAAGATTGGCCTGGGCGTGATGGTTTTTATCCGCGTCGTCATAGATAGTCATAGCGAGGCAGAGGCCAGAAAATTTGAAGAAGAAGTTACTGCGCTGGAAGATGTGGTTGCCTGCTATAGCATCGGTGGAGATGCAGATTTTCTGCTACAGGTTGTGGCGTCAGATCTGGATTCTTACGCTGATTTTGCCATGTCAGTGGTACGCAGATTGCCAGGCATCAAAGAAATGCAGAGCATGTTTGTGCTTAAAGAAATCAAACCACTCGTCACTTACCCTATTAAGAAAATCCCTGAATAAATATCACTTCAGGATTTTAGCAAAGCACACCGCATCTTTGCGATTCACGTAAGGTCCATAATTCTCAATGCGTTCATAACCCTTTCTCAGATAAAAATTTACAGCCTTATGGTTAACAGCGCGAGTTTCAAGCCAGATTTGGCTATAACCCATATCAAGGGCGGCGTTTTCCAGGAAAATGAGTAAAGCACTACCAATAGCCGGGGAACTACGATCTGAGAACATTCTTTTGAGTTCGGCAACATGTCCGGTTAATGGTCTGATTGCGCCACACCCTACTGCACCGCAGTTGTCGTTTCTGGCGAGTACCCAGAGCGATTTCTCGTTATCTAAGGAGTCCATGATGAAGTTACTGTTGCCACCATCACCTGTAATCGCCGCGAGTTCTGCTGATAATTTACTTATCAGCAGTTGAGACTCTGCTGAGCGAGGATCTGCTTTTTCGACCGTTATCATGCTACTACCCTTTTTGATGATTACCGTCAGGATAAAAGGAGATGAACCAAAATGCACCCCGGGCATTCTCCGCTACTCCTGATACCAGCCAACCCCGCACTTCGCATCTATAATTCAGTGTCTCAGGCCCATGCGTGCTATCCGGCCAGCCGCTCAGTCACCGTGTGGGTATCTGGAAATCGTGGTGTCAGCGATACATCGATATTCAATCCCCTGATGATGCCCGCCGGGTTTAACAAGCTCATCATTCACAGAATTAAGGAAGCCTCATGATCTTATCACTCGAAAATCAGGTTGCGCTGGTTACCGGCGCCAGCTCAGGTCTCGGCTATGCCTGCGCAGAAGCACTCGCCAAAGCTGGTGCCGGTGTGGTGGTTAACTATCACAGTCAGGCGGAACCTGCTGAAGAGTTGGTTGACAAAATCCGTGCAGACGGTGGACGCGCCATTGCAGTAAAGGGTGATGTCTCAAAGGAGGCTGACGTAGAAAATCTCTTTGCTCAGACGATTGCTGAATTTGGCAGGCTGGATATTCTGGTGGCGAACTCAGGGCTGCAGAAAGATGCGCCTTCCATCGAGATGTCGCTTACAGACTGGAATACTGTCCTGGATGTGAACCTGACCGGGCAGTTCCTTTGCGCTCGGGCTGCGCTGCGTCAGTTTCGTGACCAGGAGCACTGCCCGGAGATCAGTCGGGCTGTGGGTAAGATCATTCACATGAGCTCGGTGCATCAACTCATTCCTTGGGCCGGACATGTTAACTACGCTGCCTCAAAAGGCGGGGTTGATTTACTGATGAAAAGCCTGGCACAGGAAGTGGGTGAAGACCGTATACGCGTCAACTCAGTAGCACCTGGCGCTATCGCAACCGCCATTAACGAAGAAACCACTCAGGGCGAAGCGGGCAAAGCGCTGTTAAAACTCATCCCTTACGGACGTATCGGTGCGGCGGAAGATGTGGCGAATGCGGTGGTCTGGCTGGCAAGTGACCTTTCCGACTATGTTCACGGCACCACACTGTTTATTGATG
Source organism: Pantoea vagans (assembly GCF_004792415.1). NCBI lineage: Bacteria > Pseudomonadati > Pseudomonadota > Gammaproteobacteria > Enterobacterales > Erwiniaceae > Pantoea > Pantoea vagans. The sequence continues at coordinate 420,854 of NZ_CP038854.1, forward strand.
GCGGAATGAGCCTTTATCCCGGATTTCGCGACAACGGCTGAGTCATACAGTACTTTACAAGCCTGGTGGCCGACTGATTGGTAACCTGTATGCCAGAAATATATCCGGAACGGGAAGTCCGGATTACGCGCTCCCGCTGCCGCAAATGAGACGCCAGCGGGCTGGGCAGTCCAGCCTGTGTCGCATTGGCTTCGTTCCAGTTAAACTGAAAAGCAATGCTCAATCCTCACAGGCATCCGGACGGAGCAAACGCGCCCGGCAGACCTCCAGAATCTCATCAGCGAGTCCGGAACCATCCGGACAGGCGCGCGAAAGCATCAATGCACCAACAAGCTGCGCAATGTTATTTATCAACTCTGCCCGCGTGATATTTTGGGATTCCAGGATGGCAATCTGTCGTTCAATCCCGGCCGCAAATGTCTCGCGGATTGATTCAGACTGCCGGGCTGCATCGGTACCCAGAGCCGACATCACGCACCCCTTTCCCATGTCATCGCGATGCTGACGGGAAAGGTAGTATTCAATAAACGCTTCCCGACTTACCCCTTCTGTTTTTTCTGCCGACTGCGTGAAACCACAGTTCATCGCCTCAGCTAACAAATCCGCTTTCGACCCAAAATGCTTGTAGAAACCGCCATGTGTTAACCCGGCAGCTGACATCAGTTCAGCGACGCCTACCCCATCGTAACCACGCTCACGAAAAAGCTCTGACGCCGTTTCAACGATCCGCAACCGGTTTTCGCGAACCTGCTCTTTAGACACTTTCATATTTTTTCCTCCTGAAACAGAACTCAAGCATACATTGATGATGACCATAATCAAACCAGTTGACTTTAATGATTATGATCATCATCATTAAATCAGTTATTCCTCCGAACCCTATTACAAGAGCGTACTCAGAATGAGCCAAAAACGTGTAGCACTGGTGACCGGCGCCTCTTCTGGCATTGGTGAAGCCTCTGCGAACAAACTTTTAGCAGCGGGTTATAAAGTGTATGGCACCAGCCGTCGTGGCCCACAGGCGAATAAACAGCCCTTTCCATTACTCACTCTTGATGTGACTGACGACGCTTCGGTAAAGGCTGCTATTAACGAATTGATGCAGCTTGAGGGTCGAATAGACCTGCTGGTGAACAACGCAGGCTTTGGCGTCGCTCCGGCAGCGGCGGAAGAGAGTTCTGTCGAACAGGCGCAGCATATCTTCGACACAAACTTTATGGGTATCGTCAGGCTGACACGCGCCGTACTGCCTTACATGCGTAGCCAGGGCAGCGGGCGCATCATCAATATCGGTTCCATTCTGGGGGTTGTGCCTCTGCCCTATGTCGCACTCTATTCGGCTAGTAAACATGCGGTCGAGGGGTATATAGGCGCACTTGACCATGAACTGCGCACTCAAGGCATTAGGGTTTCTGTCATTGAGCCGGCCTACATAAAAACGCAGTTTGAAGTCCACAATATCGAACCGGATGCGAAGCTTGAAGAGTATGAACTCATCCGGGCTAAGTTGAAGAAAGTGGTCGGTAAGGCTATGGCTGAAGCGGAAAGTCCGGATGTCGTGGCTGCGGTGGTGCTTAAAGCGGCCCAGTCCTCACGGCCAAAAATACGCTACACGGCGGGAACGCTCGCAGCAAAACTGAATTTCGTCCTCCGCTTTGCGCCTGCAACCCTGCTGGATAAGGTCGTGCGGAACAGCCTTCAACTCGATACGAGAGTCTGAAAATGAATTTTTTGGGACGGGCTACGGTGTGGGTGTTATTGCACAGGATGAATAAATGAAAACCAGGATGATGAAAGCCTTTACGTTTAAACGCTACGGAAAATCACCTGAGCTGGGATTTGATAATGTGGATTACCCTTGCCCCGGTCCTAATGAAATCCTGGTGAAAGTTTATGCTGTGGGCCTGAATCCCATAGACAACATGATCCCTACAGGAATATTCAAACCGGTTTTACAGTTTAAACTTCCAGCGACTCTGGGCAGTGATCTGGCGGGTGTGGTTATTGCAACAGGAAGTCGGGTAACGCATTTTAGTCCGGGTGATGAAGTGTTCGCCAGCATTTTCGACAGGGGCAACGGCTCACTGGCCGAGTTTGCCCTGGTCCCTGAAAGTCTCGCGGCCATCAAACCTGAAAATCTGGATTTCATTCAGGCTGCTTCGCTCCCGATGGTCTGCCTCACCGCCTGGCAGGGTTTCACAGAGAGAGCCCGTCTGCGGCCAGGGCAGAGGGTGTTCATTCCGGCAGGTTCGGGAGGAATTGGCAGCTTTGCGATTCAGCTGGCGAAATATCTTGGCGCAAAGGTCGCGACGACGACCAGTTCAGCTAATGTGGAGTGGGTCAGTCAGCTGGGCGCAGATCAAGTCGTTGACTATAAAAAGCAGGAATTCGAAAACGTGCTGAGGGGCTTTGATCTTGTCCTCGGCACGCTTCGGGGTGATTCGATTGAGAAATCTATGAACATCCTCAAGCCAGGCGGAAAAATAGTCTCTCTGATCGGGCCTTTAGACGTTAATTTTGCGCGTACCAGACAACTCAATATCGTCCTGCGGATGATATTTGGCCTGATGAGCCGCAGGATTTTGCGACTGTCAAAAAAGCGCGGTCTGGATTATTCCTTTCTTTTTGTTCGTCCTGATGGCAACCAGCTGGGCCAGATGAGCAATTTAATTGAAGCTGCAAAAATCAGGCCAGTGATCGACCGTGTGTTCCCTTTTGCAGAAACTCAGGATGCTCTTAACTGGCTTCAACAGGGACATGCAAAGGGTAAGGTCGTGATTAAAATTCATCATGAATAACAACCAGGATTTACATCAGAAGCGGAAATAATCATCAGCGCCTGGCGATAACGTCTGAAATCCGGATGCCGGGCCTTCTCACTCAGTACCTGCTCTCCATGTTTCACTTTCCTCATGTGCTCTGTGCTAATGTTGACGAAAAACAGGTTCCGCTCTGAGGATTGCACCATGTCTTTCTTTTATCAGCTCTCTGCCACCAGCCTGCAAGGCCAGCCACTCCCGATGGCCGATTATGCTGGCAAGGTGGTTCTGGTAGTGAACACCGCCAGTCACTGTGGATTTACACCACAATATGCCGGGCTTGAAACACTCTACAAAAAGTATGCTGCCCGGGGCCTGGTGATACTGGGTTTTCCCTGCAACCAGTTCGGTAAGCAGGAACCGGGAAATGCCGACGAGATCGCGCAGACATGCCATATCAACTACGGCGTGAGTTTTCCTGTGTCTGAAAAAGTGGACGTTAACGGTACCGCAACGCACCCGATTTTCCGTTACCTGAAAGAAGAGTTACCCGGCGTGCTGGGTGTCCGTATTAAATGGAACTTCACCAAGTTCCTGATTGGGCGCGATGGCAAACCCATCAAACGATTTGCACCGACAACGACGCCCGGGAAAATGGAAGCTGCCATTCTGGCTGCCCTTTCAGCGGGTAACAATGGGAATTAGCCCTCTACGAAGAAGATGAAATTAACGATGTTCTGAGCCCGACATTTATTATTCTTCGTGCCCTTATCAATCGGGATGTTACCTGCCGATATCAGCGAATACTCAGCCTGTATTTGCTTCGTAACCTGATACCTGCAAAAGCCTCAATGGGCAAATTGGTTAAGCTGATGATCATAATGGCGTCACAGGCACGCTAACCCGTAACGCTCTCCAGGTTATTTTTACGCAATCATCCCGCCATCAATCACCAGCTCGGTGCCGCTGATATAGCTGCTTTCATCGGAAGCCAGAAACAGTGCCGCAGCCGCCACTTCCTCAGGATGTCCCAGCCGCTTTGCCGGGATCCGGGCGGTCAGCGTCTGCCTGACTTCATCGCTGGCCCGGTCAAACATCGGCGTGTTGGTAGGACCAGGACTCAGCGTGTTAACCCTGATGCCGCGCGGTGCCAGCTCGCTATTCCAGGTGCGTGCATAAGACCGTACCGCAGCCTTGCTGGCGGAATAGCTGCCATAGCCGGGATTCGCTATCGCGCCCGCAACGGAACCCACCAGCACGATACTGCCGCCCTCACCCATCAATCGCACCGCGTGCTGCACCGTCAGCACCATGGCTCGCACATTCAGATTAAAAGCGCGATCGATGTGTTCTTCCGTGGTCTCTTCCAGGCTGGCCGGTTCAGACACACCTGAAGAGTTGACGAGGATATCGAGGCGACCCGCTCGGGTGCCAAGGGTTTCGAACAGACGCGCAAGGTCGTCTGTGCGGGTGATATCACCCTGAATGGCCTCGGCCTGACCGCCGATCAGTGCGACTGCCTCAGCCAGCTGTGCTTCGCGCCGGCCGGTGATAAACACGCGTGCACCTTCCTCTGCAAAACGACGAGCGACAGCAAGGCCGATACCGCTATTACCCCCGGTGACAAGGGCGACTTTTCCACTCAGTTTCATCATTGCGACTCCGGATAGAGGTTAGACACCCGATGGTATATTTATTATATTTAGTGTCAATTACGCACCTGATGTACACCAGATATCCTCAAGGAAACCTCATGGCAACTGACATCACTCAGCTACTGGCCGAGATCAACAGCACCCGCCCTGTCCTGGAACAGGTAGCGAATAAGTGGTCGGTTTTAATCCTCACCGTTTTATGCTCTCAGCCCTCGCGTTTTAATGCCATCAAGCGCAGGCTCGACCCCATCACCCATAAATCTCTGACAGAGGCATTAAGACGGCTGGAACGCAACGGGCTGGTGAGCCGCCGCGTGATTGCTTCATCACCAGTGGCGGTCGAATATGCGATTACCCCGCTGGGTCGGACATTGCAGGAGCCTTTTGTCGCGCTGGTGAACTGGGCAAAGCAACATGGAGGCGCCATGGAACAGGCGCAGGCGGGTTATGATGAAGGTCGGGATGACGAAGAATCTGCATGAACTTAGCCTGAGCACCGTTCCTGCATGATAGCGCAGGGTGATGAGCAGATAAGTGCAGGATAAGCCTGACAGGAGTCAAAGCGGAGACCCGCCATCATATACAACGGCTACTCCGCTGCTGGCTCAAAAAACTGATAAGAACCATCACGTCGTGCTTTAGCCTGGTACATCGCCTTATCTGCGTTTTCGAATAACATTTTGGCCGTTGCTGTCCCGAAGCGGGCAAGGCTGATACCAATCGCCGCGCCGATGCGTACATCCATATTATCGATGGCGAAAGGTGCCTGCAGACTGTCAATAATCCGCAGGGCAATCGCGGACGCGGCTTCGTGATTGCTGCACTTAGCAGCCACGACAAACTCATCGCCACCCAGGCGCGCCACTGAATCGCCCGGACGCATACAGTGTCGCAGTCGTTCACTGACCTGTTGCAGCAGGGCATCGCCAGTCGCGTGACCCATCAGGTCGTTCACCGCCTTGAAGCCATTCAAATCGATAAACATCACCGTGGTGTAGGCCTGATCGTCTGCCTGCGCCAGCATGAATTCCACCTTCTCGTTAATCCAGGCACGATTGTGCAGCCCGGTCAGCGTGTCCAGGGTTGCCAGCTTCTCAAGATTACGCATCCGTTCTTTGTCCCGCGTGATATCGCGCGATACCAGCACGGCACCAATATTTTTTCCTGAATTAGGATTGATGACGCCACAGGCTTTGGTACCCAGTGAGATGTAATGGCCGTCGCGATGCAGTTTGCGAACCTCAACAACATCCGGCAGTACCCCGCCGCTGAAGATACATCCCAGCGCTTCGGTGGCTAATTCGCGGTCATCCGGGTGCAGGAAATCCACCACCAGTTGCCCCACAACCTCTTCGGTGGTCCAGCCTATGATTTCGCTGTAAGAGGGAGAGATTGATACGTATCTGCCTTCCGCGTCACAATGGGCAATCAGATCGGTACTGTTTTCAATCAGAAGGCGATACTCCGCCGCCGTGCGCAGCGCATCTTCCAGGGCTTTACGCTGCCCGGTCACATCCAGAATAAAGCCGTTGTACTGCAGATGGGAGGTGCCAGGCTGGCAATCCGGCAGGCCGGAAACAAGGACCCGGCGCGTCTGGCCATCCAGACAATGGATCGGCACTTCAATATGGAAAGGCGTCAGCAATTCCAGGGCTGCAGTCAGTTGCAGCGCGATCTTTGCATCGTCGTCAGCCTGCGCCAGTCTCAGCCATGAACTCAGCGTCACGCCCTTAAGTTCAGGCATCAGACCCGCAGGACTCTCCTGACTGGCGATGCAGATCCCCCGGGCATCCGTAGACCAAACAGCGGTAAAAGAAGGTTTGATCATTGGGTTCATGGCGGCCGGCTCCGACGTTGCTGACGATGTTAAATAAGTTCAATACACGTCGCTACAGACCTGATTATAACCGTTAATGCCTGCCTGCAGCTGAGGAAGGCTATGGATAAGGGTTCAGTATTGCGGGCCGTGATAAATCCTGGCGGAAACTGAAGCCTTTCCGGCAGCGGTTTCTGAGGTGCCCTCTCCTGTGGCATTACGCAAAGCTGTCAGGCTGCAGTATCAGAAGTATGAGCCTGTTTATATCGGCTCATCGGGGCATAATCTTTAATCACAGCATGTTGTCTGAGGGCTGTGAACCCTGAAACAGGCTGAACATCGCTGCCTCAGTAAATCCCTGCGGGTTGCGGGGTTTCACTCAGTGACATTATTCCGGCTGGCTGAAGAACGGGGTAAAAGATAGCCGGGCCGACAAAGGCTATAACGCTGACCATTAATTGCGCCTCACAATTTGTTAATTTTTTTACTCATAGAAAAGGCGCTGACTGAAAGAGCCATTCGGGCCTTTCTGAAAATTTCTTCAGGACAGTCACGATCTAATACCCGGGAAGATGTATAAAAACGCTTTTAATACAGAATAATAATGGCGCTTAACTTGTAAAAAACTGCACATCGTGGCGCATTTCTATTCTCAGGGCAGCAGTAAAAAGCCTGTAAAAAATTTCTCTCGCCTCACCTGCAGCTTAATCTTTTCTTAAGATTAATCCTATAACATCCCCGCTGTATTAGCCCATGTTGGGCTTTTCCGGAGTATCACCCTATGCAAAATAACAACACAGCTTCTCACGCTCTGAGTAAAGTGCCGGCCGTTACCGCGGCGTTCTGGTTGACCAAAATCGCTGCGACTACCCTGGGTGAAACCGGCGGCGATGCGGTGACGATGTCGATGAATCTCGGTTATCTGACCGGAACACTGATTTTCGCCATCATCTTTCTGGTCGCTGTCGTGGTGCAGATCAATCGCAACAGCTTTAACAAATGGATCTACTGGTTCACCGTCGTGGCGACGACCACCGTCGGTACAACGATGGCGGACTTTGCCGATCGCTCACTGAACATTGGGTATCTGGGCGGTACGCTGCTGCTGAGCACTCTGCTGATCCTCTCTCTTTTCCTCTGGAAAATGACCTGTGGAACGGTTGCAGTGAGTTCGGTAAGCAACGGTGTAACTGAGAGTTTTTACTGGGTCACCATTATGTTTTCTCAGACACTGGGCACCGCATTGGGTGACTGGACGGCAGATAGCGAAGGCCTGGGTTACGATGGCGGGATCCTGCTGTTTGTCGGCGCGCTGGCGATCATCTGGGCGGCAAGTCGCTTTACCTCCCTTTCACGCACCGCGCTGTTCTGGGCAGCCTTTATCCTGACCCGGCCACTGGGTGCCGTTGTTGGTGACTTCCTGGATAAACCCCTTGCTTCGGGCGGACTGGCGCTGAGCCGCTATGGCGCCTCGCTGACGCTGGCACTGATCATCATCGCTTTTCTGGTGGTGCTGCCACAGCGCCCGGCAATGAAGACTGCTCCTGCGAATTAAAAAGCGCTACCGGAAGATTTACAGGTCACGCTTCTTCCTAAACGTAGTCAGGGCCGCCAGTAATGGCGGCTTTTTTATTATCTGGTCTGTCATCGTCCGCGCAGGCTGTTAAATCAGGCTGGCCGCTCGATGGAAACGATAAGCCCTTCATGGGCAGCAGAGAGAGCGGGCAGACTTTCTGCTGGCTCCTGCATTTTCACCCGAAATGCTGTGTTGCTGGCATCCAGGAAAACGGTCCTAAGATGTCGGTTGCAGATAAACCAGATTTCATCGCGGTCATTAGAAAGAATGTAGTAAGCATCCGAGGTTTCAGAGGGGTTAAAGCAGCCCAGCGCGCGATAAGCGGTCTGCGGGGTAAAGCCACTGGAAAGCGGCAGCGGCCGGGGGCCATGCGCTAACTCTTCGATCCTGAGGTAAAGTCCCTGTTCAAGCCACAGCATAGTGTCACATCCTGGGTGTAGAGGAATCGGGCTGAGCATGCCGGCTGGTTTAAAGGTAATACGAATGCCCGTTTACCGACCAGCTCAGACAATGGGTAATTTTTCTGGCATTCAGAAGCGTTATCCTGATCTGAGCATAGCAGCGGGGTGTTATTATGCTTTTTTATCTTTGTCTGGCCCCCGTTACTCAAGCCGGCTGGCAATCAGCCGCAGCTGTTCTGCAATCTGCTTTAAATCTCGCTGCTGTTGTCCGGCGATACCGGTCGAGTTGCGCACCACCAGCTTTGCGGGCAGAATTGAGGAGGAACGCTGCTCATCCTGCTCACTGGCCAGCAACAGACGGGCAACCGCCTCTTTACCCTGCAAATCGAGATCAAGTGACACCGTGGTCAGCGCCGGATGGAAAAAGGCACTTTCATAGGTGTCATCGTAGCCAATTACCGAAATCTGACCTGGCACCGCCACACCGCGCTGATGCAGCGCACTCAGCACGCCCAGCGCCATCTGATCGTTGCCCACCAGCAACGCACTGAACTCCGGCGCTTCACGCAGCAGTTGCAGCACGCCATTGTAACCACTCTGCGCATCCCAGTTACCGTGGCTGATGCTGACCGGCTTCAGACGGTAGCTTTCCAGCGTGTCGAGCCAGCTCTTTAAGCGCAGATTGGCGGAGACCGACTGCTCAGGACCCGCCAGCAGGGCAAACTCGCGATGCCCCTGCTCATAGAGATATTTAACGCTGGCACGGGTGCCATCAGCCGGGTTAAACGAAACGTTAAACACTGCGCTGTAGGGATCAACATCAAGGAACAGACAGAGAATATCGTCGTTCTCCTGCACAACCTGCTCAGCAGCGCTGCTCTCCAGCGGGACATTAATGATCACTTTATCCACCCGCTGAGACTTCAGCTCATTGATGCAATCCTGCAGACTTTGATTGACGTTCTCATCAATCATCGCGATCAGCACCTGGTAGTCCGCAGCATTCGCATAACGTTTAACCGCAGCGGCTACCTGCGAGGGCGCATGCAACGCCAGCGACGTCGTTACCAGACCCAGGGTTGTGCTCTGCTTGCCCACCAGCTGCTGCGCCAGCCGGTTAGGCACGTAGCGCAGCGTCTCAATTGCCTGTTCCACCTTGCGACGTGTTGATTCCGAGACGTTTGCCGACTTATTAAGAACCCTTGATACCGTCTGATACGACACGCCAGCATGACGGGCGACATCCTCTAAGGTGGCATTTTTTGATTTCATCATTCGCATCCCTGATTACCGATGGCGGAATGTTATCACAGCCCTGATGTCAGCCAGACTACCGCAGTCACATTGCGCGAATAAAAAGTAAAAGTAATACCTTCACATTGTGAAATTTGGTGATCTGATTCACTAATCGTTACAGATTGCGGCACTTTATTTGCAGTGCATCACACATTATCGCGATTTTATTTGTCACTCATCTGACAAAAAGCGTTTACTGCCGCTGTCATGTGAACGTATTACAAATAAAATTGAGGATAACATGGAAACAAGGTTACGTACTGCTGCTGTGGCGCTTGCTGCGGCCCTGACCTCCCCGACGCTCTATGCCGCCATCGACAACATCGATTTCCATGGCTATCTGCGTGGTGGCGTTGGCGTCTCACAGGATGGCGGTATTGAAGAGTATCAAAAGAACAAGGTTGGCCGTCTCGGCAATGAAGCCGACACTTATGGCGAGGTTGAGCTGGGCAGCGAAGTCTACAAAAAAGATGATGTCAGTTTTTACGTCGACACCATGGTCAGTATGTTCTCCGACGGCTCAAACGATAACGAAACCACCTTCGGCGACGATGCGCAGTTTGGCCTGCGTCAGCTCAACCTGCAGATCAAAGGCCTGGTGCCGGGTGATAAAGATGCGGTGATCTGGGGCGGTAAACGCTACTACCAGCGTCACGATTTGCACATCATTGATACCAAGTACTGGAACATCTCGGGTTCAGGTGCCGGTATTGAAAACTACACGCTCGGTCCGGGCGCTATCTCCTTTGCCTGGATTCGTGGCGATGCGAATGACGTGGATTACCGTGTCGATGGCGACAACGACGTCAACATTAACTACCTCGATCTTCGCTATGCCGGCTGGAAACCCTGGAACGGTGCCTGGACCGAGTTTGGTATCGATTACGCCATGCCAAACACCACCAACAAACAGAAAGAATATGGTGGCCTCTATGACGCAGATAACGGCGTCATGCTCACCAGTGAAATCAGTCAGGACATGTGGGGCGGCTACCAGAAACTGGTGTTCCAGTACGCCAACAAAGGTCTGGCGCAGAACATGATTTCGCAGGGCGGCGGATGGTATGACATGTGGAATGATACTCAAAACGCCACTGGCTACCGCGTGATTAACACCGGTCTGCTCCCAATCACCGATAAGTTCTCCCTGAATCAGGTCTTTACCTGGGGATCGGCGGACGATGTCACCGCGCAGACCAGCAAAAGCACCCTGCTGTCACTGGTGGGTCGTGGTCAGTATCAGTTTACGCAGTATGTTCGCGGCATCGGTGAAGTTGGTAGCTTCTGGCAGAAAGATGAAAACAAAGTGGGCAGCGACTACAAAGCGGCGGGACAGAAATATACGCTGGCGCTGGGTCTGGCAGCCGGTCCCGAATTTATGTCTCGTCCTGAACTGCGACTGTTTGCCTCTTACCTGAATGACTCAGAGGATGGACACAGCTTTAAAGACAACACCAGTAATAATAACTGGAACTTCGGCGTACAGGTCGAAGCCTGGTGGTAACCGCGCAATCTCCTCATTGCGATCATTATTGAGCTCTTATGCAGGGGCTTATTTGGATAACCGGCGACGGTTATCCATTTTTTTATGCGTATTTCCAGGGCGGCTGTTACTCCGGTTTAAAGAAACGTTCTTCCAGCAGCTGACGCAGCTGGTCGGACTGCTTACCAAAGATCGCATGCACCTCACGCCCCAGGATCACCACACCAATCGCCCCGGCTTTCTGCAATCCCGCCGTGTCTACGGCTTTCAGCGATGTCACCTTCACCCGCAGCCGGGTTATACAGGCGTCCACCTGCTGAATATTGTCACGTCCGCCAAAACACCCGACAAGCCGCTCCAGTAATGCGTTGTCTATCTCAACCTCTTCTGCCGTTATCGGCTGTCGGCTGAAATATTGCTTAAACGATTTCAGACTCACCATGTTGTTCTCCTTCAGATGATAAAAAGGCGGGCTGCTGCCCGCCACTCACGACTGATAAATGAAAACGAGAGGCACAGGCTCGGGACCGCTCACAGAATATACACTCTTCGTGCACCCATCCTGCAATCAGGCTCTGAAAAACCTGCCCCTGAGTAGCCCTACTCCAGCGGCACACTCAAAACCCGACATCCCCACGGCCCCAGCGTCAGCGACTCCCCCACACCCGAGCCATCGACCAAATCACTCAGCCCGGCAGGCAACGACACCTGCTGCACCTGCGCTGTAAAGTTCTGCACAAACAGAAACGCCTGCTCGCCATCGGTACGGCGCTGCACCACCACGCCCGGCGGCAAATCACTCGCCAGCGCACGCGGCAATCCCAGCTGCTTAATCAACGCACCATAAAAATCCCGATGGAACGGCAGATCATTACGCGACGCGATATACCAGGCTTTACCCTGACCGACCCGATTCACCGTCACCGCCGGGGTTCCGGCATAAAAATCACTCTCGTAACTGGCCAGCGCCGTGGCCCCTTCGAGATGAATATGCTCGCAAAGCTCCCGCGCCTGATATGGCCCGCTCAGACCCAGCTCATTGCCGCGTACCCCGCGCACGCCGTTACACTCCTCATCCGTCAGACTGTCGATCTCTTCTGACCAGATGCCGAGCAGCGGCCGCAGCGGACCCGGGAATCCTCCCAGATAACAGAGATCGCTCTCATTCACGATGCCGCTCCAGTAGCTGGCCACAAAATGCCCGCCCCGCTCAACATGCGCTTCTGCTCGCGCCGCAAAACCGTCGCGCACCATATACAGCATCGGCGCTATTACCAAATCGTAACCGCTGAGATCGCTATCGCCGTTAATCACATCTGCCGCAACGCCCTGCTCCCAGAAAGCCCGGTAGTGCTCGTTCACCGTACGCTCATAATGCAGACCAAGATTGCGTGGACCCTGCGCATTATCCATCGCCCAGCGACTCTCCCAGTCGAAAATAATCGCGACGCGCGCCTCAACCCGACTGCCCATCACCGGCGTCATCGCTGCCAGCATCCGGCCCAGCTCACTCACTTCACGCCCGGTTCGCGTATCGATATGACCGACATGATCGACCACCGCGCCGTGAAACTTCTCGACCGACCCCCGACTCTTGCGCCACTGGAAATACTGCACCGCGTCCGCACCATGCGCCACTGCCTGCAGTGAAGAGAGAATATGCATCCCCGGCTTCTTCAGCTTACTGGTTGGCTGCCAGTTCGTTGAGCCCGGCGTCGATTCCATCAATACAAACGGTTTACCCTGCTTCAGGGTGCGCATCAAATCGTGGTACATCGCGGTGTAACAGGCGAGCGTGGTCTCATCCTTCTCGTTGTGCCACATCGGGTAGCTGTCCCAGGAGATGAAATCCAGCGCCGGTGCCAGCTTCCAGTAATCGTAGTCGTAGAAATACTCCATGAAATTGGTGGTCGCGGGCAGATCGGGATTCGCCTGTTTCAGCGGCTTAATCTCCTCACGACAGAAGTCAGTGACCTGATCGGTCATAAACCGCCGCCAGTCCAGATTCAGACCATGAATCGACATCTCGCCCTGCGGTGCAGGCGACGCAATCTGTGACCAGTCTGTGTAGGTATGACTCCAGAAATCACTCCACCAGGCGAGATTCAGCGTCTCCAGCGTCTCATAGCGACGCTGCAGCCAGCCGCGAAAGGCCTGCTGACAGCGATCGCAATGACACTCACCACCATACTCATTAGAGATATGCCAGCCGACCACCGCCGGATGATGCGCATAACGCGCGGCCAGGCGGCTATTCATCGCCTGCACTTTCTGGCGATAAACCGGCGAGGTCATACAGTGATTATGACGGCCACCGTGCAGGGCGGGAACGCGATCCCGCCCCACGCGCAACACCTCCGGATACGCCTGCGACATCCAGGCAGGCCTGGCCCCGCTCGGTGTGGCGAGAAACACGGAAATCCCCTGCAGCCACAGCGTATCGATTACCTCATCCAGCCAGCCAAACTCATAGCGCCCCTCTTCCGGCTCCAGCTTCGCCCAGCTGAAAATACCCACTGACATCACGTTACAGTTCGCCTGCTTCATCATCGCGACGTCGTCATCAATAATGCCCGGCTGGTGCGCCCACTGTTCCGGATTGTAGTCAGCACCATGCAGCAGCCGGTTAACCCGGGCGCTCAGCGGGGGAAATTTATTCATACCTGTTCCTCAGAGGAAGAGATCAGCGTTAATGCTGATAGTTAATGAAAAACCTGTAGCGAAGGCAGCGCCTTGCCGTGACAGTCAAACAGCGCCTGGTTCTCGCGAGCGTTACCCTGTTTCCATTCGTCGTGGATATATTTCATGCCAGCGGGCGTAGCCCAGGTATTGCCGGGCGCGGGGATCCACGCCGGTTCCCAGTAGACCACGCCCTTGCCGCGATGGTCCGGCACCGCCAGCACCGCTTTAATCAGGTCATGCAGATAGGCCGCCTGGCCCTGTACCGTGCCGGGATAGCCGCCTGCCTGCTCCTCTTTTGCCTGGAAACTGTTCTCGGCGTTGTCACAGTTTTCCAGCGTGTAGCCATAGGCGGCTTCCACCACCATCACGTCTTTGTCATAGCGCCGGGAGATATCATCCATGTTGGCTTTCAGGGCGCTGATGGGGCCGTTCCAGTAGGTGTACATCGACAGGCCAATCACATCGAACGGCACATCACGCTTAACGATTTCATCGAACCACCAGCGGAAGGTATCGTTTTTAGTACCCTCAGCCAGATGCAGTATGATCTTCACCTGATGCGGATCGCTGAGGTTCTCGCGCAGCCCGCTGATGCCCGCCTTCAGCAGGCCCGCCAGCCGATCAAACTCGCCGCCGTTCTGGCCCCAGCTCTTGCCTTCCGGCCAGAGCATGCCGCCGTTAAGCTCGTTGCCAATCTGCACGATATCCGGCAGCACCCCTTCCGCTTTAAAACGGGCGATAGCGTCGCGGGTATAGTCATGCACCCGCGTTTCCAGCTGCGGAAAGGTCAGCGACTGCCAGGCTTTGGGCTTGAACTGCTTGCCGGGATCGGTCCAGAAATCGCTGTAATGAATATCCAGCAGCAGCTTCAGTCCCGCCGCTTTCACGCGCTTCGCCAGCGCCAGCGTAGTCGCCAGATCGTTGCCGCCACCGCCGTAGGTGTGACCGCTGCCGTCAGTGGGATCGACCCACAGCCGCAGCCGGATAGTGTTGATGCCGCTGGCTTTCAGAATGGCGATAGCATCCTGCTGCTGGTTATCCACGTTGTAGAACTTCGCGCCCTGCTTCTCCAGTTCAGCCAGCGAAGAGATGTCCGCACCTTTAATAAAATCGGCGGGCCACGGTCCGGCAGAGGCGATGACAGGCTGTTCGTCGGCGAGCAGCGGCGTCGCCCAGGCCAGCGCCAGGGCGAGAATTAATGTTTTGGGCATCATGATTTATCCTTTAGTACTGCCTGAAGCCAGGCCGGAGACGAAGTATTTCTGCAGCGCCAGATAGAACACGGCTACCGGCACAGCGATCAGCACGGCTCCGGCCGCATAGGTGGTGTAACTGGCACCCATTTTCTGCGACACGAGGTTGTAGAGGCCAATCGGCAGCGTAAACTGTTCCGGCGTGCGCAGAATGGTGCTGGAGAGAATGAAATCGCCCAGCGGCCCCGTGAACGAGAAGAGCGCAACGACGGCCAGAATCGGCTTCGACAGCGGCATGATGATCTCAATAAAGATGCGGAAATTGCCCGCGCCATCCATGCGCGCTGACTCATCCAGATCTTTGGGAATCGAATCGAGATAGCCCTTCATCAGATAGGTGTTCATCGGGATCATCCCGCCGACATAGATCAGCACCAGCGCCAGGTGGCTGTTGATTAATCCCAGCAGCTGCGACAGGACGAAGATCGCGATAAGCGCCGAAAACTGCGGGATCATCTGCAGCAGCAGAAACAGCATCAGTCCGTTCTGCCGTCCCTTAAACCGAAAACGGGAAAAGGCATAGGCGGTACAGCTGACGCTGATGAGCGTCAGTACCATGGTCAGGAAACTGATTTTCATCGAATTCCAGTACCAGGTCAGGTAAGGCACCGTGCCGTTGAACAGGTCGCGATAATGCTGTAGCGACGCATTCTCCGGAATGATCGAACTGCTGAGCAGACTGTTGCCCGCATTCAGTGATGCCCCTACCGTCCAGACCAGCGGATAAATGATGATGGTCGAGACGGCCAGCACCACCAGCCAGGTCAGCGACAGGCGTATCCACCTTTCGCGTTTAATACTGCCGGACTTCGCCATAACTGCTCCCTTACGCCATCTCATCTTGTTTAAACGACCGGGTCGCGCGGAACTGCCACAGCGCCAGACCTACCACGAAAATCGACAGCAGAATGGTGATCGTGGCGGCGATAGCATATTGCGACGACGACATGGTGAGCTTGTAGATCCATGACACCAGGATATCCGTGCCTCCGGCATTCGATCCCGCTACCGCCGGACCGCCGTTGTTAAACAGATAAATGATATTGAAATTGTTAAAGTTGAAGGTGTATTGCGTGATAATGATCGGCGCAATGGCGTAGAGCACCAGCGGCAGCGTGATGGTTTTCAGCCGCGTCCAGGCGCTGGCGCCATCCATGATTGCCGCCTCATAGAGGTCGTCCGGGATCGCCTGCAGCACCCCGGTGGTCATCGCAAAGACAAACGGGAAGCCGAGCCAGGTCTGCATCATAATCAGCGCGGTTTTGGTCCAGAACGGATCGGTCATCCAGGCTTTCGGCGCGATGCCAAAGAAGTCGAGAATCGCGTTGTTGATCACCCCAAAGCTGTCGTTGAACATCCCGGCAAACACCAGAATGGTGACAAAACCCGGCACCGCCCACGGCAGGATAAAGATGGTGCGGATCAGCGGTTTAAAGCGCAGGTCTTTCTGATTGACCAGAATCGCCAGCATCACGCCGACGGTGCACTGCAGCGTGGTCGCCAGCAGCGTCCAGACCACCGTCCACTGCAGCACATCGAAGAAGGTGGAGCGCCAGATCGACAGCGTGAAAATGTTGATGAAGTTTTTGAATCCTACCCAGTCCACCAGCTTCGCCGGCGGCGTGTGATAGAGGTTGTAGTTGGTGAAGGCGATAGCAAAACCAAACAGAATCGGAAACACCACCACGAACACCAGCAGAATAAAGCCCGGCGAAATCATCAGGTAGGGGAAGCCGTCGCGCAGCAGCAGCTGATACTGCTGACGCACGCTGTTAAGCGGTTGCCCCCTGTCGCGCTTAACGCCATTGACCCAGGCATCGCGCACCGACAATCCCCAGACCGCCACGCCGAAGGCGGCGATCAGCACGCTGATAATTCCCTCCGCCAGCAGGAAAATGGAGTTATCGCGCGGCACCGATTCACCCAGCGTGTATAGCCCCCAGAATCCTTCACGCAGAAAATCGTGGAAGACGCCGGTAAAACTGCTGAGCAGAATCAGAAAGCACAGGCCTTTCGCCCACTGGCGGTGATAAAACTGGCCGAAGCCAGGCAGCAGTGCCAGCAACGCACCGGTCGTCGCATGACGACGCGGACGCTTAGCGGTCACCAGATGTTCATCGGAAGATATAGCCACACTCTGATCCTTATCCTGTACGGTTATCCCGTGAACCGGCATTACTGGTTGCTGGCCTGCATCGCTTCAATCTGCATGGTGATCTGTTTCACCGCGTTATCCAGCGCCGCTTTTGGCTCCTGCTTGCCGGAAACGCTCAGCTCCAGCGCCGCATTGGCCGGGCCCCAGACTTCCTGCATCTCTGGCACACCCGGCATGGCTGAGGCGCGCGCCGCCTGCACCGCGACCGCGTTGGCTTTCTCATCATCTTGGATAATCGGATCGTTCATCAGCGCAGTAACCGGTGGGATCTCCTGAGTTTTCTGGTAGCGCTCTTTCACGTACTGCGGCTGGTTGATAAAGGTAAGGAACTTCTGTGCCAGCGCCTGATCTTTGCTCCAGGTCGATACCACATAGCCTTTAACGCCCAGGAAGGAGCTCATCGGCTTGCCGTTTGGCAGCAGTGGCAGGGGCGCCACGCCGTAGTTGATCCCGGCCGCCTGATAGGGCTGGAACGCCCACGGCCCGTTGATCACCGCCGCCGCTTTCTTCTCGGTAAACAGCGAGTCGATAGCGTTAAGGCCGTTGTCGCCCATGATGCCGCCAGGCAGCAATCCTTCGCTGAAGAAGCGCTTAAGGTACGTCACCGCCTCCACGCTGCCTGGGGTGTTCAGCCCGATATCCTGCGTGTTAATCACGCCTTTTGCGTCTTTACCAAAAATGTAAGACCCCATTGGTGCCATCACGCCCCAGCTGTAGTAGATCTGGTCGAACTTCGCCAGCAGGCCATACTGTTTTGCCTCGCGCTGCTTCTGCGAGAACGCGCGATACTCATCCAAAGTTTTAAGCGGCGCGGGCAGCAGATCTTTGTTGTAGATCAGCACCAGGGTTTCAACCGCCTTAGGCACGCCGTAGACCACGTTATTCTGTGTAAACGCGGCCATTGCCGAAGGCGTATAAGCGCTCTGCTCTGCCGCATCGATTTTCAGCGGAGCCAGCAAGCCCTGCACCACCGCACTGCCGAGCTGGTCGTTGGGGATCACCAGCACATCCGGGCCGATACCTGCCGGACCATCCAGACGCAGCTTCTCAATCTGCTGCGCAAAGGGCATCTCCTGCACTTTCACTTCAACGCCGTACTGTTTCTGAAAATCGGCGATCGCCGTTTTGATGCCGTCCGATTTTTTAATGTCTTCCCAGACGGTGAGTTGCTGAGCGGCCCAGACGGATTGATTAAGCATCATGGCTGACAGAAGTAGCGTAACGCTGATTTTGATTTTCATTACCGGCCTCGTGTGAAGGTATGACATTTTTACTGTCATTTGCTGTTGTTCTTTTTTCAGACACATGCTGAACAGGGATTCATCGGTCATATAAAACGTGAATAACGTATCGCATTTACGCCATACGCTACGCGGAATGCGTAACGTGCTCCAGCCCGTTCGCACCAATGTGTGATCGGTATTACAGAAATCAAAAACAGCGATAGGGCGCGCCCTGACGGAACGTTATAGTCAACGCAGGCACCATCAGGGCTGACGTGGAAACTGACCACCTGTTATACGTCGTACATTTTAGCCGCCAAATTTCTTGCCATGAGGTTCAGCATGTCCAGCATCAGATTGAGAAATGTCACCAAACGCTTTGGTAAAACAGAAACGCTGAAAAATATCGCACTCGACATTGAGGCCGGTGAGTTTGCAGTCTTTGTGGGTCCATCAGGCTGCGGAAAATCCACGCTGCTGCGGCTGATTGCCGGGCTGGAAGAGATCAGTGACGGTGAGATTCTGATTGGCGATGAGGTGATGAATGATGTGGCACCTTCGCACCGGGGCGTGGCGATGGTGTTCCAGAGTTATGCACTCTATCCCCATATGACGGTGGCGGAGAATATTGGCTACGGACTGAAAGTGAACGGGCTGCCCAAGGCGCAGATTCAGCATCAGGTGGAGATGGTGGCGAAGACGCTGCAGCTGGGGCAGTTGCTGGATCGCAAACCTAAACAGCTCTCTGGCGGTCAGCGTCAGCGTGTCGCCATTGGTCGCGCCATCGTGCGTAATCCCCGGGTATTCATGTTTGATGAGCCACTGTCGAACCTGGATGCAGAGCTGCGCGTCGATATGCGTCTGCACATCGCTAAGCTTCATCAGGAACTGAAAACCACCATGGTTTATGTGACGCACGATCAGACGGAAGCGATGACGCTGGCCGATAAGATTGTGGTGATGAATTACGGCAAGGTGGAACAGGTCGGCTCACCGATGGAACTCTATTACAACCCAATCAACCGCTTCGTTGCGGGCTTTATCGGTTCACCTAAGATGAACTTCCTGCCCGCACGCGTGGAGCAGTGTGGCCCTGCCGGGCTGGTCGCCGTAATCAATGACGGTGAACACCGGCTGCAACTCCCCTCGCCCATCCGCCCGTTGCAGCCAGGAGATGAGATCACCCTGGGTATCCGACCAGAACAGTTGCAGATCAACGGCGATGCGCCTCTGAATATCGACTTCCACTGCGAAGTCGTTGAGCGACTCGGCAATAATACGTATCTGTTTGGTCAGAGCCACGGCCACGACGGCTTCAAGATGCTGCTGCCGGGCGATGTGCATTTCCGCCCTTATCAGACGCTGCGTCCCAGCTTCCATCCGCACCACTGCATGGTGTTTGATGCTGATGGCGCACGGATCAGCGCAGATATTGCAATGCCGCAGGTGCGCGCGGCCTGAGGTGAGTGTCTGGAGGAATGTAATAAGAGGCCGGAAACGGCCTCACACTGCTGACAAACTTAAATAAGGCTGAATCTGACAGCAACGAATAACTTATTTGCGCAGGGAACACGGGCAGAATAGGAAAGCGTCCCGCGCCATGGACGGCGCGGGCCGAGCGGCCAGGGATTGGCTCAAGCGACTTTCCGATCTGACCGTGTTCCCTTCGCAGGCTCCGTCTTACCGCTAACCAGGCTTAACGGCTTATTTACCGAGAATATTGTTAACCGCTTTCAGGTGGCCAGCCTTGTCTTTGTGATTTGAAACCACCTGAATAACGGTGAATTTCTTGTTGGCGACCGCCAGCAGAGTAGCCTGCTGCACATCGTTACCACCCATCTTGTCAGTAGCTTCGATATGATAGACCGGCAGACCATTGGCATTTTCGGTTTTCTCACTAATAACTTTGTAAGAAGGTGAGGCCTGCTTCTGCTTGTCTTTGATCGACTTCATGCCGTTAAGAAAATCAGCATCACTGGCGCCACGGGCAATCACCGGGATCTCTTCTTCGCCAATGATCAACACGCGTTTTTCCTGCTTGTTGACATACATAGTACCTGGTCCGCCGCCCGGAACAGGCTGCTTTTCATAGCCCTGCAGAGTGAAAGTCTGTTTGCCATCCAGCAGAGAGAGCGTCTGAGTCTGCGCGGCTGCGGCTGGCGCGGTCGTCGTTTCCGCGGCGGTTGCGATCATCGGGGCACTGCCAATAGCAGCAGTCAGGCAGAGGGTACCCATAATATTTAATGATTGACGTAATTTCACCGTGAACTCCTTCGTGTAGTGGATATTTCCATTTCACTGACACCCCATCGGATGTCGGCGAGGCAGAGGCGTTATCGGGTCAGGTCGTAAATAGAGATCCCTGAGCCGAGCAGTAACAGAATAATCGGCCAGTAGAGAACGGGGATAAAAAAGAAGTTGTGGGTTTTTTCGGGGGCCATCATCGGCTCGCTCTTCGTCGCCGCAGCGATTGAGTCCAGCCATTTTTCCTGCCGCAGCGCCCAGACGAAGACCGCACAAAAAAGAGCGGCAACGATGAGCGCCGCCCCTGTCGCCCATAAATGGGCAACAAAAAAACCGTCGTAGTAATAAAAATCGAGCAGCCATTTACACAGCAGATAGGCGGCAGAAATTAATAGCGCGACAAAAAACCCGACTCCGCTCCAGGCAATCATCTTTATATCCTTTAAATGTGTGGGGTTCAGGGAATTATTTTTTAAAAATTAACATATTTTTATCATTGTGGCGATATTTTCTTTGGTGTTAATATTCGCTCTGACCCGCTCAGGGCGAATCGGCCTGTTTCATTATAAAACATCTGAAGCGACCAGGGTTATTTCCTGAGGTAGTTGATGATTCCGAATCCGGCGTGCCATTAATATTGCACTCCGGGTGCGGCAGAGCTATTTGTTGCGTTGCGATATTATTTGCGTGTGAATGAATCACACCGCTGGCATCACCGTTTTTAAAAAATCGCATCGGCTGTTTCGGTGAGCAGAATTTATGCCGCTGTCATCCGTATGAAACAGTAAGGTGCCCGACAGGTTTTTGCTTAAAGCATGGAGGTTAGCATGGATCAACTCACTGAAAATAATGGAAAAGAGACTATCTCTAAAAAGTACAGTGCGAAGTGGCAGGCCCGCTTTGAATTTTTTGACCGTCATGGTGCTCCCAGTTCACCCGGCTTCAGAGAGGCATTGAAACAGCTGCCTTTCAGGCAAAAACTGAGAGTAAACATGAATTTAATTGCCTTCCTTTTCGGCCCGATTTATCTGTTTGTCCTCGGCCTGTGGAAGAAGAACATCATGCTGATTTTAATTATGATGGCTGTTTATACTATTGTGATTATCGCGTTAGCGATAGCGGGCATGGAATTTCCACGGTATCTTCAGGTCGGCCTGGGCTATGGTTTTAATGCCCTGTACGGCATGAGCACGAATTACAGTTATTATCTGAAAGAGAGAAAAGGCGATAACGGCTGGAATCCCTTTAAAGGGATGCGCTGGTAATTTTTTCAGCGCAACTGGCAAAATAGTAAATCTGGTGTAGCGACAGCAGACAGGCAGCTTTTTAAACTTCATGGTGGAGGCTGACCGAAATAAATAATGAATATTAACTCAAATTATTGCTGTCGCGGCACAACAACAGGGTGCCTGTCAGGAGAATAATCTGCTGGTAACCTGACAAGCCCATGAAATATTTTTCTGCGCCTTCAGGAACAGGTGCTGACTGGCTTATAGCACTTTGCATTAATTATCATATCGCTGAAGCTCGCAAACATGTCCCGCAAAGTGTAGCCGGGTCAAGGGTATTCTTTTAAGAATTTCCTTAAAAAGCAGCTTCCCCTTTCACTGACATATGGGATGTTATTATTTTGAAATCATTAACGGAATTGAAAAAGGGTTATCTGAAGGTATTTCTCTGGCTGCTGTTCACACTGTTTCTGGTCCCCGTGATCACCCTGGTTTTTGCTGAATATGGCAACTCGCAACTCGACCAGCAGTACACCCAGTTATTCATAAACGATGCGCAGGAGCAACATCAGGATACCGGCAAACTGCAGGCATTTTTGCAGCAGAATCCGCCGTCCAGCGTCTGTGGTCCGGTCGATGAAAATCTGCAGGATTACAAAAACGCCGTCTGCGCACCGCAATCTGAGCTGTGGCAGTTTTATATGATGGATAAAGTGGCCATCTGGACCTTGATCGGCAGCGGGGTCGTCCTGCTGATGGTATTGCTGTTCAGCGCGCTGGCCTTTAAAAGCCGCCGGGGACAGGTCATCAGTCTGGCGCTGGCCCGTAAATTTCTGATGCTGGCCTGTTCTCTGGAAGTCATGGTTCAGGGCGCCATGCTGGTCTGGCTGTCGTTCTGGGGTACTGCTTTCTTCACGCAAACCTACTATCCAAAGCTGGTGATGGCGGTCGGCCTGCTGGTGCTGGCCGGCATGTATTACATGATCAAAGGCATCTTCAAAAAACTTCCACCGGAAGAGAGTATTGAAGGCGAAGTCGTGACCCGCGAAGCTGCTCCGGCACTCTGGTCACAGATTGATATGCTGGCCGCCAGAGTCGGCACCACCCCACCCGATCATATCGTTGCGGGCATCGACACCAACTTCTACGTGACGGAAGCCCCACTGAGTGTAAACGGACACCCGCTCAGCGGTCGAAAGCTCTATGTCAGTATTCCACTGCTGCGTCAGCTCACCGTGGCGCAGGCGGATGGTGTGATGGTTCATGAGCTGACACACCTTCACGAAGGCGACACCGCCTCTGGCGCACTGCTGGGACCGAAGCTACATCGCTTTGACCTCTATATGCAGCTGATGGGTCAGAACCTGGCTACGCTGATCGTCTACTACCCGCTCTATCTCTATCGCATGCTGTTTGAGCTGGCGTGGCAGCGCAACAGCCGTGAACGTGAGTTTGTGGCGGACCGCAATGCCTCAACCCTGGTCTCCCCGGCCGCGATTATCGAATCGCTGATCAAAGTGTCGGCCTATGCAAGCTATCGCAGCGAAGTTGAACGTAACTTCTTTAATGACCGGACGCTGCACGAAAACGAACTGGGCATCAGCAAAGCTATCGCTGCCGGTCTGCCAGCGCATGTCGCCACTCCGGACTTTATCAGCATTGTCCGCGAACAGAATGTGCCGCATCCGTTTGATTCCCACCCTCCGCTGGCAGAAAGGATGCGCAACGTCGGCTACAACATCGACGAAGCCGACTATGCCACGGTCGCCGCCGATTTCCCGGCCGAGAGCTGGGTCGATCTGATGCCGGTTGCCAATGAGATCGAACAGCAGCTGTGGCAGAAATATGAACGCGACTTCTCCTCGGTGCATGAGGAGAGCCTGGCCTGGCGCTATCAGCCTGAAGGTGAGATGGAAACCGCGCTGGTACTGAAGCATTTCCCCAATGTGCCTTACACGCTGAAAGATGGCTCGCAGATTGTCATCACCTGGCAGGGCATCGTGTCGCCGAAAACCGGCGAACTGCTGGATTGGGATAACGTTAAAAACATCAACGTCATTCGTAATTTCGGCCGGGATAAGCTCTACGTGCAGCATGAGCAGCCGAACACTAAGGGCAAAAAGCGCAGTGAGATTCCCTTGCCGGGCCTGAAGAAGGAGATTGAAGCCTTCAAAAATATCCTCGGCCTGTACTGGCATCGTCATCAGACGGTCCGGGCATTACTGAAAGAAGAAGCAGAGGCAGCGGCGCAAAGCGCCTGACGCACAGCGCATCATCTATTCAGAATTTGTATTTCTGACTCAACAAATAAAGGAGCTATTGTGTTTAAAAGAGCAAGCAGGGCCCTATTACCCGGGATGCTGGTAACCGCCCTCGTAATGCCACTGGCCGCATGCGACAACAGTGATAAAGCGGATGCAAAACCGGCTCCGCAGAGCCAGCCGCAGGCCGTTGCAGAGGATACAACGGCGCAACTCACCACTAAACTGAACGCTTATGTGGGATGTTTTAACACCACCGATGGATCGGTCCGTGACAGTGCTCTGCGCTATGTAAGCTGGATTGCGAATGTTGAAAAGGGCCCCACCGGCAAGGAGCGCAGCGTCAACCTGCTGGGGGATGTCACGCCTTACGAACTGGATAAATGTACTAAAGCTATCAATGAGGCATCAAAGGCCAGCCCAAAAATGCCGGCGCTGGATGAGGCAGCCACACAGTATCTGGCGGATTTAACGGCACTGCAGCCGCTGGTTTCAGAGGCACACCTCTACTACAGTCAGGACGATTACAAGGATGATGGCTTCGCGAAAGGCAAGCAGATGCACCAGCCGCTCATGCAGGCCTTTGACCGCTTTATGAAATCCAGCGACCAGTTCGGTGCCGAAGTTGAGAAAGAGAACAATGCCCTCACCGCTGCGCAGCTCGTTGAGATTGAAAAGTCTGAGGGCCGCCATAGTCGCTACTATCGCCTGGCATTAGTCACTCAGGCTAAACAGCTGGCGACCGTGCTTACCGCATCCGCGCCCGATGTGGCGGAGATGACAAAATCGATTGATGCTTACAGTGCGCTGCTGGCTGAGGCAGGAAAGGTAACGGCCAGCGAAGCGGGCAAGCCATTAACCTGGTCCATCTTCCAGGAGAATGCAGGAACATTCCTGAAAGACTGCAAAGATCGCATGCGTCGGGTCCGCGATAAAACGCCTTACAGCACAGGGGAGCAGAGTCTGCTGAAAGGAAGCGGTAATACGGGCTGGATGGTATCGGGTTCACCGATGCGCGTTTTAAAGTCCTATAACGAACTGGTCGAGGCCAGTAACCGCCTGTAAGCTGACTGCCCGCCCCCATGAGATTCCGGGGCGGGCTGGCACAGTCCGTTAGCCTGCTAATCCCAGTGGCAAAGCCCTTGCAGCCATTCTGCAACTCGACCGGGCGGGCGAACATCTGCCCGACAAAACCGAAGCCAGCCGTCTGCAGCCTTTGCGCTGCAGCTACTATTTTCTCAAAGAGAGCCTGGATCAGGGTTACGTTCCCGCCGATGCTTACCTTTTTACCGTACTGGGATGGTGCAAGTACTTCAATATTGAACTCGATCGCTGGTCTGCGCTGGTGGCTTACAGGGCAGCGATCAATACGCGCCCTGCTGTTCAGGCGGCCTTACTGGCAGAGACGTTACAGTAAATCCGGCATCGCTTTGGCCAAAGCGGACACTGACATCCGGCTTTACCGGCTAACTGAGCAGACCTTAATTAAACGGAACCCTCTTTTTCAATGACCAGCACGCGGGCGACACCTTGCGGACGCGCAATATGTTCTGTCCCTTCGCTGGCATAGAAAATATCACCTGTGTTAAGTGTCCTGCTTTTGATCTCACCGTTTTCTTTGTATTGCATCTCAACACACCCATCCATGACAGCAAAAACCTCCTGTCCGTCATTGATGTGCCATTTATAGGGCTGATCGGTCCAGTGAAGTTTTACGCTGATATTGTCGAAGCTGGCAATGTGTTGAGCATCCCAGGCTTTAGAGCCGGTAAATGCTTTACTGCGATAAAAGTTCATCTTTTCTCTCTCAACAGACGTGATTTAACGTCATGAATAGCAGAGAACGTTAATAGGTTCTATACGCTGGCCGTCTGTTGTCCTGATTTGTCCCTGGGTTGTCCGTTTGAAGGTAAAACTGGGATGTGGGATCAGAAAACGAGGGCGGGAAATCGGGTGCGGTTTAAATCAGGGTGTTTCGATGTCTGAACCCTGTTCTTTATCAGATGATTTCCTGATGATCTCTGTGTGTGGCTAATGCTCTCTTACGGAAGATCCCAGACCCGGGACGGAGACGGTGTCCGCTTTATGCCAGAAGCGGACATGCAAAAACGCACTCCTGCCCCTGAAGTGAGCATGAATCCGATAGTCTGCATCACGTGAGCGGGCTATACAGATAAACCCGACCCAGTAATAAAGTCTATAAAACAGCGTACTCTGGGTGAGAGGTAGCGGCCTGATGGCCACACGGCGGAGAAATGCCCCTGCTTTGTACAGTACCCGTGCATCACTTCTTTAAGTTGTCCCTCTGCGAGCGCCTCGCGGACTATAAAGTCGGGCAGATAGCTGATCCCTGTTCCCGCCAGGCTCAGGCCAATGGCAGCTTCAATATTATTTACCGTCAGAACCGATGCAGCGCTGAGTGCAGCCCCGGGGCGGAGGCCGTTCAGTTCCCAGGGCTGCAGCAGACCTGTTGAGGGTAAGCGAAAAAGAATGCACCGGTGCGCCGTCAGCTCCGCAGGTGACACCGGAACGCCTTTTTCCTCCAGATAGCCGGGGCTGGCACAGAGAGTGAAGCTGAATTCACCCAGCCTTCTGGCGGCCAGCCTGGAGTCAGCCAGCTCTCCGCTGCGTATTGCCACGTCGAACCCTTCGTCAATGATATTCACCAGACGATCGCTGAAGTCGAGGTCCATCTCGACCTGCGGGTAACGTCGGTTAAATGCGGAAAGTGTGGGAAGCAGGAACCTGTAACCTGCTACAGGCAGGGAAACCCGAAGTTTTCCCACGGGCTCAGCGGCACTGTTCGTCAGCTCTGATTCGGCCTCATTGAGCTGCTCAAGAATATGCTTACACCTGACCAGTAGTGCCGCCCCTTCCGGGGTCAGAGTTACTTTTCTTGTGCTGCGATTAAAAAGCCGCACACCCAATTTATGTTCAAGTCTGGCAACGTTCTTACCGACTGCTGACGCTGAAATACCCAGCAACCTTCCAGCCTGCACAAAGCTCAATGTCTCGGCTGTCCGTACAAAAGAGGTAAGAGAAGTCAGGCTATCCATTAATTATTAACTTTATGTCTGTTCAGAAGGTAGCTGCAGTCTATTTATCTGCGCTTTTGTCCGCAATAACATCGCAGCAGTTTTCATTCATTAGCTGTCCGGATAATTAAGGTTACACCATGACATTTGCAGCCAGCACATTCTCCCGCCTCCCGGGAACTGCAGCAGCCCTGACCATTTTTATGGCGGCTACGCTTCTGCCGTTAAGTTTTACCGGGGGCGTAGTCACAACGCCCGCCATACAGCGCATGATGGGTGGCTCACCAGGAGAACTATCGTGGCTTACGAATGGATTTATGCTGACGTTCGGCAGTTTTCTGCTGACAGTAGGGATTGCAGCAGATGCCATCGGGAGAAAACCGGTTTTTCTCACTGGTGCAGTGCTGTTTTGTCTCAGCAGTATTTTAACCGTCCTCACTAACAACCTGATGATGTCAGGTATGCTCAGGTGTGTGCAGGGACTGGCAGCGGCAATGTTATTGGCCAGCGGAAGCGCTCTGATGGCCAGGCTGTATAACGGCGCTGCCCGGACTCGCATGTTCGGCCTGCTGGGCACCGTCTTTGGCGCTGGCTTATCATTCGGCCCGCTGGCGGTCGGGCTCATTACGGATATGCTCACCTGGCGCTGGGTCTATATTCTGTTTGCAGTGCTTTCAGGATGTGTGCTGCTCGCCGGTATGATGTTTTTGCCTGTATCACAGCAGAGCAGTCAATCCGCTTCAGATAAAACAGGTTTGGCATTGTTTACGGCGGCGCTGATGGGGTTTACCACTGCGATGATGCTCCTGCCCACACGCGGATTTTCATCACTTCTCACACTCGCTTTATTCCTCAGCTCTGTACTGCTCTTCGGCGGATTTATCGTGCGTTGTCTGCGCGTGAGCAATCCTGTTCTGGATATTTCACTTCTGCGAAGTCCCAGCTTTGTCGGGGCTATGCTGCTGCCGGTGGCGACCTACTATTGCTACGTTGTTCTGTTGATCATTATTCCGCTGCATTTAATGGGCGGGAATGGTTTCAGCGAGTCTCAGAGCGCGGTTTATCTTCTGGCACTCACTTCTCCGATGCTGATCTTTCCTTACTTTGCAGCCCTGCTGACGCGCTGGTTTTCACCGGCCGTGGTGTCAGCTTCAGGGCTGGTGCTCGCCTCTGCCGGATTACTTTTTCTCGGTCCGGCATTACACGGTGACAGCATAACTGTTCTTCTCTTTTCGATGCTGATAACGGGAGCAGGAGCGGCATTACCGTGGGGACTGATGGATGGACTGGCCATTTCTTCCGTTCCGGTTGAAAAGGCAGGTATGGCGGCGGGCCTGTTCAATACCGTTCGTGTTGCAGGAGAGGGTATTGCTCTTGCGGTGGTCTCCGCGTTTCTCACTAACGTGAACGATCTGAACCTTAACAAAACCGTTCACGGTTTTGCGCCACATGAGATTCATCTTGCCGCATCCTGGCTGGGAGGCGGTAATATTCAGCAGGCCATCGCACTCCTGCCCGGCGTCCCGCGCGAGGTAGTCAAGGTCAGTTATGACAATGCTTATTCATTGCTGTTTCAGGTCCTGGCTGCAATAACGTTTGTTTGTGCGATCATTGTCTGGGGCATGCTGGGCTACAAGGCTCATGATTTAGCTACGGCCAAAACTGATTCCAGAGACGAGCACATAAGATACTGACCTGAGTGCAATGTCC
The DNA here is from genome assembly GCF_004792415.1 of Pantoea vagans. NCBI lineage: Bacteria > Pseudomonadati > Pseudomonadota > Gammaproteobacteria > Enterobacterales > Erwiniaceae > Pantoea > Pantoea vagans. Next base: position 449,632 of record NZ_CP038854.1, read on the forward strand.
GCTTTGTGCCAAAAGCGGACATGCGGAGATCATTTTATTCCCACTAAGGCTTTCTGCGACGGCGATAAGATGTTGTTTGTTACATCATGATCTAAGAAAGTCGCAAAGGTAAGCAGACCTACAGGAAGCTTTCTTAAACAACATTTTCGGCCATTATGCTATGCAGAGACCTGGTTCTTATTAAGGAACATCTGCTTGTATGCAACAGGTGGCAGGACTTTCCTGTCAGGCTTCATTTTATCTCTCTGAATTATAATGCTTAGCATTTTTTGCTAAAAAATATCAGTCTTTGCGAAAAATAAATATGTACAGGTTTTTATTTTTTGTATAACTTTCCGCGCATCATCATCCGATGACATTTTAACCACTACTTTTCAGAGAGATAAAACATGCACCAGACCAGCCTTACTCCTGATACTGCGGGAGACCTAGCCCGCAATTTTACCAGTGTGCAGACACCCTCGCAGCAGGAAACGCTGGGGAGCATTGTGGTGGAAATTCTTCGCAGCGGCAGTGTTCTTAGCCGCGCGGCCATCAGCACAGCACTCGCCAGCCGGCTGGAAGCAGCAGGCAGTACGGAAGAAGAGCAGCGATGCCGCACGCTGGCTACCCTGTTTGCCAGTCGTCAGGAAGCACGCTGAACATCAGCCGCGTATTGCAGCTCTTTCGTCAGTGCTGAGGTGAGCTCCGGCAGTCGGTCAGTTATCGGCAGGTACATAAAAGCCCCCTTTACTGACATGCGGAAGCGGTATGTACAGAAACAGAATCGAAAAATTTATTGATGATGCCATCAGTGAGGCCGTGGCTTCACTGCTCAGCGAAAACGTGCCCGTATCAGGTGCAGCGCTGGCGGTGAAGCTGATGGAAATGGCCGGCAATGAAATGCGTCCAGAACGGGCAGAGGCGCTGAGGATGGCATTGCACGAGGTGAATATTGCCCTGCCTGCGGCACGCGCCATGCAGAGTCCGGAACAGCAGTTCCTGTCTGAAAACATGCCGCTGCCGGGTACCCGTCATCACTGACCAGTCAGCATGCTCCGTAAACAACCGGAGGCAGGAAGGAGCCTGCAAAGCGCCAGGGCACCGGTGTTGCCCTGAACATGGTCTATCCCGGAAGATGGGTTATGCAACTTAATACAACTGAACAAAACATACTGCAGCAACTGAATGAGCACGGCGACCGCTTCGCCGCTGAGGCAGCCGTTATCAGCAACATGCTGCAGCGTCTGAAAGCACGGGGTGGAAGGGTGCTGCGCAGGGACATGATACTGGCGCTCATAGCCGAGATAGAAAGCACCCCGGACGTTGTCAGGCTTGATGTCCTGCGATGCGCACTGGAAGTTGTCGTGTGTCCCCCGCAGAATGAGGACCACCGGTACTGACCGGAACGTCATTCATCACCCCAGATTGAGCCGCTGTCCGGCCAGTTGGAAACCGGTACCGGGGTTGAGAACAGGGCGATGGAGTTTCATTAATGTGCGCTGAAAATTTGCTGTCCAAAAAGTACTCTGCTGCGCATGCAAAAAGAAATAATACCTGTTTAGCCTACTCACGTAGAAATCAGACTTATACTCATCATGTCCTTCACCAGGGACATCTGACGGTACGCAGCGCTGCACGTATCAGGCCGCCACTGGGGAGTCTTTTTTCACCTGTGACGCAGGATGACTTGCGTAACTGAATATTTGGGCCATCCTGAAATAGTGCCGCTTCCCTGCTGAGGCTGGCGCGCTTGCCATAAAATATGAACGGTTTTTATTGTTCAGCCCGCTAAAGATGGCGGGTTTTTTTACGCGTAAAAGTGCGGAGGCAGAACTCAGGCACAACTATGTTGCCGGGCATAAGAATGAATTTCACCGCTTACGCTTGCTGTCACGGCCATATCTTTTATCATTAAGACCTGCCGGCGGCTCCGGCTTACCGTGATAAAATCAAGAGTAACTGTATTCCTCTTTGAGCCGCCTTAAGGGCGGTTTTTTTTATACCAAAATTTCTGCTGTATTAAAGGTATCTGTAGTTGACCGGCTGGTTCCTGAATGCCTGGATGGAGAATTCTGTTTATCCTACTGCAAGTACTCCAGAATTCGGGCAACGTCCGTTCTTCGCTCATATGGGACAACCATAATCACATCTCCTAACCCAAAGGAGATTGAGCATGACAACATTCCCCTGGAACAAGGGCCGTATTATTGGCCAGAAACGGCCTCTTCAGATCTCTCATATCTGGGGAATCCGTATCAGACTTGAGCTGGAAGGAAAAGTACGCGATTTAGCTCTGTTTAACATGGCTCTGGACAGTAAACTTCGGGGCTGTGATCTGGTTAAGCTAAAAGTTTCTGATGTGGCCTATGGGCATTCTGTTTCGGGCAGAGCGACAGTGCTGCAGCAAAAAACGGGAAGCCCCGTTCAGTTTGAACTGACTAAGGGAACCAGAGAGGCTGTAGCAGCGTGGAGCAAAATGGCTCATCTACGTAGTAGCGACTATCTGTTCCAGTCCCGCGTCGGTCCTTCACGACATATCTCAGCCAGGCAATATAACCGTATTTTTCATGGATGGATTGATAAGCTGGGTATCGACGAGACTCTGTACAGTACGCATTCTATGCGAAGAACCAAGCCATATCTGATCTATAAAAAAACGAAGAATCTACGAGTTATCCAGCTACTGTTAGGTCACAAAAAACTCGAAAGTACAGTCCGTTATCTCGGTATTGAAGTGGATGATGCCCTGGAGATATCTGAGTCTATCGAAGTTTAATTTGTGAGGGCTGCAACAGCAGCCCTGTGCCAGAAGCGGACATTCAATGTTGTAAATTGCTTCCAAATCACAGTCAGTCCATTTTCCAGGCATTCGGAATAACACCCATAAGACCAAATCTTAGCCTGCGTAAAGTCAGATGGGCGTTAAAATGAAGACAGCGGGAATCAAACTTCAGTTGCTAGAACGTACCTGCCAATGCTGCGAATGCAAGCAGAATGCCGGTAAGAATGTTATGAAGGAACAGGTTAAAGCTTAGTGAAGGCTTCTGTAAATCGAGGCGCCAGACCTGCCATGACATGTGCATGGCAATGACAGCCATAGCAACATAGTAAGGAGTTTTCATGCTGCTAAGCAGGCCGCCATATGACCACAATACTACCGCTGCGGCGTAAAACAGCCCAATGCTGGCCTTTCCGCGTTCCCCGAAAAGGAGCGCCGTTGATTTAATACCAATCCGCACATCATCTCTTGCATCTACGTAGGCGTAAACGGTGTCATAGCCAATCTGCCAGGCAACCGCCCCTAGCCATATCAGAACGGCATTCGGCGGGACGGCACCATTTATTTCCGCCCATGCCATCAGCATTCCCCAGTTAAACGCGGCACCCAGGACAGCCTGAGGCCAGTACGTAAACCGCTTACAGAACGGGTAAAGGATGACAAGCGGCACGACTGCCAGCGCCATCAGGCGGGTAAAAGGGGTGAGAAAATAGAGCAGGCCAGCAGCGCATAGCAGCTGAACAACAAAGAAAATTACCGCCTGAAGGGTTGAAACCTGCCCGCTTGCAAGCGGCCGGAAGCGGGTTCTTTCAACGTGTGCATCGAAGTTACGATCAGCAATATCGTTGATTGTTGAACCTGCGCTTCTCATCAGAAAAGCGCCCAGGCAGAAAACTACCATTTCCCTGGCTCCGGGCCAGCCGTGCGACGCCTGAAAAAGGGCTGCTATGCATGGGAATAAGACAAGCCAGATGCCAACCGGGCGATCAAGACGCGCCAGCCTAAGATATGGCGTGAGGGCAGGTGAAAACCAGCGTTCAACCCAGTCATTTTGTTTAATGTCGCTTAAATCATGGGGGCCTGAAGAAGTCATATTGATAAAGTCCTGAAGATGAAAGCGGTAATTTTACAGGCAACTGCGCTATGCCACTAACACTACCTTTACTCTGTCAGTCAGGGGGATTTACTCTTAAAAATATCATTTCTAACATCACATTGATGTCCGCTCATCGCTCATAGCGGATCCTGGCCTGCACAACGTCAGCTTTGTGCCAGCGGCATACTTCTAAGCAGCAATCAGTCGTTCCCGTTATTACGTGATTAAACAGATGAAAAAATCATGTTTTTACGTCAGGTATATTTATACGACCTTGAATTTATCTATGACAATATGGGCGGAATTCCAGTTTCCCTTGCGAAGATATAAATATTTTTGCTGAGCTGAACAGATAATGGCAATCCTTCGCCATGAAAATCTTAATCCTGACGATGAGCAGTCTCTTTGGCTTTCCACAAAGCGAATAGCGTAATCGCCAGCGCGAAACTGACGTACAAAGATACCCACAGCGTGCTGCCCGTCTCTTTAAATAACGTGGTGATGATCAGGGGCGCAAAACCACCGCCGACAATTCCCGCCAGGGTGTATGCCAGGGATGAACCTGCATAGCGCACATGACCAGGGAACTGCTCAGTGACAAACGCTGCCTGCGGTCCGTACATCATCGCGTGGATCAGCAAACCGCCAATCACCGCCAGCACGATCAGCACCGGATGCGAGCTATCGAGCAACACAAAGAACAGAAAAGACCAGACAACCGCCAGCAGAGCGCCGGTAATGTAAACCGGACGTCGTCCCCACTTATCTGAAAGCGCGCCAAACATCGGCACCGAAATCGCGTTACCTATTGCGCCGAGCATCGTGGCCATTAGCGCCAGCGGACGCGGTAATTGCAGCACGGTGGTGACGTAGGTCAGCGTAAAAACGACCACCAGCGCGTAAAGCACATCCGAGCCAATGCGCGATCCACCGGCAATCAATAGCTGTTTCGGATAGTTTACGAAAACCTCTTTTAACGGCGTGTGCGTGGTTTTCTCTTGTTCCTGCATTGCGACAAAGGTTGGCGTCTCTTCCACACCGCGACGCAGCCACAGGCCAAAAATTACCAGTACCAGGCTTAGCAGGAAAGGAATGCGCCAGCCCCACGCCTGAAACTGATCGGCGCTCATCATCACCGTAACCAACGTAATAAAACCAGTGCCGATCAGCGTGCCGCAGGATGGGCCAACCTGCGCAAATGACGCATTACGCCCGCGTTTATTCGCGTCGCCATGCTCCATCGATAACAACACGGCCCCTGCCCATTCGCCACCTAGCGCGATGCCCTGCACAAACCGCAGTGCGACTAACAGAACCGGGCTCCAGATGCCCCAGACCGCATAGCCCGGCAGCAAGCCCATTAACGCCGTGGTTACGCCCATAATCACCAGCGTGATGATCAACACCGCTTTGCGCCCCGCGACATCGCCAAGGTGGCCGAACACGAAGCCCCCTAGCGGACGTGAAATATAGCCTACCGCATAGGTTGAAAACGCCAGAATGGTACCGACCAGCGGATCGAAGCTGGGGAAAAAGACATGGTTAAACACCAGCGCGGCCATGATGTTGTAAACGGTAAAATCGTACCACTCGAGCGCGGTGCCAATCGAACTGGCAGCAGCCAGACGCCCGGTCTTCGATTTGGTACGCACTGCGACTGCCGCATGGTGCAGAGAATCGGTATCAGCCATGGGTCAACTCCTGTTTTGTTAACTGCCAGTTGAGAGCATAACGCTGTATATCTCCCGCAAATGCCTGTGCCGCGGCGGCAGCCAGGCGATCGCAGCACAGTGCATCGCTGCAATGAATCAGCAGCATCGGCTGCATTTTCCGATGATCCTGGCTTTCTTTCGGTAATGGCGAACTCAGGACGCTGTCTGGCATCAGCACGCTGGATGAGATGTAGCCCGGCGTCTGGCTTATTTGCTGCTGCCAGGCGCTTAGCGCGCTGTCATTGATCGCTTGCAGCGTCAACACAGCTAACTGATTGCCCGTGCCTTTGCCATGCTTGTGCACTACTGCGCTCACCCGGCGCATGGGATTCACCATTTTTTGCAGATTCTCTACCGACCATGCCGTCTGGTGCGTGAATGCGGCGTGATAATCGGCGCTGGTAAAGGCTTCCAGCGAATCGGTTTCATATAAACCGAGATATTTACGCTCAGCGTTTATTGCCTGATAGCGTGTACCGCTCAAAAATCCCGTAATCGCTACCCGCTCCTCTACATGTTCATGGTCATACCACTGGTTAAAGTCAGCCTCATCTTCAGCGCCAATGTTGGTGGCGACATACAGCATGCCGTGGGGTTTAGTCATCATCAGGATCTCCGGTTAAGGGCAGTTTCCACAGCAAGCGACCAGCTGATCAGGCTGGCGTCATCACCATGAATCGAAGCAAGGCTCAGGCCAACCGGAGCAGAACCCGGTTGGTGGCAGGGTAAAGAAAGAGCACAGCCGTCCAGCATGTTGATAATGCTGGGATTGCGCAGCATCATCGCGTTAATCTCCATATAGCGCTGCGCATCATTGAGTGACGCGATAGTGGGTGCGACAAGCGGAACAGTTGGCATCAGTAACGCATCAAAATCACTCAGCGCTGCGTTGATGCGTTGTTGCCAGGCAGCACGCTGCTGATAAAGCTCAGTGGCATCCTGCGCGGTGAGATGGCTGCCGCGCTGGATGCGCGCCAGCACCTGGGGATCGTAAGCTTCAGGTTGTGCCTGCACGGTTTTTTTATGCCATTGCCAGGCTTCATAAGCCGTGATGCCGCCACGCGCATTCATAGCGTTAAGCTCATCCAGCTCAGGCAACGTGATGTCGATAACTGTCGCACCCGCCTGCTTAAGAAGCGTGATGGCATGCTGCCAGGCCTGCGCCACATGCTGATCCAGACCATCCAGCACGCGCGTTTGCGGCACGGCAAAGCGCGCGTTACGCAGATCCAGCAACTGTAAATCCAGCGGCCGATCGGCAATGACGCTATCCAGCAACCAGCAGCTGCGCACGTCGTCCGCGATGACGCCGATGCTGTCGAGTGAGGTCGAAAGCGGTAACGTTCCCCTCTGGTTGATGCGCTCTGCCGTGGGTTTGAAGCCAGTCAGGCCACAGAGTGCAGCAGGGATTCGTACCGAACCGCCGGTATCGGTGCCAACGGCACCAAGACACATGCCCTCAGCAACCGCAACGGCCGCGCCAGAGGATGATCCGCCGGGAATACGCTGCTGCTCGCGCTGCCACGGATTGACTGGCGTGCCGTAATGTGGATTGATGCCTAAGCCCGAAAAAGCGAACTCCGTCATAGTGGTTTTACCAACGATTGCGGCGCCCGCCAGCAGCAACTTATCGACGACGCTGGCATTAGCAACTGCCACTGGCGCATCGGCCAGTAAGCGTGAACCGGCCGTGGTCACCTCTCCCTGGACATCGAACAGATCTTTAATGCTGACTGGCAGTCCATCAATGGCACTTAACGCCTGCTTCGCCTGCCAGCGAGCGTTTGCCGCGCTGCCCGAAGCTACATAGCGTTGCGTGAACACCAATGAGCCCTGTTGTTCAGGATTTTGCGCGGCCTGCAACGCGGATTCAGTAAATGCTTCGGGCAAAGCATCACCGCTCTGCAACTGCTGACTGGCTTGCCAGAGTGTGGTCATCGGCAGTCTCCTTATGCCACCACCGGCAGCGCGCCGGTGGTGTAGGCGTGTTCCAGCGTGCGATTAAGCACCGGATCGTGCAGCGCCATGCGGAATTCGCTGGATGGCCGGATGCCGCCAATTGCGCCCAGCGTGCCGCAGGACATAGCAACGCCCTCTTCCACGACACCGCCATTAAAATAGCGCGCGAGCAAATCCTGTGGTGTCAACAGTGATGCCAGCGTGCCCTGCTGATAAATGACCCATTTGCCCTGCTCTTTAATCCATGAGCTGAGTTCAAGCACATCCCAGTGTTCGGCAACGTCACTCATGCGCCACGCGGCGCTGGCGACCGGCTTGATACACGCCTGCTTAGAGAGCGCAACGCTGAAGGTTTCCAGATGTCGGTCGGTATGATCAGACGTAAGGGAAACCCACAACTCGCCGCGATGCGAGAAGACGAATGGTTCGGCTTCGCCGGAGGTATGCTCGCCAACCACTTCAAGCTGTGATTGCTGGCTGAGTTGATTAACCGCAACCCGGTAAAAAAGTGGTACTGCACCGGGAGCGGGCACACCGAGCGCTTCTAATTCACGGATATGGTGCAACACGGCTTCCCTGTCGCGGCCGGCCCAGCCAGCAATAATGAAATGTGTAACGTCCACGTTCAGTGTGGTAGCGGCTTTGTCGCCCGTTGAGAATCGCAACTGCATAAGAAAACCTCCGGTTTGAAATCACAGTGAAATTTCACAGTAATTTTAAACTAGCGATTTTCATGCCAGATTTTTGTGTAAGATGTCTCATAGGTAAAAAAAGGAACGTGGTGATGAGTGAATCAGTGGCGGAAAATGTGAACCCAGGCAGCGCAGATAAAAGCCTTTCTCTTAATGAACAAGCCTATCTGGCTTTCAGGCACAAACTCATTACGCTGCGTTACAAACCTGGCGAATACCTCAACACCGCTCAGGTTATGGACGATCTGGCGATAGGCCGTACACCGGTTAATCAGGCGGTTCATCGCCTTGCAACCGAAGGTTTACTGCAAATTATCCCGCGTAAAGGGGTAATGGTGGCGCCATTATCGATTGATGACGCGCTGGAGTTGATTGAAGTACGGCTGGTAAATGAAACGCTCTGTATTGAGCTTGGCAGCCAGAAGGTGACGGATACGCAGCTTCAGCGTCTGCGTCATCTTAATCAGCAAATTGATGAGGCGAGCCAGTTACGCAGCCGTGAACAGATGATGCTGCTGGATCGCGAGTTTCATCAGGTATTGGCTGAGATTGCCGGTAATCGTCATCTTGCTGATATCCTTAGCGTGATTCATGCACAAGCGCAGCGCTTCTGGGCCACCACACTTTCCAATGTGGCGCATATGGATGAAGTGATCGCTGAGCATAATGAAATCATTGCGGCGCTGGAATCAGGCGATACGCAACGTGCAGCCGAAGCCGCACGTGCGCATATTTTCTCATTTAAGCGCGCCTTACTTTCCGCTTAAAGGCCAGACCGCGTGCCGTCACAAGTCTGCCTTCTGACAGCGCCTGGTCAGTCCGGCGCCGGTCATTATCCTGTTGGATAGGGGGTCGAATACGCTACTGCTGCACCCTGCCACCTCGCTAAAAGCGGTCGTATGCCTGATCGATTTAGGTTTATTCATAACCAGGTTGCCTCGGGCGGCGCGCTAATGATGATTGGCGGCTAATACAGTCTTCAGGGCATCATCGGCGGCGCTCATGAGCATGATATGCCAGTCGGGAGGGTGTCGCCGGTTCGCTATCTTGCCTGGGGCAATCGTATTGAAATGGGGGCACGTTCGCTTTGTGCCAGAAGCAGACCCCGTTACCCGCCCATTGAATTAAAATCTTTCGGTAATACTTTTAGCTGTACACGGCTCCTGCTTGTCATTGAGTAATCCATTCTTTCACTAGCCCGTTCTGCCTAAACCGGATGCAATTTCTTCCGGCGTGTGTTAAGTAAATAAAAAGGTTGTATAAACGGAAGGGTGAAGATGCATATTGATGAAATTCCTGCCTATTTATTGCAGCACGACCGTTTTTATCTGACTGCGCCAGACCTGAGTCGCTCAGAAGAAATGCAACGTAAGCTAAATGAATTCAGTTCGTTTCATCATGAGTTTCTACTCTGGTCTCCTGGCTTTCATTCGTTTTCTTCGGTCAGGGATAATATGCTGGATGCAGCAGAAAACTTCCTGAATGACAGAGAAGAATATAAGTTTTTAATTATCGATCGAACGTCAGATGAGCTATCAGGTTGTATAAGCTTATTCATAAGGAATCGTGCTATTCCTTATTTCGAGATCGGCTACTGGCTTGCTACAGATGCGATGGGCAAAGGCATAATGACCGAAGCATGCAAGCTGGCTACAAAAATAGCCTCGGAATATTTTAACGCTGTAAGAATCGAAATTCGCACTGCCCGACGTAACGTGCGCAGTCAGTCTGTTGCATTAAAATGTGGGTTCAAACCTGAAGCCATATTAGCTTCTGATCGACTGGACAGCATGGGCGTGATTGACGATACCTTTATTTATAAATACAGCAGCTGATTATACCGTGGCCTGAAGCTACAAGGTCCGCTCTTCGCTCCAGCCGAACATGCTGCCAGCCTGAATGTTTATCCCTGCATAAAAAGAATCAATACCCTCAGGATTGTTTACTTTACAATGCGTGTGTAAAAACCTTAATGACTGGTGAACACGTGCACACCAACATGATTGAATACCTGAATATTTTTATACAGGTTGTTGAGCAAGGTAGCTTCACAAAAGCCGCTAATGTACTTCAGATCCATCGCCCTACCGTGAGTAAAGCGATACAGCAAATAGAGAATGATCTGGGTGTAAAACTCATTCATCGCACAACGAGGAAGCTGAGCGTTACTGCCGAAGGGGATGAGTTTTATCATCATGCCAGGCATGTTTTAGCCGAGGTTAATGACATGATGGCCAGTTTTTCATCGACTCTTCCACCGCGAGGACGACTGAGAATTGATATGCCCCTGGCGCTGTCACATGCCATATTGATTCCTCAGCTCGGGCATTTTCAGACACTGTATCCCGGAATTGAAATTGTGCTGGTTTCGTCGGATAAAAAAACTGATTTGATTACAGAAGGCGTCGATTGCCTTGTCCGCCTGGGGTCGCTTCAGGATTCAAGCTTTATATCCAGACGTCTTGGTGACATCAGAATGGTTACCTGTGCAGCCCCCTCTTACCTGCAGCAGCATCAGCGGCCGGAAACACTTGCAGATCTGGATAAGCATCGGGCAATTAATTTTTTCAGCGGCCACAGCCGTGAAGTCATGGAATGGAAGTTTATCAACAACGGGAATATTGTTTCGTTGCGTCCTGCAAGCAGCATACTCGTTGATAACTCCGATATTCTGCTTTCCTGTGGACTGGCTGGGCTGGGTATTATCCAGGCGACCTTTGATGCCGTTGCTCCCCATATTGCTTCTGGTGCTCTTGAAGAGATTCTGACGCAATACCCATCGGTGTCAAAGCCGGTGTCAGTTTTGTATCCGGACAGGCGCTACCTTTCTCCAAAAGTTCGTGTCTTTATCGACTGGTTTAGTCATGTGCTGGCCTCACAGCGCCACTGAAGCAGACTGATTGTTAATGGATAATTAATACTGAAGTTCTCTGCAGCCTGTTTTTGGTGCGCTGATAACAATGTAGATTGGCCACAAATGATTCCGGCATTCCTTCAGTATTATTCTGAAGGTGTGCCGTTAACTGACGGGAGCTGAATATGTCTAAAATGGTTACCTTTAATCGCACCGGTGGTCCGGAAGTGCTGGAAGTTCTTGATATAAACGTTCCTGCGCCAGCAGCGGATGAAGTGCAGATTCGCGTACATGCGATTGGTCTTAACCGTGCAGAAATCATGTACCGCAATGGCCAGTATGTCATTGAGCCGGAATTTCCGGCACGTCTTGGTTATGAAGCGGCTGGCATGGTTGAGGCCGTGGGTGAGCATGTTGAAGAGTTTGCCAGCGGAGATCGGGTAAGCGTTATACCTTCATTTATGTTTAGTGAATACGGCATGTACGGCGAACTGGTCAACGCACCGGTGCATGCTGTCGTGAAGCATCCTGAAAACCTTTCCTTCGAGGAGGCCGCTGCAAGCTGGATGATGTATGTCACCGCTTATGGTGCGCTGGTTGAATATGGAAACCTTCAGGCTGGTCAGAATGTCGTGATCCGCGCAGCATCAAGCAGCGTGGGCCTGGCTGCCATACAGATAGCCAACATGCTGGGTGCAAAACCCATCGCACTCACGCGTACCTCTGAAAAAAGCGAGATGCTCCTGAAAGCTGGTGCAGCAATTGTTATTGCTACTGCGGAGCGGGATATAGTTGCTGAAATTAATAGTGCAACAGAGGGCACGGGCGCACATATTGTTTTTGATCCCGTGGGTGGCCCGGATGTCGCAAAACTGACCCAGGTTATGGCGCCGCAGGGCATGTTTTTCCAGTATGGCGCGCTCGATAGCCGTGACATGCTTGTGCCTGTATTTGATATTCTCGGTAAGCATCTCACTTTGCGTGGATATGAGCTGTTTGAAATCACGATGGACTCTGAAAAATTGGCACGCGCAAAATCCTTCGTCTCTGAAGGTTTACGTATCGGTAAGCTGAAACCGGTAATCGATAAGACGTTCCCGCTCGAAGAGATTGCAGACGCACAGCGTTATATGGAAGCAAATGGTCAGGTAGGGAAAATCGTCGTGACCGTTAAGTAATCTCTACCGCAGTGTTTTATATCTGTCAGCTGCAGCCTGGATATTATCCAGGCTTTTTTATGGTACCTGGTTTCTGACCCATAATTCAGGAACGGGCATCCAGCCTGATGGCATCGCTGTACTCAGCTTAAAATTAAATGTCAGCTTCTCGCTCTTAACGGACGTTTATCTGACTCCGTCCGCTTTGTGCCAGAAGCGGACAATTCAAATACGGCCGCGCGGCGTCACTTAGAGGGGGGTTACAGGATTTACCTGTGATCAAATGCAATAGCAAAGGGGCAAATATTCTTGAGGTTGCTGGGAAGTGCAACCTCACTGATATGACTATGGAAAACGGTTAATTATTTTTTTTGCTGCTCGAATCAGGCCGTCAAGCCATTCCTGATGACCATTAAGCATTGGGTTCGGGCGGGTATTTGCCAGATCTTTTGCCGGAACTCCGTTCTGTGTTTCCTGCGTCAGGATACGGACCCTGTGACCGGAAAGATCCTCTAGTAGCCACGCATGATGAACATCGAGTCGTTGAGCGGTATCTTCTTCACCGGACCATCCGTGCCATGCCAGACGAGCAGGTTTACCTTCAGCAGGTGGAACAAACTCCACAACCTGAGCTTCAACTGGGAAACCAAACGTACTGAAGTAGAAGCGCACCCCATTTTCCAGCTCTGGACCTTTGTTGTCATAAAAGCGCACATCGGCGGAATTTTTATAGTATTCCGGCCATAGCAATGGCTGACTCAGGAGCGGCCAAACATCATTGACGTTCAGACCTAAGATGATCATTTCATTCGAAACAAAGTTATCGGTAAAACCCGGAAGAAAGCCGTCTGGCCAGTTAATCGCGTTCATAAATTTCCCCAATTGCGATAGTTAATTGCACTGTGTGTGACGTTACGGCGTCAACAAGTTGGCAGTGATTATTGGCGCAATGAAGTTATAAGACGAATTGTCATTACTTATAATCTTAATAAGTTAAATTATATCAGGGCCCAGGATGTTGGCTTACTTTTGCGCATAAAGCACGAACCCACTGATGACTTGGGTCACGATGGGTGCGTTCATGCCAAGCCATGCTCTTGGTAAAGCCAGGTACTTTCAGGGGCAAAGGGAGAATGATGAGATCGTTGCTAGTTAAGACCATGCGGTGAGGTACAACTGCAATCATATCAGTCACTCGCAATATATCAGGAATCACCTGAAAACTATTAACCGACATGCCTACCCGTCGTGTCAGACTGAGCTTAGCCAGTGCTTCATCAGTAACACCAGTGAAGTTACCTTCTAAAGACACTAGAATATGTTCCTGTTTGCAAAATTTTTTGAGAGTCATTTCCGAACTCGCTGCCAGAGGATGATGACTTCGTGCTACGCAGACATAATTTTCTTCATAGAGCGCTCTTCCATGCAGGTCTTCGGGGGTTGTTTGCGGTGTTACCAAAGCCAGATCAACTTCACCCCGGGATAACTGCTGATACATTCGCTCATTGTCCACAGGCCGCACGGCGATTTTAATATATGGTGCACGTTGTTTTAGCTCAGCCATCAATGGAACGACAACTGCCTTAAGTGCATAATCCGTTGCGGCGATGGTATAAGTCAGTTCCGCCGTAATGGGATCAAATTCCTTTTTTTTCAGCAGAATAGCGATATCGGTGAGGATTTGTTTTACCGGCATAGAAAGTTCGTTGGCCCGTAGTGTGGGGACCATACCGTGACTGGTGCGAACAAAGAGTGGGTCGCCAAAATAATCACGCAAGCGAATAAGCATGCCACTGACGGCAGGCTGCGTCAGTGAGAGGCGCTGTGCAGCCCGAGTCACGCTTCCCTCATCCAGTAACGCATCAAGGGCTTTAAGAAGGTTAAGGTCGAGGTTTCTGATATCATTTTTCATAATGAGGTAGCCTGACATATATAAAAATTTTAATTTAGGCTAAATGCTCGAGAAAAGGTTGTCTAGAAGGTTTATGGGGGTTTTACTTTCGGGTGATCTTCCATTTCTGGATGGTAACCCTTGTACAGATAAGCCCGCTTTTCGCTCATAGCGGACCTTGCAGCACGTATGTCCGCTTTGTGCCAAAGTTACGTAATGAAGGAATTAAGCCATCCTGTAGGATGGCTTATGAGATACTGTTACTGAGATGACAGACCTCAGAAATGCTCCTGACAGCACGCCGTTTACAGACTTATAAAAGAAGCACTTAACGGAAATTTTAACCAGCGTTTGTGCGGAACACGCTAACAGCTTCCCTCAGATAAGCGGCTCGACTTGCAAGTTCATCAGCAGACGATGCTGACTCTTCAACGAGCACGGCATTCTGCTGTGTGACCTGATCCATCTGAGTAACGGCAATATTTATCTGCGATACGCCTGCACTTTGCTCTTCTGAAGAAGATGAAATTTCTCTCACCAGCTGTGCTGTCTGTTCAATCGCATCCATACTCTCCTTCACTTTTTCACCTGCATCCCGGGCCATCGAAATGCCCTGCTCAGCATTCTCCACAGACTGTTCGATCAGCCCTTTAATTTCTTTCGCCGCGCCAGCCGAGCGCTGTGCGAGCGATCTGACTTCCGCCGCAACAACGGCAAAGCCTTTACCGTGCTCACCGGCCCGGGCAGCTTCAACAGCCGCGTTTAACGCGAGAATATTCGTCTGAAACGCAATCCCATCTATGACAGAAATGATTTCCTTAATCTGCCCTGCACTGCTGCTGATTTTCTCCATGGAACCCAGCACTGATTCCATTGCCTGACCGCCACGCAATGCCGCGCTGGTAGCCGAGCTGGCCATTTCAGCAGCATGGCGGGTGTTTTCAGCATTGTTGCCGATGATCGAAGATAGCTGTTCCATACTGGCGGCTGTTTCAGCCAGTGATGCAGCCTGTTCTTCTGTCCTCGCAGAAAGATCGCCGTTACCTCGGGCAATCTCCTCAGATGAGGTGGCAATGGTGACAGCATTACTTTTAATGTTTTCTACCGTCACCGTCAGGCGCTGACTCATCTGCAGTAATGCCTTAAGCAGACCGGCTGTTTCATTGCGTCCTGTCACGGAAAAAGATGCTGTCAGATCGCCTTCTGCTACTTCAAGCGCAAGCTTTGACGCGGCACCGATAGGTCGTGTAACAGAACGGATAATGATCAATGCGCAAAAGACAGAAAGCAGGACCATAAAGAGAAGAACGCTCAGCAAACCATACTGTGCATGCCGGTGGTCCGTAATCTGCTGGTTCAGCATATCATTCAGTTCATTACCGCCCGCAATCGCGTAGGTGCTGAATCTGTTAATCGCGCTGGTAAAAAGTGCGGCATAGTCCTGAGGACTCTGATTCGTCATACTGCGGTTAATAAATAACGCCCCTGCAGTTTTCAGGGCATTTTTGGCTTCCTGTACGGCCGCGTCTGCATCGGCACTGAATTTCTGCTTCAGCCCTATATCAGACGAAAAAAGCTTCTCTGAGTCCTGAGCAAACATATCCAGATTATAGGCACCCGTGCTGATTAATGACTCCATACGGACAGAGTCAGCCTCACTAACGGCCTCTTTCCTGGCAAGCAGTGAAGTCCCGAACGCACGAATTTTACCCAGACTTTCGGTAAGCTCAGGCAATGATGAGAAATTGCTGGTTATCAGGCGGTACGTACTGATATCTGAATCAAGCGACAAACCGTAAAAATCCAGCACGTCGCGGTTTGTGTTAAGAAGTTTGCGGATGAGTTGTGCATGTGCGTCAAGGCTGGCCGTTTGATCCAGTTTCGAAGCATCAATGTCCTGCTGCAGCGCGTCCCACTGTGCACGCACCCCATTAATTTTTTCGATTAAACCCGCACTGCCTTCTGTCTGCGCCATCTCTTTCTTGATGGCATCGGTGATAGTAACAATGTCATCTCTAACACTTAGACGCGATGAGGTGGCAGGATTTTTTTGCGCAATAGCGAGGGCTGTTTCAGCGCGATGGCGCTGTATCAGATTCAACAGGGCAAGGATTTTGTTTTCAGCAGGCACTCCTGTTACTTCTTTCTGCTTGTCCTGAATATATTTATTACCTTCTGACACAAAAAGCACGGTAGGAACTGAAAAAAGAACAATGCAAAACAAGCCGAGAATTGCAAACTTAGCGGTAAGATTAATATTATTAAGAATGTTACTCATTTTTTACATCCTGCTGAATTAATTATTATAAGAACACAAATAATGCAGATTAAAAGCATCTTAATCATCATTATCGGTTAACTATTCATTAACTTTATAGCAGGCGTAAGAAAGAAAATATTTAAGTTGAATCGCAACAAGGTCTAACCTGTTACCCAGTAATTAGCCAATACTGATGTTAGTAATTACCTCATAAGAGGTAGGAAATATTGTTAATATCAACTTCTCTCTTAACGGATTTTATACATGATTCATGTCCGCTTTGTGCCAGAAGCGGACGTTTCCAATACATGCATTTACGAATTGGAGAATAAATCTCACTGCATAGCAATGTACGCAGCAGAAATCCCACCAAGACGATTTTACATGGTAAGCACAGATTTACAGTGACGGAAACTGGTCAGATGCATCAGAATCACGGTGAGGTCCTACGAGGGTACGGACAGGCACAGTTATAGCAAATGCAGCATGTGAGCAGGTACAGAAAAAAATGATACAGGCGGCTATCATGTCTGGACCGGGTAAGCCGATAATAAGAGTGTGCCTCACTGCAGGCCCATGAGTATTACAATCCTGATGTATATCTGTATATTTCGGCTCCTCCTCCCCTGGCGGAGCTTTTTTTTTGCTGGATGGGCCCGTTCCCGTCTTGCAATCGGACTTATTCTCGATGCTGAGAATGTGCCGTGTCCCATGCTGAAGCTGACGTGTCTGCCGTAAAATATGAACACGCTTTGTTATTCAGCCCGCTAACGATGGCGGTCTTTTTACGCGTAAAATTCCGGAGGCGGAACTCTGGCATAGCTATGTTGCCGCGCCTGAGAATCAATTTTTCCCGCTCATGCCTACTGCCACGGGCATTTCTTTTATTTTTAAGATCCGGCTGATCCGTCTGATCATAATAAAATCAGGAGTTACTATATTCCTCTTTGTACCGCGGTGATGGCGTTTTTTTGCCCGAACATGGAGGTAGTCCGGTTTTCAGATGCAAAAAACGCGCTGCCTGTACCCTGATTTCTGAGCAGGAGAATAAATCTGTACAAATTAATTTGTCTTGTATAACTTTAGATGCATATGCTGCTCAGCACTTAATCAACCGGAGTTCATTATGTTACAGATCATGCCAGCTGGAAACCTGAACAAAGAAGTTGCTGCCTATTTCAGTCGCGCATCAATGCCGTCACAGCAGGAAACGCTTGGTGCCATCGTTGTTGAGGTGCTGCGCTCAGGCCGGACGCTAAGTCGTAAGGCCATCTGTATTCGCCTTATCGCGCGCCTGGAAAAAGCCTCTTCGCCGGAAGAAGAGCAGCATCTGCAGGAACTGGTAAGCCTTTTATTTTCTGAGTAGACTACCCGCAGCAGGGCTGAAAGCCTTTAAACTGTACAGGTAAAACTGACTGAGAGAGCACTGGCAGTAATGAAAAGTAACAGAAACAAAACGCCCGGTGAGATGCTCATAGGCGAAGCAGCACTGGCCCTTCTTGATGAGAAGACACCCGTTTCGTGGACGGGCATCCTGGCCAAACTCGAAGCCCGGCTTGCTGGCGAACAGGATGAATCGAGAGCCAATGTACTGAAAGCGGCTATCCAGGACGTCAGGGCAGAGATAAAGCGGCGCAGTTCAGGCGCTGATAATAATGATGAAGGCCAGGTCACGGCTCTGCACGATGACCAGGACAGACTGACCCGCCACTAAAAAAAAGACTATGCTTTTGTAAGCATGCAAAGACTCGCAGTTCAACTAAACCTGCAGCGATAAGGTTATAAATTTCAGATGCAACAGATACTCAACTCAGACGGACACGAACTGATTCACGCTCTTGAAAATATCGATGATATTTATGAAGAGGAGAAAAGAATCTTTTCTGCTGCTGTCAGGACCCTGCTTACCGGAACGGGCAGCGTGACAAGCAGAGAGGTGCTTTTCTATCTTATCGGTGAAATGGAAGCGACTACGGACGTCGTCAGGCTTGATGTGCTGCGTACGTGTCTCGAAATTCTGATGGGCCTGAAAAATCCCGCACGGGCTGTGTAACTCAGTGCATTTTCTTCATCAGGAACTGAATCAGTTCCAGGCAATCGGGACGGGTATCATCATCGCCGGCGTGTTCACTGAGGTGGTATAAAGCCTGAATAAGGCGTTCAGGGGTGACAATATCACCAGCTGAAAGCAGCCCGGTTGATACCCTCCCTATCAGGGCACGGACCTCTTCTGAAAAATCGTGCGCATTGGTTTTCAATCCGCCACCCTCTCATGTATAAAAATCCAGTATATCATCACCCGGCATGACAATTTGAGCTCTGGTTGCTGCTGGAACTCCTTTCCTTATGCACTCGCGGGTACTATCTGTAGTCAGCCTGTCCCCCAGAGCTCTTAAATCGTCAGGCCAGATGAATCATGACCGGGCATTATCAGCCTGGTCAGTATGTGCCTGGGTGAAGATAAAAGATACAGCGAACCGGCATCAACGGATGCTTTTCATCAGCAGTGCAGGCTTCCTCATCGCCCGTTTAAGGATTATTTACCCGTGCGACATTTCCCATGGCGACTACAGTCAGTAATGAGGTTATCAGCAACGTGCCAATGGAGGATGTAAAGTGTTAATTCAAGACGACGAGAAAGGCCACGTCATTATTGGCGAAGCGGCACTGCACCTGGCGCTGGCTGAAAAGGAGATAAATGTTATCTCTCTCATCGCTGAGCTGGGACATATGGCTGCAAATGAATCCTGTGATGAAAGGCTTGGCAACATATCC
This sequence comes from Pantoea vagans, assembly GCF_004792415.1. Lineage (NCBI taxonomy): Bacteria > Pseudomonadati > Pseudomonadota > Gammaproteobacteria > Enterobacterales > Erwiniaceae > Pantoea > Pantoea vagans. Next base: position 468,789 of record NZ_CP038854.1, read on the forward strand.
GAAGCCCGAAGCTGGCTAAAGAAATATGCTAATCCTGAACCCGCAGAGCAGCCCGTGCCGTTCCTGCAGACACTTGCAGGTCTGAACGAAGAAAAGCATTAACGCCAAAGGACGTAGTCCGGCTCCGGCCGGAAGACGACAGCACCAGATGACCTCATCGGTTGCGTGAAAGCGTATACCGGCCGGAGAAACTGTCAGGGATGACTCCTCCGCATCTTTGACCCAGGTTGTACAGAAGTTATGCACTGATTCTGTGGATAAAGAAGGTGAGCTTTATTTTCCGCGTGTTGCCTGATGAAGCTTTTAGCAGTTCGCAGTATAAACCGGCTTGCGTAATCGCATGATTTTTTTCATCCCGAAGCCTGTTCATCTGAAATGGCCTTTAAGACAGAGCCTGTTCTTTCAGCAGGCTCTGAATATCAAAGCTTCCAGTTTATTACTGTTACAGGCCATTTTTTCTCAGTCTCCCGCAGCTCGCGCTCCATCTCATCCATCCAGTCATTTTCAGTATCGGACTGTGCACGCTCCGGGATATGTGCAGCGTGCAGAAGTGATTCGGTGACATTTATTTCATCAACCATCTTTTCCTCACTGCTAAAAATTATTTTCGGCGTATTACTGTTATATCACGCGCCACAGTCACTTACTGCCTTAATCGTAATGCCTCATGCTACATATGATACAACTGGCAGATATATGAAAAATTTGTGTCCATCATAAGTGCGAATATAAAAAGCCGATCCATACTTATCATGTCCTTCATCGGGAATTCAGTATTATTCAGCCACTGCAGGTATTGCCCCCATTGGGGGCTTTTTTTCGCCTGAGACGGATGTTTCCTGTGAGAGTATGCTTCTTTGTCTGGGTTAAGAATGTGCCTTCTCTCAGGCCGGGAAGGCTACGCTTGCTGCATTGTGAGCACATTATGGCATCCGGCCCGGTCAGAGATGTTGTTTTGACTGATTAAATCCCGCGAGGCGGCTCTCTGAGACAGAACCACGTTTTTACCGCTTACGCTTGCGGTTGCTGCAATTCTGTTTAGGCTTGGGTCAGGCTGGCGGCTCCGCCGGACTATGATAAAAGCAAGATTTGATGTATTCCTCTTTGAGCCGCCTTAAGGGCGGTTTTTTTTATACCAAAATTTCTGCTGTATTAAAGGTATCTGTAGTTGACCGGCTGGTTCCAGAATGCCTGGATGGAGAATTCTGTTTATCCTACTGCAAGTACTCCAGAATTCGGGCAACGTCCGTTCTTCGCTCATATGGGACAACCATAATCACATCTCCTAACCCAAAGGAGATTGAGCATGACAACATCCCCCTGGAACAAGGGCCGTATTATTGGCCAGAAACGGCCTCTTCAGATCTCTCATATCTGGGGAATCCGTATCAGACTTGAGCTGGAAGGAAAAGTACGCGATTTAGCTCTGTTTAACATGGCTCTGGACAGTAAACTTCGGGGCTGTGAACTGGTTAAGCTAAAAGTTTCTGATGTGGCCTATGGGCATTCTGTTTCGGGCAGAGCGACAGTGCTGCAGCAAAAAACGGGAAGCCCCGTTCAGTTTGAACTGACTAAGGGAACCAGAGAGGCTGTAGCAGCGTGGATCAAAATGGCTCATCTACGTAGTAGCGACTATCTGTTCCAGTCCCGCGTCGGTTCTTCACGACATATCTCAGCCAGGCAATATAACCGTATTTTTCATGGATGGATTGATAAGCTGGGTCTCGACGAGACTCTGTACAGTACGCATTCTATGCGAAGAACCAAGCCATATCTGATCTATAAAAAAACGAAGAATCTACGAGTTATCCAGCTACTGTTAGGTCACAAAAAACTCGAAAGTACAGTCCGTTATCTCGGTATTGAAGTGGATGATGCCCTGGAGATATCTGAGTCTATCGAAGTTTAATTTGTGAGGGCTGCAACAGCAGCCCTGTGCCAGAAGCGGACATTAATGGCATGGTATTTATAAAAACATGGTGCAAAACTCAGTTAAGTTGATTTCTTAGTGGAAGTGAAAAATTTACGACCGGAGAGGGCCTGAAGTGAAAGCATTTACGGTGCGTCGCATTAATGAGAGCGATCTAGAAGATTTCAGAAGAGTAAGACTGGAAGCATTGCTCCTTCATCCGGACGCTTTTGGCGCGTCCTACGAAGACTGGAGCCAGAAGCCAGCATCATTCTTTACTGAGAAATTGCAAACCAATTATGTTTTCGGTGGATTTGACCTACACAACGCCATACAGGGCCTGATTGGTTTGAGCTTCAGTACCTCACCGAAGCTGAATCATGTCGCTACTATCTGGGGGATGTATGTCCATGTCGGGATGAGGGGATCGGGACTATCATCAGGGCTAATGGAGGCTGCGCTGGAAGCTGCAAGCTCAGTAAGAACAGTAAGAACAGTAAAGCTCTCAGTCGTCACAACGAATCGTGCCGCATATGCACTCTATCGGTCATATGGTTTCACTAATTGGGCCACTGATACTGCTGCGCTTTACGCTAATGGTATTTTTCATGACGAATATCTTATGAGACGAGACATGGAAAACGACTCATCACAAAGCCAATATGATAAATAATTGCTTATAGCGGCGACATAATCCTTTGTCGTCCAAAGGCAACGTCCGCTCCTCGCTCATAGCGGACATTCGCCTGTGTACGGTTCGCTTTGTGCCAGGAGCGGACGCAGGGAACTGCCTGAGCATAGTAAAAACGGTTGCCATCGGGCTATTTTCAGGCGATGTTGGGGTTAAGAGAAACCGCCTGAGGTTGACTCAATATTACTGAAAATTAAGTAATATTCTGTATATCATGTTCATTTCACTGGATTGCAAACCTTGAAGGCATGATTTTTTTCAAAAATTCCTGCAACAAAATCCATGAATACAATCGCCCGTTTTGGCAAAAGTCGATTCGCAACATAAACGGCCTGAATAGGAACGGGCGACGCAGTGTAACCAGTTAGCAATAATTTTAATTCGCCACTTTCCAGTCCCTCTTTAAACAACCATTCCGGTCCCTGTGCGATTCCAATTCCCGCATTGACAAATTTCTGTACTGCTTCAGGTGAATTGACCCTGAGCCGACCAGAAACAGGAACAGTGATATCCTGAAATCTCCAGGTGGCGCCTGTTGTCAGCAGTGTATAGATCAAACATTCATGTTTTTTTAAATCTTCTGGCGTATCAGGGGTTCCGTGTTTAGTCAGGTACTTATTACTGGCAACACAGACTCGCTCAAACATGCCAAGCCTGCGGGCATGCATAGCACTATCTTCCAGGTGGCCAATCCGTATGGCCAGCTCAGCCCCTTCATCAACGAGATTGATATAGCGGTCATTAATCTGCAGGTCCAGTGCCAGTTCAGGGTTCCGCTCTAAAAAATCCGGGATGTGCGGAACTAAGAATGTATGAGCCAGTGCTGTGGGGCAGGCAACGCGTAGCAGCCCTGTTGGTCTGACATTTTCTCTGAAAGAGGACTCTGACTCTTCGACAGCCTCAAGAATCCGCCTTGCTTCCAGATAATAACGTTCGCCTTCAGGCGTTAATGAGAGCTTGCGGGTCGATCTGTGAAGTAATCTGGTCTGCAAATGTTCTTCGAGAGTTGCTACATGACGGCTAATATTCGGTTGCCCTAAACCTAAATCTCTGCCAGCTGCGGAAAAGCTGCCCGTTTCAACGGTACGGACAAAACATGTCATCAAAAGTAATTTATCCATTCAATTGCTCATTTATGCGTTTAAAGCATGAAATATATTCAAATATACAATCTTATCACTCAATTTGCATAAGCATATATTGTCTTCCTGTCGGTCGTTCGTCGATCCGTTTTAAATCCAGCAGGAGATTTTCAGATGTCCAGATTACAAGGCAAGCGTGCACTGATTACAGGTGGAACAAGTGGTATTGGTCTTGAAACTGCGAAGCTGTTTGTTGCAGAAGGTGCACGCGTTATTGTTACCGGGATTAATCCGGATTCAATTGCAAAGGCGAAAGCAGAACTGGGTTATGAAGTTTTGGTTGTAAGCGCGGATTCCGCTGATGTAAATGCGCAAAAAGCGCTAGCTCACACTATAAAGGAACACTTTGGTGAGTTGGATATCGCTTTCCTGAATGCAGGCATATCAATGTACATGCCAATTGAACGATGGACAGAGGAACTGTTCGACCGAATTTATGATATCAACGTCAAAGGTCCTTATTTCCTGATGCAGTCTCTGCTGCCCATTTTCGCCAGCTCTGCATCAGTGATCTTTAATACATCTGTAAATGCTCATACAGGGCCCGTAAATTCTTCAGTTTACGGCTCAACGAAAGCAGCATTGCTTAACATGTCGAAAACACTATCTAACGAGTTGCTTCCCCGTGGGATTCGTATCAACGCCGTGAGCCCCGGCCCGGTTGATACACCGCTTTATGATAAGGCGGGGATTCCGGTGGAATATCATGATCAGGTGATGAAAGATATCATTGCAACCATTCCTGCAGGTCGTTTTGGTAAGCCTCAGGAAGTAGCGCAAGCGGTGCTTTATTTCGCCTCTGATGAGTCTGCCTGGACCGTGGGTTCAGAAATCATCATCGACGGCGGCGTTTCAATCTAAGCCACCATAGGTAACCGTTCAACCTGATGTGCTGGCGTGAAAGGTGAAGCGGAGGGCCTGATGCTGCTAAGCAAGGTTCAGTGTGGTAATGACCTTAAGGACAAGGACGGGCTCACTCTGCTTCGTGTGATGGTAGCTACTCACCACATAATCTTATATACAAGCTACCGTGTTAAATTCCGCAACTATCGCTACAAGTTTTGATGAACACCCCCCTAAGCGTCAGCAGCAAGCTGCCGCTACTAAGGCCCCGGAAATGACGCCCTTCACGTCGCAAGCGCCGTAAAGTCCGCTCACCGGGGTTAAAAGGGGTTACCTAACCTAATTCATTGCTGAAAACCGGTTTAGGCTGTTCAGAAAAGGGGATGGAATGGCAGGATTTATGAGTCTGTAACCGGCTACGCCGGGCGTACGGCGCCCTTTAGCATCAGTTTTACCCTCAGCTACAACTGGCGCCTCCATGTCGCTAAAGCGACATTCAGGAGATTACTGCGTATTACCCGCCATTCTCGTGCATTTTGAGGAATGAGAAATTAGCCAGGCTGAATGTCCGCTTTGTGCCAGAAGCGGACATTTAACGTGCTTGAGCTAAACAGCAGGCACAGATGAAATTCAAAAATTCAAAGAAAACGTTAAGTAAGTGCATCGCGTTTTGCTATGAATTTAAGCAGAATGATTCTGGAAAAGCTCAGATTGCCTGAGTGCAGCCTTCATGGTGACAGGCGAAGCTATCGGACGTTTTACGCTAATGGCAGCCATTCTTCATTACGTTCCTCTTACTGGATTTGTTAAGATGAAGGCCAGTGGACTCTGTTTTTTCACCAGAGAACGCTGGCGGCAGGCACAGAGGTTCACGGGTGTGCTGCATACTCAGGGCTGAGGAGATGTGTTTATGCGGACGGTTATAGTTGTGCCATACGATGATAAATGGCCTGAGATGTTTGAAGCGGAAAGGTTACTGATAAAGACATTGCTTGGTGGCGTGGCTAAAGATATCCATCACATTGGCAGCACATCCGTGCCTGGTCTCTCAGCAAAGCCCATTATCGATATACTGCTGGAAGTCTCAGACATCCATGAACTGGACAGATATAATTGTGAAATGGCCCACGCCGGTTATGTTATCCGCGGTGAGAACGGGATTTCAGGGCGCAGATATTTCATTAAGGGTGGCGATCAGCGTAGCCATCAGGTGCATGCATTTGCCAGTGGCGATATGCAGGTACCAAGACATCTTCTTTTCCGCGATTACTTACGAAAAAACACTCACATCGCAGGGATGTATGCTGAGCTGAAACACTCGGCAGTACGACTCAGCAGGAACGATGCGCATCGTTACAGCGCGCTCAAAGCAAACTTTATAGCGCATCATTTACGTCTGGCCCAGGCTGAGTCAGAACGATAAGGAATGAGTTCATTGTGGGATGTTATGTCCCCTTTTATCCTTCAGCAGACTTCACCCTGCTGGTATGTCCGCTTTGTGCCAGAATCGCACTGCGCCAGCCGTGAACTTAATTGAGATTTTTCGCCGGAAACGCTGGAATTCAAGGCTGAGTTGTCACCGCTGAAAATCGTGAAATTTTATTAATGGGGTAACTATTCTTCGACTGTGTAGTTATCTGCTTCAGGAGAATAACTCCGACAAACGCATGCCAGCTTATGCCCGTCAGGATCGCGCAGGTAGGCAACATAAAAGTCGGGGCCGTATAAGGTTCGGGTGCCTGGAGCGCCTGCATTCTCTCCACCCGCAAGAAGGCCGGCTGCATGAAAGCGTCTGACAAGCTCCGCGTTATCTGCACTGAATGCGAACATGGTTCCGTTTCCAGCCGTCGCTGTATGTCCATCAAAGGGAGGGCAAATACAAAAGCTGAACCCCTCATCCGGATTATTGTCTTCTCCCCACATTGCCCAGCCCTCTGTCCAGGCTGGCTGTCGCGAATAGCCGAGGACGTTAAAAATAGCGTCATAAAAGTCCTCGGATCGCTGAAGGTCATTTGTTCCCATCGTGATATACGTCAGCATTTGATTACAACCTCTCGCCGTTTTTCTCAACAGTTAGTATACCGTTCACAGCAGCAATGAATATTTACCTGACACGCCACTTTCCGCTTTAAATCAGAGCACCGGCTATCAAAAGCACCTTATTAATGGCGTAGCTGGCATATCCTCTGTTATTCAATAAGCGATTTCGCTGACGGTAAAGCCCTCTGCTGTAGAACCACTACTAAAGTCCGCTTCCCGATCAAAGCAAACGTAACCGCTGGCATCATGCTTCAGGCAAAAAAGCCCGTGGTGTGAACACGGATATTCAGCCACATTTTCCCTTTCCAGACCTGACAACATCCGCACCGAGGCATCTTCTTAACATTCTGATACGTCTGTTCTGAGGGAAAAATCATAGTAAATTTAATAAACCGCCGGACGCTGCCGATAACCTCAGGTATCGAAACTTCGTACGCAGGAAACAGCATCCATGTCACCATCCGACACCCATAGTAAGCAGCAGGAAATTACCGAGATTACGGCACGTGCTGGCTACATCCTGCGGCAGCTTCGCGACAGTCTGCAACAGCTGGGCCTTGATAAAACCATTGCCGATGTGGCGGGAAGTATCCCGAACGCCCGTGAAAGGCTGGGTTATGTGGTCACAATGACCCGCGAAGCCGCAGAGGGCGTCATCAACAGCGTAGAGATCACGCAGCCTCTGCAAACCGAACTGGGCGAAAAAGCGCAGAAACTCACACAACGCTGGGATGCCGCTTCCGGGAATCCGGCGGACAAAGAGCTGGCTCAGGCATTAGCTGTGGATACCGCGGCCTTGCTGGATGAAGTCCCTCGTATCACGGGTCTGACACAACAGCAGTTGCACGCAATTATGATGTCACAGGGATTCCAGGATCTCACCGGACAGATAGTCCAGGCGATGATGGCCGTGCTGAATCAGGCTGAGCAACAGCTGATACAGGTTATCCGTGATAACACCGGCTCACATGGCACGGCCAGTGCGCCGTCTAAACCCGCTTCCTCATCAGAAACCCCTGCCAGTCAGGATGATGTAGACGACCTGCTGGCCAGTCTGGGAATGTAAACCGAACGAACGAGACCCGGATAGCACTGACAATAAATATCAGGGTAATCCGGCGTTCTTGCTGAAAGCAGATGCGTGATTAAACGTCCGCTCGTAGCGGCCGCCTGTTTTGGTAACCCGTTAAGATGCCGACACCTGTCGGCTACATGGGCAGACCTGACTGCGACCACCCCACTCCATGGCCTTTGCGGAATAGCACTGCACCTGAATACCTGTTTGCATCGCTCCACGCACGTCATCTGCATTCGTTCAACCCTCCTGCGTCATCCTCTTCCCACCTTCAGCTCAGCCTGCGTTGAGATGTTGTACCGACCAGATGGACTGCCAGAATATTTACCTAACAAATGTTAGGTAGACATTGACGTGGGTTGATCTTGCAGCTAAGATTTATCTACCTAACGATTGTTAGGCAACTCAGCCACCAACCCACAGGATAGACCATGACCGCTAAACTTCAGCTTTTCACCTCGCCTTCTGCCTTTCCGAACCCACAGCGTCTGCGTCTGTTCATGCATGAAAAGGGCATCGCTGACCAGTTTGCCGAGACCATCTATGACATGTCTCCTGGAGGAGAACAGCGTGGCTGGCGTCATTTGAATATGAACCCGTGGGGCGAAACGCCTACCCTTCAACTGGCTGACGGAAGTTATATTTCCGAAACGGCTGCTATCGTTCGGTATCTTGATCAGGAATATCCGGGGCGCAGGATTATGGGAGAGACCGCGCTGGAACAGGGTCTGGATAATATGTGGGATAACCGGGTGTGGGTGCATATCCTGTACCGCATCGTTACCGCATTCCACGTGTTGCACACCGGGCTCGGCTTCAAGCTGGAACTGACTAAAAATGAGGCCTGGGGCGAACACTGCCGTAAGGAAGCGTTGTCTCATGCCGCTCTGGTCAATAGTCATCTGTCAGACGGTCGCGAATGGCTGCTCGGCGGCGATGCTCCGACCTTCTCAGACATTACGCTGGCAACCGCGATCGCTTTCTCGAAATTCCCGGTCAATGCCACCCCACTGGACGAGCGTTTTGAGTTCTTAGATGCGTACTGGCAGCGCTGGACTAAACGTCCCGCTTTCCAGGCAGCCTACGCCGATGGCAATAGCGGCATTCCTGAGCTGGATTCGCCAGCCCGGTAATCCGCTCTTACTGGAAATGCTGGTACACCGGGATCGTTATCTGCTGACTTTCCCGGTGAGCACGGTTTTCCGGAAAGCGTCGGCTGTCGATGTCGCTTGCTGAATCCTGATGGAGCGACATCTGCCTGAGCATCCTTGACGCATTGAACTCACTGCGCTTACTGACAATCTGCCTGTCACCCGGTAAGCGTTTGCTGTAAATTAGCGTTCCCGGTTTAAGAGATTATCCCAATACCAAAGGCATCAAGATGAGCGTCAACGCCAGGGAAGCCATTTTGTTGGCGGCCAAAAAAATTGCCCAATCCCAGGGTTACAATGGTCTGAATTTCCGCGACCTCGCCCAGGAAGTGGGTATTAAAGCGGCGAGTATTTATTACCATTTTCCAGGCAAGGCCGCTCTGGGCACTGCGGTTGCCAGACGATACTGGGAGGACGGCGCACTCGCGCTGGAAACAATCGAATCAGAAAGTCCCTCTCCGATTGATGCTCTGCATCGCTTTCCTGAAATATTCCGCAGATCGCTGGAGGCCGACAATCGTCTCTGCCTGGGCAGTTTTATGGGTGCGGAAAAAGATACCTTACCCCCTGAGATGAGCGAAGAGATTCAGAAGTTTGCTGATGTCAACATTGCATGGCTGAACAGACTTCTGGTGGCGGCGAACGTGTGCGAATCAGATGAGAGTGAATCCAGAGCACGTGCAATTTTCACGGCCATTGCCGGTGCCCAGCTTATTGCCAGAAGTCGCTCTGATATCTCGCTTTTCGATTCACTGGTGGATTCATATCGCGCCTTCGGACCTCTGCCGGCATAGCCGCTGTCAGCAACTCACTTCAGCTAACATCCAGCTTGCTGAATACGCGCCAATGCGAAGCGGCGCCCGGTAGCGCCTGTACTTTTCCACTCAGGATTCTCATGGCTCAATGCGCGACGGGTCAGAGCAAATGTATTACGCCGTGTCTCATCACCTGGGCTGAAGGGGTGAAGCCCCGGATCAGAAAAGCATTTATTTCAGCGATTCCGCCAGCGTGATAATCCACAACTCACTGTCTGACTCCGGTTTCTTCAGCGGCTTCAGACCGATCGTCGTGGCAACCGGCTTGTCATCCACTATAAGCGTCCCCTGCTCTGTCACCCGATAATCCTTACGCTTCTTACCTTCAACCGGATTCTGCATCACCGCTTTCACGCCAAAGTCATTGTCATTAGTGACCGCGAGCGTTTTATTGTCGATCAGCGCCAGCCCTTCGGCTTTCTCCTGCTGCCAGCCCAGCTGACGTAAATCAACCACCAGCTTTTTAGCGGCGAACTTTATGCCGCGTTTCAGCAGCGTTTTCTCGTCGTCAGACTCCGGATATTCACCTGGCTTATCATATGCTGAAAGCTCGGTAGCGGGGCTGAGATCCACCTTATAAACAAGGTTGCGCATCGCATCGTTTTTATCGGTGCCCTGTTCGATCAGCAGGATATGCTGATTGTCGATCGCCACGATATCGCCAATTTTTGCGTCACTGTTTTTACTGTAAGCCTCGCTGTCGATCGGATATCCATACATGGCGGTTTTCCCGGTCGCCGGATCGAAACTCACCAGGCGGGTGAAGCGCGCCTGCTTTTTACTTTTACCGTCGATATCCAGCGTGCTCTGCACCGCGGCGATGATACGCCCATCGGGCATGCGGGTGATCCCCTCAAAGCCACGGTTTGGCTGACGCCATTTCAGTATGTTCGGCAGACCGCCCGCGATGGATTTCTCTCCTTCGGCGGCCTGCGGCCCGTGAATCGCCAGGATTTTACCGCGCTCATCTACGTTAATCAGGAACGGACCATACTCATCACATAGCCAGTATCCGCCCTTGCCATCCGGCGTAATGCCTTCCGTATCCAGACCACGGTTATCGCCCTGCAGCGCTTTCAGCGTATCGCTTAGCGCGACCTCATTGGTTGATCCGATGACGCCATCCTGCAACGGCAATCCGTTAACGTTGCCCTTATCGTCATGCAACGGTCGGGCATCTGTGGCCTCGGCTTTGCCGTTCTGCACCCGAATATTCATCAGCAGCGGGGCGAAGTCCGGCGTGACGAAAATTTTTGCCTCTTTCTTACCCACATCAGGCGAGTCGGCATTGGGGCCGCGATCGGTGACGGTAACAAAGGTCAGCGCATCTCCCTTCTTACCGGTAAACAGCAAACCGGAGCCGATACCCACCGGCAGACCCTGAGGAAATGCGCTGGCGAAGGCACCGTTGTAACTCACGCGCGTTCCTTCGGGGAAACTGACGATGTAGCGTTCGACCTTCGGCTGTGCCGCTAATGTTGACAAAGAGAGTGCGCAACCGACAACCAGAGAAATCGCTTTTATTTTCATATTTTTATATCCGTTAAGGAAAGACACGAGCCTAAAGAACAAAAATGACAGAAAAATGAAATCAACGGGAAACATTGGCGGTTAACAGAGTGATTATTTTCCCGGGAGATAACAGGGATGAAACTGTCTGTTCAGAAAAAATGGTCCGTGTAAGGGCATCGGTAATCGGAGGTACTTCTGGTTAACGATGCTCCAGAACATAACAATGCGACAGATCGCGCAGCGTTCACTCCCCGCCTTTGATTTACGCTGTTATATCCCGGAAAAGATGTTTACATTTGTTCAGCAAAATTATCTGCCGCTCATCAAAGCGCCATCACAGGGAAGAACCGTGGTTAACGTCATCATCAAAGTCACACCGCAAACAGAGGCAGGGAAAGTATGAGGGAGAGTACGGCCGATAAGATAACCGGGATGCCATCACGAACGGCAGCATATCTTTGCCGTCAAATCGGGCATCTGGTCAAAGCAGGAATCCTGAGCCCGGAGACCTGCCAGCGCATCTTTGCTTTATGTGGTATCAGACCCTCCGATTCACAGTGGCGTCAGTTTCTTATCCCGGTACTTTGCTGGCTGGGATTGCTGTCACTGGTTGCCGGGTCGGTGTTTTTTATTGCCTGGAACTGGGCCTGGATGCCGAAGATGGCGAAATTTGCCCTGGCCGAACTGCTGATCGTCGCGCTGGCGGCAGTGGTCTGGTGGCGCTGGTACAGCACGCTGGCACGCAGTGCATTGCTGGCAGCAGGATTAAGTTTCGGTGCGCTCTTTGCGCTTTATGGGCAGATTTATCAGACGGGTGCGGATAGCTGGGAGCTCTTCCGGGCCTGGTTATGCGTTCTTCTGCCGCTGGCGCTGATTGCCCGGCAAAACAGCCTGTGGTTTTGCAGCTGGCTGGTCGCTAACCTGGCGTTCCAGCTCTATTACACCGCCACATTGCCGACGTCACTGCTGGACCTTGCCGTGTCTGACAGCTTCTTCTGGCTCCCGACGACAGTACTGCACGGCTATCTGGCGCTGCTGGCAGCCTGCCTGATTATCAGGGAAGTTCTGGCCTGGCGGGCAATAATGCAACACCCTGAGAGCTGGCTGGCAAGCCGCTGGTTCTCACGCGTCATGGCCGGATTTTTACTGCTGCTACTGACCACCATCGTGACCGGAAATATCTCTGACTGGCACGGAGCTAACCACTTTACGTTAGTGACGGGCGGCTGGGTGGTCACCCTGCTGGCAGGCTATTACCTGTACCGTTATCACCATGTGGATCTCTGCATGCTGACGCTGGGCATCGCCAGCCTGACGGTTGTGGGCTGCGCGCTGATCATGCAGTTATTCCTGGTGGCCTATGTTACGGGTGACCTGTATCTGACCGGCGTCCTGATGATTTTCTGGGTAGCGGCAAATGGTTCGATCCTGCTGAAGTGGCAGCGCAGACTGGCTGAAAAGGGGCCGATCGATCTGGCTCCGGCCAGACTGACCTTACTGACAGACGCCCTTCGTCAGCAGTGCCTGCTGAGCGACGCACAGATCACGGAGATTCAGCAACGTGGTCACGCGTCGGACCTGCCCTGGTATCTGAGGCTGGCGCTGAGCGTCGGAGGCTGGGTCGCCGCGATCATCACTCTGTTACTGATGGCGCTGGTGCTCTATTCCACTGACCTGCTCGATGACCAGAATGCTGTCACCTTTATCCTGCCCTCACTGGTTCTCGCCGTGATTGCCCGCGGCCTGTTACGCAGCGATCGTGACGGTAAGTATCACCTCGGGCTGGCATGGGCCATTGCGGCGACGTGCGGTCTGGTTTTCGGCGTTGTGTTACAAATCCAGAGCAATGACGTCAGCTTTATGATGCTGAGCTCACTGTGCGCATTACCGATTCTTACGGCGATGGCGGTGGCGATGCCGGACCGCACTTACCGCTTTATGGCCATCACTGCCCTGACTTTTTTTCTGGTGCTGGCGGGCTATTTACTTTCCCTGCACTACCTGTCGCCAACGGCAGGCCGCGTTGCTGTTTCCCTGCTGGTGGCGGCGGTGATGTTTTTGTGGCTGTGGATTGTCAGCCATCAGCTGGAATTACTGGCAGAATCCTGTGCTGACGCCGTACATCCCCTCCTGTATGGCATCCCGGCAGGTCTGATGCTGCTGAGTTTCCTCGGAATAAACGCGGCGGTTCTCATGGATATCTTCTGGTCTTCTGCGCAGTTTTCTATGCTTCAGTCTGCGACAGGCACCGGTATTGCGGCAGGTTTAGTGCTGAGTGCGCTCAGTCAGAAAAGAAGCGGTCAGCCACTATTTTCGATAATCACACTGCCCGCCGCCGTTATCTGCGGGGCTGCCGCCCTTTACGCCCCAGGTATCGGGCTGGGCTTATGGTTGATTCTGATGGCGCGTTATCTGGGAAGTCCGGGATTGCTGGTGGTCAGTAGCGGGTTCTTGGTGCTCTATGTCATTGGCTGGTATTACTTCCTGGAAGTGATACTGCTGCATAAAGCGCTGTTGCTGCTGGCTGGCGGTCTGGTTTTGCTGGGGCTGGCGTGGGGCGTCACAAAAGTGTTACCCGCACAAACCGGAGGTGCGAGTGAGAATGCGTAAAAAGAGCCGATGGCTGGCAGGCGCGGTGATAGCGCTGGCGCTGGTGACCGTTAATGTCAGCATCTGGCAAAAAGAGCAGTTGCTGAAACAGGGCGCGGTCATGATTTTACCCCTTGCGCCGGTTGACCCGCGATCCCTGATGCAGGGTGATTACATGGCCCTGAATTATGCCCTCACCCGGCCGCTGGAGCAGACGCTGTATCAACAGGCGGTGGCCTGCGGCGCGACCCGGTCATCGCCATGCCTGCCCACCAGCAGGACCCTGATTGTGGATCTCGATGCGCAGCGTCATGCAACTCAGGCCCGGTTTGATCAGGGTGAGCCGCTACAGACGAATCAGCTACGGGTGAAATACCATCAACACTCCGGCTCGCTGACCGTCGGCACCAACGCTTATTTCTTTCAGGAAGGTCATGGCGAGCGTTTCGCGCAGGCACGCTACGGGGCATTCCGCGTGGGAGATGATGGCACAGCTCTCCTGACAGATCTGCTTGATGAGCAGGGGAAGGTCATTCAGCCTTAGCTATGCAAGACGCAAGCTGATGTGCACAGATCAGACTGACAGCCGGACTAAATATTCTTACAGAAAGGATTTCTGTAGCAGCGCATCACGATGCCTTCGCAGGTTTTGGCCAGCGTTGTGGCTCGTTTAATCGCTTAACCCATCATAGCCTCAGCTGAAAAACGGGCAATACTCTTACAAAGCGCCATTCGTTAAATATTATCCATCAGAACATCCCTTTTAATGTTCAGCATAATCATACAGAAATGACATTTTCGCCTTTTTCTTAAATTTATATAAGCCACTTTTTGTTTATTAATAGAAAAACCACTTTAATAATAATGTAATGTGTGTATTTTCATGAAAAAAGCAAACCATTAGCAGATTAATTATTAGCCTCAAATTTTATACACAATCAATGAGTTAACGAATAATTAACACCTCCGATGTCTCCACTAAAATTCAAACAAAAATATCCTAAGACATCGATATACGTTTCATTACACTCCTGTGATTTTAATTTTTAATGAATTTATCTTTAATCAAATGGCTCATTACTTACGGAATGGGCCGCGATTATCTCATGTATTTCTTACCTTTAAGGATGGATTATGAGACATAAAAAACTCACTCTTGCTTTAGGCCTTTTTGTTCTCTCTGCGGCGCGAATTTCTGTCGCCGCACCGTTAATGAACGAACCGCTAACTGACCACCCCTCCTATCCCTTCGTACTTATTGGCGATGCTAATGGTGGTGACGGCGGGAACGGCGGCTCTGGAGCCAATTCTCCAGGTGGCCCGGGCGGAGATGGCGGTAATAACAGCGGCAGCGGTAACGGGAACGACAGCGGTAATGGTAACGGCACTGGCAACGGCTCAGCTAACGGCAATGGTTCCGGTGACGGTGACGGCGGTGGTGACGGTGGTGACGGTGGTGCGTAATCAGGCTGTTAAATCTTACTAAAAATGGTCGCCTCCGGAAGGCGGCCATTAATTAAAGGATGGAACTTTTATGTCAAAGCTGCTCAACACTCTGATTCTCATGCCGCTTTCGGCAGGACTTCTTTTTTCCCTTCCAGTCTTCAGTCAGACATTGCCGCAGGGCGCTATCCAGCTGTCTGACTGTGAAAGTCAGAACGGACAGAATGGGAACGCCACTTCACCCAACGGAGAAAATGGTAAAAATGGCGTACCAGGCACCGGTTGTCTGAACGGAGGTAATGGCGGTAACGGTTCTGCTTCAGGTGGTAACGGCGGAAATGGGGGGAACGGTGCAGGCGCCGGGACTGAAACCCGTCACAAGCACCATAAACATCATAAAAGTACACCCGGTAGCGCCAATGGCGGAAACGGTGGTGATGGCGGATCAACAGATAACGCCCCCGGCGGGGCTGGCGGTGATGGAGGTAACAATGACCAGTCACAACATCTGTAAACGAATCGGAACCTTACTACGGTGCTCCACTCTGCTGCTGGTGGTTTTAACACATTACAGTTATGCAACTCCGGCATACCCGAGCCCATTTTCTGCTTCTTTTTCACTGATTTCGAATGGTGGAAACGGTGGTGACGGTGGTCCGGGTGAAAACGGCGGAAATGGTGGTAACGGCGTTAACGCTGGCACGGGTTCCAACTCAGATGGCGGAAATGGAGGCACAAACGGAGCCGATGGAGGGAATGGTGGCAACGGAGGAAGCGGGAATAATTCACCCGGCGGTGATGGCGGTGATGGCAGTGGAGGTGATAGTGGTGGTGACGGCGGCATATAATTCTTAACGCAGGAGAGGATATGAAAAACCTTCTCAGGAAAGTTGTATACCTCATTATTCTCACCTCAGCATTACTGAGACCTTTCATTGTCGTATTCACTGTAACGTCCTCTCTGGCGGCAGGAATATTCAGCACTGCGGCATGGGCAGACGGTGATGGTGGCGACGGTGGTGACGGTGGCGGTGATGGAAACGGGGGAGACGGAGGGAATGCGGGTTCTGGCAGCAACGGAGATGGCGGCGACGGTGGTAATGGGGGTGAAAACGGCGGTAATGGCGGAAACGGAGGTAATGGTGACGGATCAGGTAATGGCGGAAACGGCGGCGATGCGGGTCCAGGCGGCGTCGGCGGTCAGGGTGGCAGCGGCGGGAGTCAGGGAGGACATGATGGTTCTCCCGGGATGAGCGGAGCCAGGGCATCTAAGTAATTATCCGTATGCTGCTAACGCGGTCTGCCGGAGGTTGATTACTCCGGCGGCCTCATGCCTGCAGACTAAACAGACACCACAGCAATGCTGATACGTCGTGCTTCAGGGCCTGAACTGTAAAAGATGATGGAGTTGCCAGCACAGGAATGCCAAACCTCCTTAAAAAACACCGTATTGTGTCAGCCTGAGCAATGGCAGCTTATTCGGTACCATCCAGCGTTCCGGCTCGTGCGTCAGCCCTGTCGATTCCTCTGACAGAAAACCGGCCTCTGCCCCGAGTCACCATAATGGCTGTCCAGCCATTTACTATGTACACCTGGCTACCAGAGAAATTCTGGCGTGTTAAAAGCTGATACTGCAATGTGATTCGAATGCCTTTTTGCGTCAGATTACCCACCAGTCTGCAAAAATTGCCACTGTCCGCTATAAGGTTTAGCACCTTGTTAAACGTGCGCGATGAGCCACAGAGACATCTCTGATGAGATCCGCACTGGATTAACCTTTCACATTTTTTTAATGTCCGAATGATCACTCAAAGATTAATCAGGTAGCCTGAAATGTCTGTCAGAAATATCCTTAGCGACAAACAGATTTAAATGGCAAAAGGTCTGATATGGAATCGATGAATCTGCACAGCATTTACCGTTCTGCAAATGAGAATACCGTTGCGATGTGGAGGGAAAATGCAGGCATTGGCGCTATCAGGCAAGGAAACTACTACGATCCGGTAAAACTCGCTCTCGCAGCAGGCATACAGCCGTTTGTATCCTCTGATGTCTCACGTCTGCTGCGTGAACTGCGGCAACTCACCCGAGATGATCCGCTAGCCGATATTCTGCCAGTGGACGGTTTTCATTTTACCTTTTTACCTCTGACCCTGCCGCTCTTTCACGAAAACGCGCCGTTGCCCGAAAAAGTGGATCAGCTGACGGCTATCTGGACCGGATTTGAGGCGAAGAAAATCGTTATCAGGGATCTCCGGCTCGTTGCGTTGCCCGGTCAGTTATTACTCGCAGGGATCCCTGAAAGTCCTGCCATAGCCATGCGTCAGTCATTCTGCGAAAAGGTGCTCGACTCTGACTGGAAAAAAGAGCTGATGATGCGTCATTCGGGCAGCTCATTACCGGCCCCCTTCTGGCACAGCACCCTGCTGCGTTACAACGCGGCTTTTTTACCCGCAACCTTACGTCACTATTTTCTGGAACGTCAGACCGTTGATTTTGGGGAGGTCGCCGGAGAACTGACGCTGGCAAAGATCAACTACAACTGGACAAAATGTTACCCGTTACGCGTTAACTGAAGCGATGCGATTCCCTGTCAGAAACGATTTTTGGCCTGCATCTGTGTGAGCTTACTTATAGCCGCATAGATTCAGGTCCGTTTTTCTCTCAAACCCTCCGTCAGCAGACTAGATCAGGGTCTTTTCGTTTACCTGACTGTTCCCGTAAACTATACAGGACGCAGGTTTTAATTCATGAACACGCAAAGATGATGATAAAGCCTGCCAGGCAGAGCCGTTCCATTATTGTCTGTGAATACTCCTCGATTCTGTTCTCGCAACCAGGGCCGATGGCTCAGGAAAATACCCGCTTATCACACCAGGAAATAACATGCTTTTGGCGAATGTACCTTTCACTGCAATCCTGACTCCCTCTTCACTCCGGGCATGAGTCGTCAGCTGTTTGTTTCTCTGGATGGCCCCAAGGGAGCCGGTAAAACCACGCTGCTGGAGGCCATTACGCAAGTGCTGAGGGCAGACAATATGAAAGTGATCCGACTCAGCGAGAAAAAGAGCGATCCTTTCAGGTCGGAATCCATGGCTCTGGTTAACCGGCTCGCCAGAGATCCCTCGGCAGATGTGGAATGGGAAATCTGTCAGCGCTTTGCTGTCAGCCGCGCCTGGATTTCACAGAACGTACTGGCTAAACAGCCGCAGGACAGCGTTATCCTGATGGATCGCTGGTATCCATCGGATGCCGCGTTTCGCCGGATGGTTCCTTTTACAGAGATTCTGCAGCTAAACCGTGAGCACAACGTCCGCGCCCCAGATCTGCATGTCGGGGTGGTCACAGCGCCCAAGGTATCCTGGGAAAGAGCCGCAGCACGAACACGTGGCCTGGGAAGTACGGTAATTCACCGCCTTGAAGAACATATCGCCTGCACCCGCGCGTTTGAGCAGGAAGTTGCGAATAACGGCTGGTTTTTATGCCGCAATGAAGGGAGCATTGAAGAGGCAACGCTGCAGGTGGTGGCTGAAATTAACAGCGTGCTTTATCGCTCCTGAATAGCAAAACATAAAACTTTGTGGGTGCGTAATCCTCTTTCCTCCGCAAATCCGCGCGCATCAGGTTGTGCAGAACAAAACCCTTTATTTTACTTGTCTGAAATCAAGATTAGTCAGATTACCGCTGGCACAGGCATCCCGCTTTCCCCTATAAAATTGCTTTATTTTTTATATAAGGCACAGGGAATTGCGCTACGCATCAATACCATTCAATCATAACCAACCGGGCTGGCCTGCAGGTAAGTACAGTTTTTCGCCACAGCCAGCGTTGCAGGGCGATATCACTGCAGACTGGGTCATCGTCGGGGCAGGATTTGCAGGCGTCGCCTTTGCGCGCCGCCTGGCGGAAATCAATCCGAACCTGAAAATTATTATCGTCGAGGCTCATAGCACACAGCAAAGCGCATCGGCACGGAATTCCGGCTTCGTTATCGGCCTGCCGCATAATATTGGCAGTTCAACTGCTGAATTAAAGAAGGCAAACGCATACCGGAACTTGCTTCAGGAAGGCATTCGTCAGCTGGAGCAGGTTATTTCTCAGCATCATCTTCAGTGTGACTGGGAACGGGTCGGCAAATATCACTGTCAGGCTGAACCTGGTAACGACGCTATTTTAAAGGAGTATGCCAGCCATCTCGATCTGATGAACGAGCCGTGGCAGATGTCAGACAGCGAGGAGCTGTACCAGAAACTCGGTACGCGCTTTTACAGCAAAGGGATTTATACACCGGGCTGTGTGCTGGTTAATCCGGCGCAGCTGATTGCCGGCCTGAACGCGTGTTTACCCGAGAATGTTCAGCGCTTCGATAACACACCCGTGCTGGGGATCCGTTACGGCAGCATGGCTGAAGTGCTGACACCATTTGGGGTGATCAAAACGCCAAAAGTGATGCTGGCTACCAATGCACTATCGCCGGAGCTGCGTCCGGGGCTTTCGCGTCAGGCTGCTATGGCTACCTTCGCCAGCATAACCGAGCCGCTGACGGACGAACAACTGGCTACCCTGCCCCCGATGCAGAGCTGGGGACTCACGCCGGTTAACGCCATTGCCGGAGCGACCTTCCGTTTTACCTCAGATCGCCGTTTCCTAATTCGCCAGCATGTCATACCCGCGCTCAGGGGCCAGGTGAACGCGGCCCGGACTTATGAGGCGACCCGGCTGCATGCGCACTTATTTAAGAAAGTCTATCCGACGCTGGGCAGTGTGAAGATCACCCACACCTGGTCTGGCACCATCAGCGTCACGCGTAACGGCGCGCCGGAATGGGGTATGCTGAACAAATTTCTCTGTACGGCGGGCGGCTGTAACGGCGCAGGCATTTCAAAGCAGACCGTGGCAGGCACGCTGCTGGCGGATTTCATGATGAAACAGGATAACCCGCATATTGCAGATATGCTGTCGCTGGGCAAAGCCAATGTCATGCCCCCCTCGCCAGCACTCGATATCGGCATTGCCCTGTCGCTGATGAAAGAGCGATATCTGGGCCGTAAGGAAGTTTAATTTTTATAAAAACGGGCCTGAGCTGACCGCTTACGAGGATATTTATTCAGGCCCGCCTTTTCGTTAAATATGAGTTCTTATTGATTTCGTTTCACTTCAGATCGGTTTATTCAATGGATAAATCATCTACGACTTCCGCGACACTTTTGATACAACGAATGTTGCCAATGCCTGTCCCAAGCGAGATATAGCCTTCGTCTGTATTACCTTCCAGCATGATATCCGCCTCTTTTAATTCACGGAACAATGCCGGAAAGATCGCGCCTTCGCCATAGCCGGTATAGATCACTACCCTGACGCCCTCTTCTTTTATCACCTGCAGAATAGGCGGCATCCAGATGTCGTTGTCGGGCTGGGGGAAAAAGAATAAACAGGCACTGACGCTATTTTCTCTATACGTTCCGGTTCACATCCGCATTCATGGCAGCTCTCCAATCGTTAAGCAACGCGACCCTGTCAGGTTTGAAATCGCGTTTTCTTAAACGAACCGGCGTGATCGGCATCACAAATTAACTACATAAACCGCACAAAGTGTAGCAAAAAGTTCATTTTTACTTAACATTAACAGGAATGAAAATGAGCCTATCGTCAATCCATCTGGTTACTAACGATATTAAACAGATGTTTTAAAGCAGTTATTTACATTATCACGGTCATCAACTACTTAACTCAGAGTTGCTGGCATATAAATTTTATTAACGCTTGCTGATTATTTCAGAAAGAAGTTTATTGGCTTATTTCCGCAAGGTTATGGAATACCTTTATGCCACGGTTTAATGTCAGTCAGCCCGTATTGCCCCGCGTCGCGTTCATACTGCTATTCTCACTTTATATCGCTGTTTTCCTCAATTTCGCTTTTTACAAACAGGCCTGGTCACTTATCGCGCCGGACGGGATAAGCAATATGCTGTTTTTCCTTTCCATGCCGATTGTCGCTTTTAGTGTGATAAATAGTGTGGTGACGCTGGCCTCCTTTTTCTGGCTGGACAGGATAACCATTGCGCTGTTTATCATTGTCGCTGCCATAGCCCAGTACTTTATTCAGCACTATGGCATCGTTCTTGATCGTTCAATGATTACCAATATGGTGGACACCACACCCTCTGAAAGCCTGGCACTGCTGACGCCGAAGATGATATTAGTCATTTTCTTTACCGGCTTCTTTATGGCCGCACTCGCCTTCTGGCCTGCTTTTAAAAAGTCGGTACCGGTGTGGAAGGGATTACTTCAGCGCGGGATAAGCCTGGTTATTTCAGTTGCATTAATAGCGCTGATAGCGATGTTTTTTTATAAAGACTATGCATCACTGATTCGCAATAACCACCAGCTGTTGAAATCCCTGAGCCCTTCTAATTTTATTGCGGCCTCGCTCTCTTACTATAATCATCGCGAGCGTGCGAATCTTCCTCTGGTGAAAATAGGTGAAGATGCCCATCAACGCCCCCAGATGCTTAGCGGCCCGAAAAAGAACCTGACGATTCTGGTCGTAGGCGAAACGTCCCGCGCCGCTAATTTTTCTCTGGGCGGTTACCCACGCCCCACCAACCCTTTGCTGGCAGAAGAAGACGTTGTCTACTTCCCTGACGTCGCATCCTGTGGCACCTCTACGGCAGTCTCGGTCCCCTGCATGCTCTCAAATATGCCGCGCAGACACTACGATGATGCCCTGGCCAGTCATCAGGAAGGATTACTGGATATTATTCAGCGGGCGGGACTGAGCGTCTTATGGCATGAGAATGATGGTGGATGCAAAGGAGCCTGCGATCGGGTGCCTAATCGGGATATGACAGCGCTCAATCTTCCGGGAATGTGCATCAAAGGCGAATGCTATGACGAGGTGCTTTTCCATGGCCTGGAGGCCTATATCAACCAGCTTCAGGGTAATGGCGTTATTGTACTGCATACGATTGGCAGCCACGGCCCAACCTATAATCATCGTTATCCCCCGGCGTTTAGTAAATTTACGCCAACCTGTGAGACGAAACAGATACAGGAGTGCTCTCAGGAGCAACTTATTAATACGTACGACAATACCATTCTCTATGCGGACTATATTGTCGATAAAGCGATTGAATTACTCAAAGCCCATCAGGAGAAGTTTACAACCAGTCTGGTTTATCTGTCAGATCATGGTGAGTCGCTGGGCGAGAAAGGCGTCTATCTGCATGGCCTGCCCTATGCTATCGCACCTGAATTTCAGACCCGCGTGCCATTGCTGATCTGGCTGTCACCCGATTACCAGCAGCGTTATGCCGTGGACTACACATGCCTGAACCGGCTGGCAACTTCGCAAAAATATTCTCAGGATAATCTTTTTTCAACCATGCTGGGCATGACCGGCGTTCAGACCCGCGAATATGTTGCAGCAGACGATATACTGGCGACATGCCGCAATACGCCCGCAGAAAAATAAGAGTGATAAAGCCCCTGATGGGGGCGTTTATCTGGCTGGATGCTATCGGTAAAACTGTACATCGCTCAGGTAAAAATAAATTATCTGATCCGGTATTTATTCCTGAAAATAATCGATATTTACAGGTCACGTGTCAGCGCGTCGAGGTTTTCAGCGAGCATATCCAGCAGGGCGCTGACATAAAGATTATTGTTTCCCTGATGCCACATCGCACTGAGCGGAAGCCCCTCAATGTCTATGGCTGGCGAAAGAGTCAGATACTTAACCCCGTCAGCATTCATATTTTTATAGGATGACGGCACCAGAGCAATGCCCAGACCGGCGGCAACAAAGCTCAGGATGGTCTGTTTCTCTTCAGCATACTGTGCAATGACCGGTGTGCAGCCACCCGCTTTGAACACATTCATCGTGAGATCATGGCTGTGAGGTCGGGTACGCCTTTCTGGCATGATCACCGGCTCATGACAAAAATCACGGATAGTGACCTCGGGATAATCAACAAGCCGGTGATGGGCCGGAACAGCGAGCACGCAGGTTTCATTAGCGATGAAACGCGTCGTCAGCATGGCATCAACCTGTTCAGGAGGGCGTATCAGGACCACATCCAGCCACCCCGATAAAAGCCGCGGAATAAGAGTGTGAGATTTATCTTCCGTAATATGGATATCTGCGTCAGGAAACTGCCTGACAAACAGATTAATTAGTTTCGGCAGTAGTCCTCTGGCGGCGCTGTCAATAGCGCCAATTCGCAGCGTTCTTTTCTGCGTTAAGCTGTTTTTAAGGAACCGCAACCGCAGCGCATCGAAATCCGCGATAACGGTTTTGGCCTCATTCAGGAAAGCCGCCCCTTCAGGTGTCAGCGAGACATTTCTGGTTGAACGGTTCAGCAGCCTTATTCCCAAATCCTCCTCTAGCAGTCTGATGAAGCGACTCAGTGACGCAGGCATCATTTCAAGCTTACGGGCAGCCCGTCCAAAGTGAAGCTCATCACCCAGCACGATAAAGCAACGTAACTGATTTATATCCATTTTTTTACCAGAACCTGATTATGCAAATTATTTGTATAAAGCAGTGCCGATGATAAAGCTGCTCAAAACTTCATACTGGGATTATTACAAAACAATAACAACCCTACATGACTGTGGAGCATCGCGAAATGAATAATGACCTCGAAAAAAAGGTTATGCGCAAGGTTACCCTTCGCATCATTCCTTTTATCATGCTGCTGTATTTCATCGCATTTCTGGACCGGGTGAACATCGGTTTTGCGGCCCTGACCATGAATCAGGATCTGGGATTTTCACCTACCGTATTCGGGCTGGGCGCTGGCATATTCTTTCTCGGCTATTTTCTGTTTGAGGTCCCGTCAAACTTAATTCTGCATAAAGTCGGTGCCCGCATCTGGATTGCCCGCGTGATGATCACCTGGGGCCTGGTTTCTGGCTGTATGGCCTTTGTGCAGGGCACAACCAGCTTTTATGTTCTGCGTTTTCTGCTCGGCGTGGCAGAGGCCGGTTTTTTCCCCGGCATCATCCTCTATCTCAGCTACTGGTTCCCGGCAGCAAAACGCGCCCAGGTCACGGCGATTTTTATGGCTGCAGCGCCCCTTTCTACGGCACTCGGATCGCCCATCTCGGCGGCGCTGCTGGAGATGCATGGCTTTCTGGGTTATGCCGGCTGGCAGTGGATGTTCGTCGTTGAAGCGATACCGGCATTACTGCTCGGCGTGGTTGTCCTGTTCTTTCTTACCGACCGCCCGGCCAAAGCGAAATGGCTGACCGACGAGGAACGTACCTGGCTGGAAAACACCATGCGCACTGAGGAGCAGGCCCGGGCAGCTAAACAGAGCCACACCAGCGCCTGGCAGGGACTGGCGGATAAGCGCGTTCTGGCGCTGGCGCTGGTCTACTTCGGTACATCGGCCGGGTTGTACACGCTTGGCATCTGGTCACCGCAGATTATCCGCAGCTTCGGCGCAACCTCAATGCAGATAGGCTTCCTGAACGCCTTTCCGGCTGTAATCGGAGTTATCGCCATGATCCTCTGGGCGCGGCACTCTGACCGCACCCGGGAACGCAGCTGGCATGTGATTGGCGCGTGCCTGCTGGCTGCCGTCGGACTCATTTATGCCGGTAACGTCAGCACGCTTTTCACCGTCATCGTCGCCCTGACCCTGGTCACCGCAGGTATCAGTGCCTCCAAGCCCCCTCTGTGGAGTATGCCGACGCTCTTCCTCAGCGGGCCGGCGGCAGCGGCGGGCATCGCTACCATTAACTCTATTGGCAACCTCGGCGGATTTGTCGGCCCGATGATGATTGGCGTAATCCGTCAGCAGACGGGTAGCTATACCTGGGGCCTCTACTTTGTCGCCGGATTGCTGGGGCTCTCCGCTCTGGTTGTTCTGATTCTCTCTGCCAGAACGAATAAGCCGCAAACAGCCGAAATTCCTCATCCTCATACTCATTAACTGGAGAAGTTACTATGCGTAATTACAAAATTGCTGCCATCCCTGCCGACGGTATCGGTCCGGAAGTTATTTCAGCGGGTATTGAAGTTCTGCAGGCGCTGACACGCCACAATCCGCAGCTGAAGTTTGAGATCGAGACGTTCGACTGGGGCTCAGATTATTACAAACAGCATGGCGTGATGATGCCGGAAACCGGGCTGAACACGCTGAAGACATTTGATGCTATTTACTTTGGCGCGGTCGGCGCACCGGATGTGCCTGACCACATTACGCTGTGGGGTCTGCGTCTGCCCATTTGCCAGGGTTTCGATCAATACG
Organism: Pantoea vagans; assembly: GCF_004792415.1. NCBI lineage: Bacteria > Pseudomonadati > Pseudomonadota > Gammaproteobacteria > Enterobacterales > Erwiniaceae > Pantoea > Pantoea vagans. The sequence goes on from NZ_CP038854.1 coordinate 494,258, forward strand.
CCAATGTCAGACCCACTAAAATCCTGCCTGGCGTAACCTCTCCGCTGCGAAACCGCGGTCCGGGCGATCTGGACTGGGTCATTGTGCGTGAAAACTCCGAAGGTGAATATTCCGGGAATGGCGGCCGCGCACATCGTGGTTTACCGGAAGAAGTGGGCACCGAGGTGGCGATCTTTACCCGCGTTGGCGTCACGCGGATTATGCGTTATGCCTTCAGACTGGCGCAGTCCCGTCCGCGCAAATTGCTGACCGTGGTAACCAAATCGAATGCCCAGCGCCACGGGATGGTGATGTGGGATGAAATCGCCGCCGAAGTGGCGCTGGAGTTCCCGGATGTGCAGTGGGACAAAATGCTGGTCGATGCCATGACACACCGTATGACGCTGCATCCGCAGACGCTGGATACCATCGTTGCCACTAACCTGCACGCCGATATCCTTTCAGACCTTGCCGGTGCGCTGGCCGGAAGTCTGGGCGTTGCACCAACCGCCAATATTGATCCTGAACGCCGCTTCCCTTCCATGTTTGAACCGATCCATGGCTCAGCCTTCGACATTACCGGCAAAGGCATCGCAAACCCAATAGCCACGTTCTGGACCGCCGTTCAGATGCTGGAGCATCTGGGCGAACGTGACGCCGCTGCGCTGATTATGGACAGCATCGAATATGTTTGCGAGAAAGGCATTCTGACGCCGGATGTGGGTGGCACTGCCACGACCGCTGACGTCACCCGCGCGGTCGTGCAGTTTATCGAAGCCAGCGCTGACGTTACCGAGACGGCATAACCATGAGAAACGAACAGGCCGCGACGATCCTTCGCGATATATTTCAGCACGCTGTTGACAGCGCCCGGGCCGGGCCGGTTATCCCGCCGAACCTGCCGGAAAAACCGCGTGGCCGCTGTGTGGTGATCGGTGCCGGTAAAGCCTCAGCGGCGATGGCGGCAGCGGTCGATGCGGCCTGGCCGGATGTGGATGTGTCAGGCGTCGTCGTCACCCGTTACGGGCACGCGGTGCCTGCCGGACGCATCCGTATTATCGAGGCGGCCCACCCGGTGTCAGATGCCATGAGCGAAACGGCGGCGATGCTGATTGTGGAGACGTTGCGCGGGTTAACACCGGATGATCTGGTGCTGGCGTTGATTTCAGGAGGAGGATCAGCGCTGATGGCGCTGCCTGCACCGGGACTGACGCTGGCAGATAAGCAGAAAATCACCCGCGCACTGCTGCACAGCGGTGCCAGCATCAGGGAGATGAATCTGGTCCGTCGCCATCTTTCCGCAGTGAAAGGCGGCAAACTGGCACGCCTGGCGCAGCCGGCGTGTATCGTGTCATTGATCATCAGCGATGTGCCGGGCGATGACCCGACGGACGTAGCGTCCGGCCCTACCGTTGCCGATCACAGTACGCCACCCGACGCGCTCAGGATGCTCGAACGTTACGGTATTGCGGTTCCTGAAGCGGTTCGCAGAGTGCTGAACCAGCCCGCCAGTCCGCTGGAAAACGCAGTGAACAGTGAAGTCAGGCTGATCGCGGCACCTGCGCTGGCGTTGCAGGCGGCGGCGCAGGCCGCACGCCTGCACGGGCTGACGCCGCTGATTCTGGGGGACGCAATAGAGGGTGAAAGCCGTGAAGTGGCGGTGGTGATGGCCGGTATCGCCAGATCGGTGAAGCAGCATGGTCAGCCGGTTCGTGGTCCTGCGCTGCTATTGTCGGGAGGTGAGACTACCGTGACGGTCAGGCAGGGTCAGGCTGGAAAAGGGGGACGTAACACCGAGTTTCTGCTCAGCCTTGCCTGTGCATTGCAGGGTCAGGAGGGTATCTGGGCCATCGCTGGTGACAGTGACGGTATTGATGGCACAGAAGATGCGGCAGGGGCGATAGTCTTTCCCGACACACTCACACGCGGCAAACTGAGCGGCCTTAATGCGCTTAACTCTCTCGATGACCATGACAGTTACAGCTATTTTCACGCGCTGGATGATCTGCTGATAACCGGTCCTACGTTAACAAACGTCAACGATATCCGGGCAATCCTGATTGCGTAAGCGTGTCGCTCTCCCGCGTGCCGGGAGAGCGACGTTTTATCCGTTAACGCAGATTACTGCCCTGGCCATTCAGGAACAGGCTGGCTGACGGGCCGACTCATTTCAGCCATACAATCAAAAACACAGACTGACCGTCTGGTGCACGTTTTGGCCAGGCTACTCGTCTTTAAGGCCAAAACGTGCATTGACGGCCAGCCGGCAGATAAATCCCTGCTGATGAGGGTTAAAGCAGCGTGACTTTGCCCTGGAAAATCACCGGCCCGGACGGCCCGCTGAGTTTAGAACCACCCACAGGCTCCAGACTTATCGCCAGTATGGTCTTATTATCCAGCTCTCCGGAAGGCAACTTAAAAGCGTTACTGTCACGGTGATCGATCAGTCCCAGTGATTGTGGCGGAGCACTGCCCTTAATCAGCCACAGCTGTAAATTTTTGTTTTCTGGCAGCGTGACGTTCAGTGCAGAAACCTGAATTAATGACGCGCGCTTGTCCAGACTCACAACAAACTGTGCATCAGGCTGCGCGCCGCTGAGTACCGCGATCGGCTGCAGCGCGTGTGTCGCATCAGGCTTCGTCACCCAGCTAAATACGAGGATGCCGGTCATTGCCGCGGCGAGGCCCCAGCCGAGCCAGAATCCGGGATGCTGCTGTTTGCGTTTTTTGACGGGGATGCCAGGTTTCCGCTCAAGATCCTGCGCAATCTGCTGCCAGAGTGCAGAAGGCGGGGCGACCTCCTGAGTCGTCAGGTCAATGCCACTGAACGCGTTCTGCCAGCGCACTACTTCTGCGGCAAAGGCTGCATCGTCATTAAAGCGTTTATCCAGCTGTTGCCGGGTGTCAGCGTCCGTTAGCCCAAGCACATATTCCGCGGCAGTGAGATCATCATTTTCCTGACCAGTCATAAGCCTATGCACTCCCGAAGATGGGTTAACGCGCGACGGATCCAGCTTTTTACCGTGCCTTCGGGCTGGCTCATGGAGAGTGCGATCTCACTCTGTGACAGACCACGATAATAGGCGAGCGAAAGGCTTTGTCGCTGTTCTGACGGTAACTGCGCCATACAGTGCTGAAGGCGGCGCGCCTCTGCCGGACTGTCGTCTGAGGGACGTGAACGCTCAAAACCCGCTTCCGCTTCGCTGATTTCCTCTATCGAACAGCATCTGTTCTCATGTTTACGCAGAAAATCGATCGCTCTGTTTCTGGCAATGTGACTGAGCCAGATAAGCGGTTCACTGCGCTTGTGGTCGTAGTAGTTTGCCGACTGCCAGATTTGAATAAAGGTGTCGTGGAGGATCTCTTCTGCCCAGTCGCGCCGTCTGACCATACGCAGAATAATGCCGTAAAGCCGGGGTGAGAGGACGTGATAGAGCCGCGCCAGCGCAGATTTATCGCCGCAGGCAATCTGGTTCATTAAGTCAGCCTGAATATGAGGCACAGTTTTTGTCATCGGCTTCCCTGTTAAAGGTGTAGCCACGGTATCAGTGGCTACACACAGTATAGGTAACGCTTTACGGCATCAGCACGGTATCGATAACGTCAATGACGCCGTTACTCTGATTCACATCATAAGTGGTAATGTTAGCGACATTGCCCTGAGCATCTTTAAGCTGAATGTTGTGCGGGCCGTTTGCCATCACCCACAGGGAGGCGCCATTTACCGTTTTCAGCTCCGCTTTGCCTCCACCCGATTTGATTTTTTTCTCCAGTGCTTTCATGTCCAGTTTTCCTGCGACCACGTGATAGGTCAGAACGCTGGTGAGCTTCTGTTTGTTCTCTGGCTTAAGCAGAGAGTCGACGGTGCCCTGCGGCAATTTTGCAAAGGCGGCATTGGTCGGCGCAAAAACGGTAAATGGCCCCTTCCCTTCGAGCGTCGGAACCAGACCGGCGGCCTTAACAGCCGCGACCAGCGTAGTGTGATCTTTCGAGTTAACAGCATTCTCAACAATATTTTTTGACGGGTACATGGCAGCGCCACCGACCATGACCGTATCGCTGTCCATGGATGCCGCATAGGTGGCACCGCTGAAAACTAATGCAGAAAAAAGCAGAGTTGGCAGGAATGGTTTCATTTTCACTTCCCTCATTGAGTTTGCAGACAGGGCCGATGTGCCCTTATCTGTTAATACGAATGAGTGAAGAAAACGGATGCAAAAATTTTTAATTATTTTCTTCCGGCATCCGTTTACGGCACGAACAGATTATTTTTGTTGTTCCGGAATGCGGGCAATCACCTTGATTTCAAAATCAAATCCCGCCAGCCAGGTGACCCCTACCGCTGTCCAGTTAGGGTAAGGCGGCTGCGGAAAAATGGACTGCTTCACCTGCATGATGGTTTCAAACTGGTTCTCCGGATCGGTGTGGAACGTGGTGACATCAACCAGGTCGTCAAAAGTGCAGCCTGCTGCCGCGAGCGTGGCCGCCAGATTTTCAAACGCCAGGTTAACCTGAGCAGCAAAATCGGGTTCGGGCGTGCCGTCAGCACGGCTGCCCACCTGACCGGAGACAAACAGCAGATCGCCTGAGCGGATGGCAGCAGAATAACCATGCTGCTCATACAGGGCATGACGGTTAGCGGGGAAAACAGGTTCGCGCGTAATCATAGTGGTTCCTTTCATAGCGTCAGTCGGGAAAGCAGGATGCGGCGTACACAGGATTGATTTAATATACGCGGCGTATGTCACATTAATCACGCATACGTCGCGTATGTCAAATAATATACGAGGCGTATGTGAAAGGAGAGCTTATGGCCGCTAAACGTCGCGCTGAAACAATGGAAGAGAACCGTGCAAAGCTGATTGCAGCAGCGCGCACCGCATTTGCTGAAAAAGGGTTTGCGGCGGCATCTATGGATGAACTGACGGCCAGCGTGGGCCTGACCCGTGGTGCGCTTTACCATAATTTCGGCGATAAAAAGGGGCTGCTGGCGGCGGTCGTGGCACAGGTTGATGGTGAGATGGCACAGCGGGCTAAAGCAGCCGCATCCGGCGTGGCAGATGGATGGGAGAAGCTGGTGGCAGAAGGCATCGCCTATATTCAGTTAGCCATGGAGGCCGAAGTGCAGCGTATTGTGCTGCGCGATGGCCCGGCATTTCTGGGTGATCCCGCGCAATGGCCCAGCCAGAACAGCTGTCTGGAAGCCACGCGCGAAACGATTGTGAAGCTGACCGTAAGCGGAACAATCAAGCCGGTAGACGCCGATGCCGCCGCGCATCTGCTGAATAGCGCAGCACTGAATGCCGCCCTCTGGGTCGGCTCCAGCAGTGACCCGGAAAAGGCACTGCCAAAGATGATCGAGGTGTTCACCCAGCTGGCGGGCGGCCTGCGCCAGAGTTATTAATCCTGAACATGGCTTCAAACGATAGCTATCAGTGCTGAAGCCAGATTGCATGATCCCGGTTATTCTAGCCTGCATTGCGCTCAAAGTGGCTGTTCACAAAGGCACGGCAGCGCGGCGAAATCGGATCGAGGAACACCTGTTCCGGCGAACCCGACTCCTCAATCATCCCCTGATGCAGAAACACCGCTTTGTTCGACACATCACGCGCAAAGCCCATTTCATGGGTCACGATAATCATGGTGCGCCCTTCTTCTGCCAGACTGCGGATCACCCGCAGTACTTCACCCACCAGCTCCGGATCCAGCGCAGAGGTCGGCTCATCAAACAGGATCGCTTTCGGCTGCTGCGCCAGCGCCCGGGCAATCGCCACGCGCTGCTGCTGTCCGCCTGACAGCTGCGACGGCCAGGCGTCGCGTTTTGCGTAAAGCCCCACTTTATGCAGCAGCGCTTCGGCTTTTTCAATCGCCTCTTTATGGCTGCGCTTCTGCACATGAACCGGCGCTTCAATGATGTTCTGCATCACCGTTTTATGCGGCCACAGATTGAAGCTCTGAAACACAAAGCCAAGCTGCATCCGCATCAGCTTGATGCGACGGCGCTGCTCACGACTCAGTTTTTCGTCGGCGTTATCCAGCGTGACGTTTATCTCGCCGACCGCAATTTCACCCGCCTGCGGCACTTCAAGAAACGGGATGCAGCGTAGCAGCGTACTTTTTCCTGAGCCGCTGGCACCAATCAGCGAAATCACATCGCCATCCTGCGCGGTCAGGCTGATGTCGTGCAGCACTTCGTGTCCCGCATAACTCTTTCTGAGATGACTCAGCATGATAGTAGGTGCGGTCATGATCTTGCTCCGAAATAGTAAGGTGATAAGCGTCGTTCCAGCATCGATACGCCTTTGCTGACCAGCATGGTCAGTATCAGGTAGATCACCGCCGCGCTCAGGAACACTTCCAGCGCCCGGAACGTGGAGGAAACAATTGAGTCGGCAATGCCGGTCATTTCCATCAGGCTGATGGTGCTGACCAGCGACGTCGCTTTAATCATCGAGATAATTTCATTGCTGTAAGCTGGCAGCGCCTGACGAATCGCAATCGGTAAGGTAATGCGGGTAAAGATCTTGTATGACGACATGCCCGAGACCTTAGCCGCCTCCAGCGACTGCTGGCTGACGGCACGCAGTCCGCCGCGCAGAATTTCCGAGGTGTAAGCCGCATCGTTAAGGATCAGCGCCAGCAAGCCGCACCAGTAGGGATCGCGCAGCAGCGGCCAGAACAGGCTGTCGCGCACTGCCGGTAAACTGCCGAGGCCGTAATAGACCATAAAAATCTGGATCAGCAATGGCGTACCGCGAAACAGCCAGACGTAGAAACGGCAGAACAGGCTGCCGACGCGCGTCATGCGCAGCAGGTTAAGCAGCAATGCCAGCACGCCGCCCCCCAGCAGCGAGAGCAGCGCCAGATTGATCGTCAGCGGCAATCCTTTCAGCAGCGCCAGCAGCGTCTGCTGTAAAAACATCATATCCACGTGGACTCCTTATCCCTTCACGCGCTGTTGACCGCGCATTGCAAACTTTTCCACGTAGCGGAAAACCATATCGGAACAGGTGGTGATAATCAGGTAGATCACCGCACCCACGCTGTAGAAGAAAAAGGACATCTGAGTGGAGTTGGCTGCGGTCGAGACCTGGTTCATGGTTTCCACCAGCCCGGTGACTGAGACCAGCGCCGACTCTTTGATCACCGATTGCCACTGGTTACCCATACCCGGCAGCGCAGTGCGTAACGCCTGTGGCACGATAATGCGGCGAAACATCATCAGCCGTCCCATGCCGGTCACGGTCGCCGCTTCCAGTGTACCGCCCGGAATGGCGTAGAACGCGCCGCGAAATACGCCGCTCTGATAGGCACCGGAGATCAGCCCGATGGCGATTGCGCCCGCCACAAAACCGTTCACATCGAACGGCCCCTGGAAGCCCAGCGCGGTGCCTACCGTGGAGACCACCTGACGTCCACCGAAGTAGAAGAGGTAGATCACCAGCAGTTCCGGCACGCCGCGAAACAGCGTGATGTAGCCTGCCGCCAGCCGCTGCTGCCAGCGCGAACCGGCAATCTGCATCCAGCAGAGCACGCTGCCCAACAGCGCACCCAGCAGCCAGGCGCAGAGCGACACGCTGACCGTGACGGCGGCGGCGTTAAGCAGCACGCCTCCCCAGCCCTCATCCCCGAAGCCCAGTATCTGCCAGTCAATATTCATCAGCATCAGTGGTTACGCTTTTGGCGCGACATCTTCGCCAAACCATTTCATCGACAGTTTGCTGAGCGTGCCATCTTTGATCATCGAGTCCAGCGCCTGATTCAGCACCTGCTGCAGCTCGCTGTTGCCTTTACGCAGACCAATCGCCGAGCCTGCACCCAGCACACCACCCGAGAAGCCATAACCGCTGCTGCTGATGGCATCGCTGTGTTTTTTCACAAAGGCATTGAGGTTGGTGCGTGAAGCCATGACGGCATCAACACGGCCATTCATCAGGTCAGCGAAGGTTTCAGGACCGGCCTGATAGGTGCGGATAGTGGCAACATCACCCAGGTATTTCTGCAGGAAGTCCGCCTGAATAGTGGCGACCTGCACCGCAATGGTTTTGCCTTTAAACGTGGTTTTCAGATCGTCGATTGCTTTTTTCATACCGGCGTCGTCATCCGCCGTCACCACCGTGCCGCTGCCTGGCAGCGTGGCGAGCGGGCTTTTTTTCGCGGTCACAAAGCTGGAGACGCTGACGGTGTACTGATGAGTAAAATCGATCGCTTCAGCGCGCTTTGGCGTCACCGTCACCGCATCTATCACCGCATCATATTTACCGTCGATCAGGCCCGGAATCATGCCTGACCACTTCTGGGCGATGATTTCATATTTAAAACCTGCACGCTTCGCCAGCTCCGCCACCATATCCGGCTCATAGCCAACGATTTTTCCACTCGGGGTCGTCTGGTTAAACGGAGGATAAGCCGCTTCGGTAGCAAACTTCAGGGTGCCGAAATCTTTCGCCTGGCTGAAGGCAGAAGTGGCGAGCAGCGCCACGGTCAGAGACGCCTTCAGGAGACGGTTACGCATCATCATATAAACCTCATGTCTTTATTATTAAGAGAGTAAATCAATAGCAAGGCGCGTCAGCGCCTGCGTCCCGGCGGCAATGCTGCGTTCGTCCGGCTGATAGTCGGAGTTATGCAGATGATCGTCACGACCCGGCGTAGCGGATCCAATATGAATCTGACAGCCCGGTACCCGTTCCGTAAACAGTGAAAAATCCTCAGCACCAAAGCTGGCGCTGGGCTGCGCGATGATGGCCTTCTCAAACTGATGCGACAGAATCTCTTCAAGTGAATCGATCAGGCGATCGTCGTTCATTAAGGGGGGAACGCCACGCTGGAAGTTAACTTCTACGCGGACGTTCTGCGCCAGCGCCACCCCTTCGCACATCCGTTTAAATGACGCTTCCATCGCAGCCCGCACGTCCGGCGATTTGGTGCGGATGGTGCCCTGAAACAGACAGCTGTCAGGAATGATGTTGTGGGTGGTGCCGCCCTGAATGTGCCCGATGGTCAACACGGCGGAGTGAGCAGGATCGCGTTCACGCGAGATGATGGTCTGGAGCTGGCTGATGAGATGCACGGTGGCGAGTATCGGGTCAGTGCCCATATGCGGACGGGCCGCATGGGTCGATACACCATGTACCGTCACGTCGAATTCGTCGCTGGAGGCGGTACTGGCGCCGCGCGTCAGGGCAACCTCACCCGCCGCCAGTTCAGGTTTGTTATGCAGGGTCACCGCCCAGTCAATGTCGTCGGCCACGCCGTCGGCGATCATCGCCTCAGCACCACTTTCTGGTGTCTCTTCCGCAGGCTGGAAGATCAGCCGGACGCGGCCTTTTAGCTGCTGACGATAGTGCGGCAGGATTGTGGCCACACCCAGCATCGTTGCCGTGTGAATGTCGTGACCACAGGCGTGCATTTTGCCGGGATAGTGGCTGGCAAAGGGTAAACCCGTCTGTTCTTGTATGGGCAGCGCGTCCATATCAGCACGCAATAGCAGTGTCTTACCCGGCTCCGCGCCGTCGATATCCACCACGACACCGCTGCGGCCAACGCCGGTCCGGGGATTCAATCCCAGCGCCTGCAGATACTCTGTGACCAGACTGGCGGTACGCAGCGTATCAAAGCCTAATTCCGGATGCGCATGGATATCACGCCGAATCGCCACTAATTGCGGTTCAATCTCATTAACTCTGGCTTTTATTTCCCCGGCCAGTTGTTCTTTTTCCTGATTCATCGCAGCCCCGGCAATATGAGGCCGGCAGTCTGGTGCCGGCCCTCTTTTTAATCTCATCCTGACACTGGATGGTGGTGACCGTTTATTTATTCACAGCACGTGACAGAAAGCAACGCGTTATAACACACGAGGAATCATTAAAAATCAGTATCTTATGTTTATTTATTGGAAAGCCGTATGAGATAGCAGCGGATCAGCAATAATATTAATAATCCGCCGCCCCACATTACTTTCCCTACTTTCTGCGCGGTGTTATTCAGCGTATATCCGGAGGTTAAATAAAGAAGTCTGCCAGTATTTCCGCTAGTTTCTCCGGTTGTTCATCAGGAATGAAATGACCGCAGTTGAGAATAGTTTCACTGTTTACCTGCTGCGCCACAGCGCGTAACGGCGTAGCCATATCGGGTATCGATCCCTGATCAGCACTCACCGCCAGCAGCGGCATTGCCAGCTTACCGTTTAACGCACGCTGACGGTTCTGTTCTGCCGACTGCGAGAAGGCGCGGTAAAAAGCCAGTCCCGCGCGTAACGCGCCGGGCTGCTGAAAAATGCGCAGATATTCACGACGGGCCGTCGCATCAATGCGACGAGGATTCGCTGCTTTGCGGTTAAAAAACCAGTCAAGGTAGATCGCCTCCCTGCCGGTGATCAGGGCTTCCGGCAGATCATCCACACAGTGAAAGCCGAAATGCCAGGTTTTCCAGGCGCTATCACCGACCATCGGCAGCAGGTCAGGCAGAGTCACGCCGGGAATACCGCCATCCAGCAGCGCGAGACGGCTGACCTTATCGGGATGGGCTGCCGCCAGTGACCAGGCAATCCATGCTCCGACATCATGTCCGGCCAGATGAAAGCGTTCGATTCCCAGCTTATTGAGCAACGTCACAATGCATGTCGCTACACTGTCGGTGTCATAGCCACTGACCGGGAAATCTGAATCACCCTGCCCCGGCAGGTCGGGTGCAATGACATGAAATCGACTGGCCAGCCGGGGAATCACCTCCCGCCAGGCGTAGCTGCTCTGCGGAAAACCGGCGAGCAACACCACTGTTTCGGCTTGTTCGCCGCCAGCGCTAAGGTAGTGCAGGCGCTGTGTGCCCACGTTGATAAAATGATGCTGATAAGCGGGTTGAGAATACACAAAGCCTCCGGATAGTAAGGAAACGATCACTTCCTTAATGGATAAAAAAATTCAGTCGAGTAACTTCAGTGCCAGAGGGATGATGCTGCTATCGGGTCGGGTAGCGGCAACTTTACCGGCGACGCGCATCCCCAGCACGATACAGAGCATCAGCGAAGCGGTGGCTTCACAGTCCAGTGCAGGATTAACCGAACCATCCTGCTGACCCAGCCTGATCATCTGCTGTAAGTTCTGCTGATTGCGCATCAGCGCCGCGCTGACCGCGCCGGCCAGCTCCTCATCCAGCGTCTGCAACTCCACGGCACTTACCGCGACCAGACAGCCGCGCTCGCCTTCCACATCGCGCACTGAATCCACGTAAAAATTCAGCAGCGCCGCCAGTTGCTCACGGCCGTTTTCACATGGCGCCAGCCGCGCAGCTAAGCTGCCATTACGCTGAGAGAGATAGCGGGCAAAGACCGTAGCAAACAGCGTTTGTTTGTCGGTGAAGGCTTTGTAAAGGCTGCCGGTGGTAAGCTGCATAGCCCGGCCCAAATCGCCGATTGAGGTGGCGTGATAGCCTTTTTGCCGGAAAACCAGCATTGCACTGTCGAGTGCCGCATCGGTATCAAATGCCCGTGGTCGTCCCCGATCTTTATTACGGTTATCGTGCATTGATAGCACCATTAGGAAATGATTGTTCCCTTAAAGATAGACTGATTTGTTACTTAGTTAAAGAAGCGGTTGTACTTTATCCGACATCTTTCATCAGGCTTCAGCAATTGCGCAGTGCAAACCAATTGGTTATGATTAAATGACCAATTGGAGGTGACGAATGAAAACATTCAGCTTTTCTGCAGCTAAGACCAGACCGCCACGTTTATGGCAGGCTGCGGGCCTGCACAGTACGGATGGTGTCGCTCTGCTGGGCCAGATCAACGATGGCCTTGATGGCAACGTGGCTCACCTCATCATCGACTGGGCGAAGATTACCCAAAACGACCTGCGCAGAATGTCCGGTATTCCCTCCACGACATTCAGCCGTGGCGTGAAAGCAAAATTCAGCGCTGAACAAAGCGAACGACTGGTGCGAATTATCCGCGTTATTGATCGGGCGGTTGAATTGTTCGAAGGCGATAAGGATGAAGCGCAAAAATGGCTGAATGAGCCTAACCGGGCGTTGAGCTGGAAAATGCCAGCAGAACTTATGGCATCGGAAACTGGCGCTTATGAGGTCCTGAAGCTCATCACGCGTCTGGAGCATGGAGTTTATTCTTGATCCTCTACAGGCTGACTAAGACAAAGTATCTTTCGACCGCCTGGACGGGATTCAGCGCAAAAGAGGCGGGCGGTCGCTGGAACAGCATCGGCATCTCAATGGTTTATGTCTCAGAAACCGCCTCACTGACGTTGCTGGAAACACTGGTCCATCTGCACTCCGCACACATCCTCGACGCTTTCACGCTACTGCGCATCGATGTTCCCGATGCGCTGATACAAACCGTCGATATAAGTGAATTGCCTGCAAACTGGGCCGATGAAGACGCGCCGGCGGAACTGGCTGACTATGGCGACGCCTGGTGCTCTGCCTGCGATGCGGTTGCGTTGCGTGTACCCAGTGCCCTCTCGCCCATAGAACACAACTATCTGTTAAATCCTGAACACCCGGAGTTTTCCCGGATCGTTCAACAGGCTGAGGCCATTCCGTTCCGGTTTGACCGTCGGCTGAAACCGGACCGTAAATAGACTAACCGGATAGCGACAGACCACGCATTTAGCTTTGAACAGTGATTCAGAGCCTATGATAATCGGATCTGAAGCGTCTCTTATAACTCTTCCCCCTACTCTGACATGACGCAAAGCACTGACAGGTAAGCCTCATCTATACTGCAGCTTATCTTTGCTGAAGGAGCCCGAACATGGGACTGAGCTGGTTTACTCTCTGGCAACCGCTGGCACGCGTGCTGTTTATCCTCTCCTCTCTGACCATTATTCTCACCGGCCTTTATCTGGCGGCACCGCTGATTAATCAGGTCCTGCTGGCGGCGTTACTGGCTATCATGCTTGACCCTCTGATTACCCGGCTGGATAAAAAACGCATCCCACGCATTATCTCATCCCTGCTGGTGATTACGCTGATGCTGATGGTCATGGTGGTCATCACGCTCAAGTTAACGGCACTGACGCCCGATTTAATGCAGCTCAGCCGCCAGGCCCCCATGCTGCTGGCGGCACGGCTGGAACAGCTGACGCTGGCTTTTGCCCGGCTTGATATCGGTATGACGCCCGACCAGATGCTCACTTTTGTGGATGCGGGTGCGATAGTGCGCATCGTTACCGCGTTTCTGACGCAAATTCCCGGCGTCATCTCCTGGTGGATTATGGTGTTCCTGATGCTGCTGTTTATGCTCTATGAGATGCCGCTGCTGAAAGCGGCGCTTCAGCAGCGGGTCAGCGGAAAAAATCAGGCCTTTTATCTGGCGCTGCAGGAGGGAATTGAGAGCGTGATTGTTTATGCCAGGGTAAAAACACTGACCAGTATTCTTGGCGGGATCATCGTGGGTTTAGGTGCGCACCTGATCGGGCTGAAGTTTGCCTTTTTCTGGGGCGTGCTGATGTTCATCTTTAACTACGTGCCGGTGCTGGGCTCTTTCCTGGCCGCGATTCCGCCGGTGATCCAGAGCTACATCATGTTTGATTTACAGGTTGCGCTGGCGGTCTCAGGCTTCTTTATGGTGCTGAACCTCTGCCTGAGTTCGGTGATTGAACCGTTGCTGATTGGTAAACGACTCAATCTGGCGCTCACCACACAGTTGCTGGCATTTCTCTTCTGGCAGGCGTTACTGGGGATTACGGGCGGGATACTGGCCATTCCTCTGACCTATCTGATTAAGAAGGTCCTGCTGGCGAGCTATCCGCAGCAGGACCCGGAGTCAGAGTTAACTCAGTGACGGCGTCTTCACCCGCCATGCGCGGGTGAGGCGTTTCTCAATCTCTACCACGATGAAGATTGCGATACTGACAAACAGCGAAATCAGCCAGTAGTTAATCGGCAGCGGCCGGGTTCCGAACAGCGTGTTCATCAGCGGCACGTAGATAATGATCGCCTGAAGAACAATCAGTACCAGCGTCACCAGCCAGATACCACGGTTTTTCAGCAGGCCACGGTCCAGGGAGAAACCATCTGTGTTGCGGCAGTTAAGCATGTAGACCCACTGCGCCGTAACCAGCATCTGCAGCAGCACGGTGCGGATAAATTCAGGACTGTAGCCACGCGGTTGCAGCCAGGCTTCCAGCACAAAGGCACTGATTGAAATCAGCAGGCTGACAAACACCACACGCCAGATGGCGTAAGCGTCCATTACGTGTGCTTTGACATTACGGGGTGGCCGGCGCATCGCATTGGGTTCAGCTGGCTCAAATGCCAGACCAAACGACAGCGTGGCGGAGGTCGCCATGTTCATCCACAGGATCTGAACCGGCGTTAACGGCAGCAGATTACCCATCAGAATCGCGATAATAATCAGCAGTCCCTGCGCCATACAGGTTGGCATAACGAACAGAATGGTTTTTTTCAGGTTGTCATAAACCCGACGGCCTTCTTTGATTGCCGCCGCAATGGTAGCGAAGTTGTCGTCGGCCAGAATCATATCGGCCGCTTCTTTTGTCACCTCCGTGCCTTTAATCCCCATCGCGATGCCGACGTTCGCCTGCTTCAGCGCCGGTGCGTCATTGACGCCGTCGCCGGTCATACCCACGATCTCGCCGCTCGCTTCCAGTGCTTTCACCAGACGCAGTTTATGTTCCGGGCTGGTGCGGGCAAAAATATCATAGGTTTTTGCCGCCTCGGCAAGTTCAGCGTCACTCATATGTTCAAGCTGGTAGCCCGTGATGGCCGTCTGGCTGTTGCCTATTCCCAGCATCTGACCAATCGCCATTGCCGTTTCCTGATGGTCGCCGGTGATCATTTTGACGCGGATGCCCGCTTTCTGGCATTCATCAATGGCAGTTATGGCTTCAGGACGCGGCGGATCCATCATGCAGGCAAGCCCCAGCAGCACCATGTCACTTTTCAGATCGGCATGATCCAGCGAGGTAATGGGTGCGGAGGTTTTTTTCCAGGCCGCAGCAACGGTGCGTAATCCTTCACTGGCATAGGTGGTAATAGCCGCATCCCAGTAAGCACGGTCAATCGGCTCTGCACCCTCCGGCGTTTGCTGCTGCTGACACAGCGTCAGCAGCACATCCGGTGCGCCGGTCAGCAGAATATAAGATTCACCGTTAGCCACACAGCTGACCGACATATATTTATAGAGGGAATCGAACGGCAGCTTGCTCACCACGTCAACCGGCTGAGGCGTCGTCAGACCTTTGGCTGCCAGCACTTTCAGTGCACCTTCAGTCGGGCCGCCAACAATCGTCCAGAGCCCCTGGCTTTCCTGACGCAGCTGACTTTCATTACAGGTGTCTACCGCATGGAGGAACTGCTGGAACAACGGATCCTGTGCCGCCGAAGCACCCGCGTTGCCGCCCTGCTCAGCCACAATTTCGCCTTTGGGTTCGTAACTGTTGCCGCTGACGCGCCAGCGGCTTTTTGCCAGCACCACCGCTTTCACCGTCATCTCATTCATAGTGAGCGTGCCGGTTTTATCAGAACAGATAACGGACATGGCGCCCAGGGTTTCGACCGTCGGCAGTTTGCGGATAATCGCATTGGTGCGCGCCATCGACTGCACACCCAGCGACAGAATAATGGAGATAATGGCGGGCAGACCTTCCGGCACGGTGGCGACGGCCAGGCTGATGACGGACAGCAGCAGTTCGCCCAGCGGAATGTCACGCAGCATGAAACCGAAGATAAACAGCACCACCATCATCGCCAGGATGATAAGGAAAATCGCTTTACCCAGTTTGTCGATCTGCACCAGCAGCGGGGTTTTAGCCTCTTTTATGCCGCTGATCATTTCGTTGATATGGCCCAGTTCCGTATCACCCCCGCTGGCGATAACCACACCTGAGGCGGTGCCGGAGCTGACTGTGGTGCCGGAAAATGCCAGATTCAGACGGTCCCCCAGCGACTTTTCACCGCTCAGCGTGTCAATGTTCTTAGACACCACCGTCGATTCGCCGGTGAGAATCGCCTCTTCCACCCGCAGATTGTTGACCTCAAACAGTCTGAGGTCAGCCGGAATTTTGTCGCCGGGACGTAACATCACCACGTCGCCGACCACAATATCGCGTGTTGCAACGGTGACCTGTTTGCCATCCCGCACCAGCATCGCTTCACTGGCAAGCATGTTCTGAATGCTCTTCAGCGATTTCTCGGCATTGCTCTCCTGAATAAAGCCGATCAGGGCATTGATAACGGCTACGCCGATAATGACAAAGGTATCCACCCAGTGGCCCATGAGCGCGGTGATCACCGCTGCGGCCAGCAGAATATAAATCAGCACATCTTTAAAATGGGCGATAAATTTGAGCAGCGCTGATTTATCCGCTTTTTGCGGCAGCGCGTTTGGCCCCTGTTTCTGCAGACGTTCCTGTGCGTCAGCAGTCGATAATCCTGCCGGAGAGCTTTGCAGGTCAGAAAATATCTCGGCTACACTACGCTGATACCAGGGGCGCTCAGATAAAGCTAACGCTTTATCCTGCTTATCATTATTTAGCATATATAAACCTCGTGCCATTTAGCGATGAATTAAAGGCGCAATTAAAAGACATGCATTTTGCGGGAAGCCGCTCCCGCCGGTAATGACCGATATCATATTTAGGTAAGAAACGTCTGATGAATAACATAAAATGGCTAAATTAAATCTAACCTATATTATGAGAATAACAACGTTGTTTTTGTTTAGCTAAGGTTTAAGTATGCTGATGCAGTGTGCTTCGGCTTGTACTCTGGCTCGCAAAAGGAAACTCTGATGAAAAAACAGAGCATTATCATGCTTTGCGGTTTCGTTATTCTCGCGGTCACCGCAACCACATTAGTCGGCTTACTGACCTGGCTGGTGGTCTCTCATATGGCGGCGTAACCCGATCCAGGCGAAGCGGCCCTGCCGTCTCGTTAAAATAAGATTACGAATATTAAAAATATTTTTATCCCGGTGGCGATAAGCACCAGGCTAATGACGCCTTAACGCTTATTAAACCGCAGTGAAATAGCTGATGTTAAGGCGAATAAAATGATTAAACGCAAGGTTATTCCCGTTTTTCTCTGTTGCTTATTTATGACAGCGTGCGATGAAAGAAAAGAACCGGACGCGCCGCCACCCCGCGTAATAAAAGTTTTTACTCTTGAGCCGGACATTGCGCAGAATATCCGGGTATTTCCTGCACGTATTCAGGCCGGAGATAATACTGACCTGGCTTTCAAAAGGGCGGGCCAGCTGGTACAGCTGGATATACGTGACGGAACGCCCGTGAAAGCGGGGCAAATTCTCGCCACCCTGAACGACGCGGATGCGAAACTGCGGGTACGCGATCGTCAGACGGCGCTGCAGCTGGCGGAGCGGCAATTTCAGCGCTTTAACACGCTGGCCCAGCGCAGCGCCGTTTCAAAATCGGAAATGGATGTGCAGCGAGCTAACCGCGATGCCGCCGCTACCGCACTGAAAATCGCGCAGGAAGAGTTGCAGTTTCTGACCCTGCGCGCGCCGTTTGATGGCGTGATTGCCAGAGTGCAGGCGCGTAATCATCAGGTGGTGGCCACAGGACAGCCGATTGCGCTGCTGACCCGGGCCGATTTGCTCGACGTTATCTTCACGCTGCCGGAAACCCTCTTCACCAGCCTGGACATCCAGAATATTCACTATCAGCCGGAGGTGCAGTTGAACGCCCTGCCCGGTCGCTTTTTCACCGCGCAATACAAAGAGCACACCAGCCAGACCGACGCTGCCACGCTGACGTACCAGGTGGTGCTGACCATGCCGCGTCCCGCTGATCTGCCTGGCGTTGCCGGTCTCAGCGGCTCGGTGCGCGTTAAGCTGCATAATCTGCCGAATGCCCCTGCGCAGCCACGGCTGGTGGTGCCATCGGCTGCGGTGTTCAATCCCGACCGCAGCCCGACTAACCAGCCGCACGTCTGGCTGGTTGAGCAGGATGGCGAGGCGCTGCGCATTAAAGATCGTCCCGTCGAAGTGGGTCGTCTCACCGCACAGGGTATTGAAATCGTCAGCGGGCTGCAGCCGGGCGACCGCATTGTTGCTGCCGGTGTGGGTGAGCTGCGTGACGGTGAAGCGGTGCGCATCTGGCAGCGTGAGCGGGGGTTATAATGCGTATTCAGGAGCACTTTCTTGATAAACCCATTCGCATCTGGATGGTTATTCTGCTGCTGGGCGTGGGCGGCATTTATGCCCTGCTGAACATTGGCCGCCTTGAGGATCCGCTGTTTACCATCAAATCGGCGGTGATTGTCACCCACTATCCTGGTGCGTCAGCCCAGCAGGTCGAAGAAGAGGTGACTCTGCCGCTGGAGAATGCGCTGCAACGCCTGCCCTCACTGGACAATGTCACCTCCATTTCAGGCAATGGCCTGTCGCAGATTACCGTCAATATCCATACCCGCTATCTTGCCGATCAGCTGCCGCAAATCTGGGATGAGCTACGCCGTCGCGTCGGCGATGCGGCCCGGCAGTTTCCGCCAGGCGTGCAGGCTCCGCTGGTTAACGACGACTTCGGCGATGTTTATGGCTATTTCTTCGTTATACACGGCAAAGACTTTACGAACAGCGAACTGCGTAACTATGCCGATCAGCTGCGGCGCGATCTGGTGCTGGTGCCCGGCGTGGCGAAGGTCGCGGTAGCGGGCGTTGAGCAGGAGGAGGTCCGCATTGCCCTTTCTGCCAGCAAAATGACCGCCTATGGCATGACGCCGCAGCGCGTCGCCGATCTGCTGAACCGGAATAACAGCGTTGCCAGTGCCGGCACGCTGCGGGTCGACAGCGAATCAATCCGTTTTCACCCTACCGGCGAGCTAAAGACACTCGACGACCTGGCGAATCTGCCCATTCTGCCTGCGGGCAGTCCGCAGAACGTGCATCTGCGCGATATCGCCACCCTGACACGTGGCGTGACCGATAATCCTGCCAATATCTACTTTGCCGATGGTGAAGCGGCACTGGCAATCGGCATTTCATTTGCGCCTGGCGTCAACGTGATTGATGTCGGCGACGCGCTCTCCGCCCGGATAACACACTATCAGCAGGATACCCCCGCCGGGATCAGCCTGAAGGTGTTCTACAACCAGGCACATGAAGTGAAACAGTCTGTTGATGGCTTTATCCTCAACTTCCTGATGGCGCTGGCGATTGTGGTGGGAACGCTGCTGCTGTTTATGGGCCTGCGCAGCGGCATGGTGATTGCCGCGTCACTGGCACTTAACGTGCTCGGCACGCTTCTGATCATGTACCTGTTTAAACTGGAACTGCAGCGGGTGTCGCTGGGCGCGCTGATTATTTCGCTCAGCATGCTGGTGGATAATGCCATCGTGGTAGTTGAAGGGGTGAAGATCGACCACCAGCGCGGACATCCTTTACAGCAGGCGATTTCCCGCATGGTACGCCGCACTGCCCTGCCCCTGCTGGGTGCCACGGTGATCGCGATACTCGCCTTTGCACCGATTGGCCTGTCGCAGGACTCAACCGGCGAATATTGTAAATCGCTGTTCCAGGTGCTGCTGATTTCCCTGATGCTGAGCTGGGTAACCGCGCTGACGCTGACCCCGGTATTTATCAACTGGAGCGAGAAACGTCGTGGTGCAGCGAAGCCCGCAAAAACTGACATCTCCGATCCTTATCAGGGCATCGTTTTCCGGCTCTATCGTCAGACGCTGAGCGGCCTTTTGCGTTTTCGCTTGATCACGCTGACGGCGATGGTCGCACTGCTGGCACTGTCGCTGTATGGCTTTACCCTGGTGAAGCAGAACTTTTTCCCCTCATCCAGCACGCCGGTCTTTTTTACCGATCTCTGGCTGCCCTATGGCACCGATATCCACTACACCGCAGATACCGCAGCGGAAATTGCCCGGTTTATTAATCAGGATCCGGACGTCGCGGCGACGGTCACCACCGTGGGCCAGGGCGCACTACGCTTTACCCTGACCTATGACGCGGCGCGCCAGTACAGCAACTTCGCGCAGATTATGGTGCGGGTCAAGGATGGCCGACAGCTGGATGCGCTGGCGCTGAAAACTGAGAATTATATTCAGCAAAACTTCCCGCAGGTGAATCAGCGCATCAAACGTATTCAGTTTGGCAGCGCCAGTGACAGCGCGATTGCCCTGCGGGTAACCGGCCCGGATCCGGAAGTGCTGCGTCACATCGGCAGCCAGCTGGATGCGATTTTTCTGGCGGATGGCTCGACGTTCCCGGTACGCAACGACTGGCAGGAGCGCAGTAAAGTGATCCGCCCGGTTTATTCCGCACTGCGTGGTCAGGAGCTGGGCATCGATAAACGCGACATCGATCAGGCGCTGAGAATGAATTTCAGCGGCGATGCCGTAGGCATTTTCCGGGACGGATCGCGGCTGATGCCGGTGATGCTCTACCCGGCTGATGAAGAGCGGCAGAGTGTTGATCACATCGAAAACATTCAGCTCTGGAGCGCAGCCCTGCAGCACTTTGTGCCGCTGAGCAATGTGATTTCTGACTTCCGGCTGGAGTGGGAGAATCCGCTCATTATGCGTCGTGACCGTACGCGCGTGCTGACGGTGCAGACCGACCCCGATCCCGCCTCAGGATTAACCTCCGCGCAGGTGGTGGCACGGGTTCAGCCGCAGATCGATCAGCTTAAACTCCCGGCGGGCTACCGGCTTGAGTGGGGTGGCGAGCTGGAGAGCTCACGTGAAGCACAAAGCGGATTGCTGAGTTCGCTGCCGGCGGGCTTCCTGGCCATGTTCATCATTACCGTGCTGATGTTCAACTCGCTGCGTGACGCCGTCGCAATCTGGATCACCGTGCCGCTGGCGATGATTGGTGTCACCTGTGGCTTTTTGATCACCGGTATTCCGTTTGGCTTTATGGCGCTGATTGGACTGCTCAGCCTGTCAGGGATGTTGCTCCGTAACGGGATCGTGCTGATTGAGGAGATCCGACTGTTCCGGCAGGAGAAGCCGTTGCAGCTGGCGATTATTGATGCGGCGACATCACGTCTTCGCCCTATCCTGCTGACGGCCTTTACTACCGTACTGGGCCTGCTGCCGCTGCTGCGCGACGTCTTTTTTCAGAGCATGGCGGTGGTGATTATTTTTGGTCTGGGATTCGCGACGGTGCTGACACTGCTGGTGCTGCCGGTGATCTATCGCTGCTTCCACGGACGGGAGGCGCACGGTGAATAAGACCGGGCTGGCAATGCTGAAGACGCTGGCCTGTATCACCGCCGTGTCGTTTTTCACGCTGTATCAGAGTTACGACAGCTACCATTACGACGTTAATCTGACGCTGAATGTGCTGAGTTTTATCTCGACCATTGCCACACCGCTCTATTTTCTGCTTAGCGGCTATCTCGACGCGGGCGAGCTGCACACGCCCGCGTGGCAGCTCGGCAAAATTCGCCGCATTCTGCTGATTTTTATCTTCTGGTTCAGCTTTTTCTGGTTTGCCGGGATGCACCACAGAGGCTACCTGATCCAGCCGTGGTTTGTGATTGCACTGATTGTCATTTACGTCTCCCATCCGCTAATCGACTGGCTGATTCAGCGGCCTGGCGTAATGGCAGCAGGGATTTTGCTGTTGCTGGTGCTGGCCTTTGCTTATGACCTGCTCGCCAGCCTCTATCCGGGCCAGCGGGCTTTTTCGCTGCTGCCAGAATACCGAATCTGGACATGGGTACTTTATTACCTCACTGGCCGGCTGATGGCTGCACCACGTGTGATGCAGTTACTGACATCACCCAGAGTGATAAAGATAAGCCTGCTGCTGCTGCCCGCGGTGTATCTCTTTACGTGGCTGTATGAGCGCTATTACTTTATTGCGCGCTTTCTGGCGACCCACAACGACGTAGTGCTGACGGGTTCACAGGTTTATCTGCTGGTGGTGCTGATCGTGATCAGCATTAACGCTATCCGGCTGCCGGATAAAGCCCAATGGCTGACCACATTTCTGACCACCCTCGGCAAAACCATGACCGGCGTTTATATCCTGCATTACCTGATTTTTGGTGTGCTGGCGGCCGCTATCCGCATTCAGACCCTGGGCGACAAGCTGCTGGTCATCGCCCTGACGCTGATCTTCTCAATGGCGCTGTCACTGCTGCTGTTGCGCATCCCCGGCGTCAGTAAGCTGATCAGTCTGTAATCGCCGCGCGGCATGCTCCGTTGCTGCACGGCGCGTGGCAATGAACTCAGCCATTTTCGCCCGCGCCTGCGCCACCTCCTCGGGCGGCGCGGTCTGCGGCGAGCCGCAGGAAAACGGCGGTTCGGGGTCATATTCCATCTGCAGCTGAACGGCTCTGGCGACGACGTCCCCGGCGATTTCCGCCACCAGCGTCAGCGCAAAATCAATGCCGGAAGTGACGCCCGCGCCGCTGATACGGTTGCGGTCACGCACCACCCGCTGATTCACCGGCTCCGCGCCCAGTAAAGCCAGTTGGTCGATGGAGCTCCAGTGTGAGGTCGCACGGTACCCTTTCAGCAATCCGGCAGCGCCCAGCACCAGCGAACCGGTACAGACCGACGTGACCCATTGCGCCTGTTCAGCCTGCCGTCGCAGAAAATTTAGCGTTTCCTCATCCGACATCAGGGCAATCTGTCCTGGCCCACCCGGTACGCAGATCACATCCAGTAACGGGCAATCGTCAAAGGTAGCAGTTGGTAATATCGACAGGCCGCGATCGGAGCGCACCGGCTGACAATCTTTCCAGATCAGATGGCACGCCACGCCGGGCGTGCGTGCAAACACCTCCCACGGGCCGGTTAAATCGAGCTGGGTAACATCGGGGAAAAGTAACAGACCAATCTGTAGCGGACGATTCATGCGTGAACTCCGGCGGGTGATGAGTGACCATCATGCCGTGATGCCCGGTCTGATAGCAATTATGATTGCCGGAGACGCTTTACAGCCTCTCCGGAAGAGAGAGCAGTGGATTGCCTCAGGCCACGCCGAGAAAACGCAACAGCGCGGTCATCGCTGCCGCCCCCAGAATAATGACAATCAGTGGTGCCCGACGCCATGCCAGTAACAGAGCAAAACCCACGCCTGCCACTCGTGCCACACCGGCAAAATGCTGGCCTTCAAACAGCGTGGTGGTCGCCGCCACCGCCAGCAGTAGAACCGTGGCAGCGTCGGAGAGCATCTGCTGAGTACGCTCGCTAATCGGAAGACGGTTTCCCAGCCTGACGCCGGCAAAGCGCATCAGATACGTTCCGGCGGCCAGCATGGCAATCCCGGCGATGATCATTCCCTGATGCGTCATTTGCGCGATCTCCATGTCAGCAGGCCCAGCAGCGAGAACAGCACCGGCATGCCCGCCGGAACCAGCGGCGTCGCCAGCAATGAGAGCAGCGCGCCGACGGTGGCAGGGATCCGGGTCCGCCGCTGGCGCAGCGCCGGGAAGATCAGGGCAATCAGGATCGCCGGAAACACCGCATCCAGTCCAATCACCGAGACATCGGGAATAAACTGGCCAACCGCCGCCCCAACCATAACGCTCACCGGCCAGATTAAGCCGATACCGATGCCGCACAGCCAGTAGGCGCTGCGACGCTGGGCCAGCTGTGGTTGTGAGATACCAAACACCACGCTTTCATCATTCATGATGTGACAACCAAACCAGCCCCGGGGCCCCTTTCCAACCAGATCTTTGACCGCAATGCCAAAAGGCAGATGACGCGCATTCACCAGCAGGCCCGCGGCGGCCGCGGTAAAGGGACTGCCGCCACCAGCCACGATGCCGATAAACAGAAACTCAGACGCGCCTGCCAGCACCAGCGTTGACAGCGCCAGCGGCACCCAGAGCGGAAACCCGTCGGCGGAGGCCAGCGAGCCATAGGATAAACCGACAATTCCATCAGCCAGGCAGACCAGAAAAATCGCTTTGATCACCCCTCTGTCCAGCAACTGCATTTGCGGAAAAAGCATCACTCTGTCTCATAATGAACGTATAATCCGATATAATGAACACCTCAACATCGTTTTACAAGACGAACAAAACGTTCGGTATAAAAAACTTTTCGTTTATCAGGAGTGCGTTTGAATACCCCTATCAGCATCATTGCCAATGCCTTAGTGCGTGAACGTCAGCGAGCTGGCCTGTCACTGGCTGAAGTCGCGCGCCGCGCCGGTATCGCCAAATCAACGCTCTCACAGCTGGAGGCGGGTAACGGCAATCCGGGCATTGAGACGCTGTGGTCACTGTGCGTGACGCTGAATATTCCGTTTTCACGGCTGCTGGAGCCGGATGCGCGTCGTCTGCAGGTGATCCGCCGTGGAGAAGGTCTGACAGTAACTGCGGATCTGGCAGACTATCAGGCGGTTCTGCTGGCATCCTGCCCGCCCGGGGTCCGGCGTGATATCTATCTGCTGGAGGTTCAGCCTGGCAGTGAGCGCATTTCACAGCCCCATATTCCCAATACGATTGAGCATATTATTATTGCTAAAGGCCGGGCGCTGGTGGGTCCGGTAGACAGCGCGGTGGAGCTGGATGTGGGTGATTACATTACCTATCCGGGCGACGAGCTGCATATCTTTCGGGCGCTGGAAGCCGATACGCTGGCGCTGCTGGTGATAGAGCACAGCTAGTTACCGCTCAGCAAGCTTCTGCCGGGTTTCTGCGGGTGTGAGGTGCGTAATCAGCTGCACCTCACTGCTCAATCTGATTGCCGGATAGTGCTCGCGCATCCCCTCCAGCAGCACCGCATCCGGCCATTCGTGCTCTTTCCCCAGCTTCGCAGCGACCTCGTTTAAGCGCAGTGTATCGATCCGCGTCACCCAGACGATCACCCTGTCGGCTTCATCCTGCTGATTGACCAGCCTCAGCGGGCCGGTGGCGATATCGCCCTCCTGCCAGCGTATCGTGGAGGTTTTCTCGCCGCGTCTGACAACGGGCATCAGACGGGGAACCAGTGTAAGTTGCTGCATTTCCTCTCCTTTCTTCAAATCCACTTTGAGAACTGCCACAAAACCAGAAATCCGGATTGAAAACAGTGTTATTAATGTTATGTTATAACATAATTATTTAACCTCATCTGACAGGTAACAGTATGACACTCTCTTCTCTGATATCCGGCGATCCACGTCTGCCGGTTGCCGTCCTCTCCGGTTTTCTGGGTGCCGGTAAAACCACGCTGCTCAATCATATTCTGAATAACCGCGAAGGACGACGGATTGCAGTCATCGTCAATGACATGTCTGAAATCAACATTGACGCGGCCCTGGTGCGCAACGGCGACGCACAATTGTCACGCACTGATGAAAAGCTGGTCGAGATGAGTAACGGCTGCATCTGCTGCACGCTGCGTGAAGATCTGCTGCTGGAGGTGAAACGTCTGGCGCAGGCTGGTCGCTTCGACCACCTGGTCATTGAATCGACCGGCATTTCTGAACCCCTGCCGGTGGCTGAAACCTTTACGTTTGAAGACGAAGCGGGTGAAAGCCTTTCAGCCTATGCCCGGCTGGATAGCATGATTACCGTGGTGGATGGCTTTAACTTCCTGCGCGATTACCGGTCAGTCGATGATCTTCAGTCTCGCGGCGAGTCGCTGGGCGAGCAGGATGAACGATCGGTGGTTGATCTGCTGGTGGATCAGATTGAGTTCTGTGATTTGCTGGTGCTGAACAAAACGGATCTGCTCAGCCCGGCGGAACTGCATCAGCTGCAGGGCATGCTGCGTGCGCTCAACCCACACGCTCGTATGGTGAACAGCGAATTCGGGCAGGTTCCGCTGGACTGTCTGCTGAATACCGGCCGGTTCGATTTTGACCGGGCCGCGCAGGCCCCTGGCTGGCTGCAGACCCTGCGCGGCGAGCATCAGCCGGAATCGGAGGAGTATGGCATCCGCAGCGTTGTCTATCGCGCACGTCGTCCTTTCCATCCTCAGCGTTTCTGGGAGGTTGTAAACCACCAGCTCGACGGCGTGATTCGCTCAAAAGGTTACTTCTGGCTGGCCACCCGGCCTGAATTTGCGGCAATGTGGTCGCAGGCGGGCGCAGTGGCTCGCCAGGGTTACGCCGGGCGCTGGTGGGTCAGCGTGCCGCGTGACAACTGGCCACAGGATGCAGATTCGCTCAATTTCATCGCTGAGCAGTGGCAGGAAGGCACCGGCGATGCGCGTCAGGAGCTGGTGTTTATCGGCATAGATATGGATGAGCAGCACATTATTGCCGCACTCGATCACGCACTGCTGACGCCTCATGAGATGGCTGCAGGGCCGGAGCA
Organism: Pantoea vagans; assembly: GCF_004792415.1. NCBI lineage: Bacteria > Pseudomonadati > Pseudomonadota > Gammaproteobacteria > Enterobacterales > Erwiniaceae > Pantoea > Pantoea vagans. Next base: position 520,456 of record NZ_CP038854.1, read on the forward strand.
CTGGGTTACACTGGACGATCCGGTGCCTGCCTGGTTTGATGAGATGACCGCCTGACGTAACGGTTGACCGCACACTGTCGCTCCGCAATAGTAAAACGTCCCGGCGGGTGGCCATCACCCGCTGATTTCTGTTCAGGAGAAGCCGGATATGCCACAACGTATCGCTGTTATCGGTGCAGGCGTGCTGGGTTTAGCCGTCGCGCAGTCATTGTCCCGCCGGGGCGCACAGGTCACTGTGTTCGACAAAAGCTTGCCTGGCAGTGGCACCAGCCAGATTAGTTACGCCTGGGTCAATGCCAACGGCAAAGAACCCGGCCACTATCATGAACTCAACGCCCAGGCGATAAATGAGCACAAGCGATGGCAGGCGAGCCACCGTGCATGGCCCCGCTGGCTGCTTGAAACCGGCTCGCTGGAGTGGGCAGCCGATGAATCATCCCTGCGCCAGCTAACGCAGCGCGCAGCAAAGCTTGCTACGCTTGATTACCCCGTTGAGAAGCGTAGCCGCGCTGCGTTACTGGGCGCCCTGCCCGGACTGCGGCTCGATCCCCGCATTCAGCACGCGTGGTTTTTCCCTTCGGAGTGCCTGCTTTATCCCAGTCTGTTCATCGCTTCTCTGCTTGCCGACCTGCGTGCCAGTGGCGGTCAGCTGGTCTGCAACAATGAGGTCACCACGCTGACTGAATCAGGTCGGGATGTGCATCTGACGCTGGCCAGTGGTGATGAGTGGCGCGGGGATCAGCTGGTGCTGGCAACCGGTCGCTGGGCACCTGAGCTGATCAGCCAGTGTGGACTTGAACTGGCGATGACCGATGCGAACCGCGCAGACCCTGTTTCATGCAGTTTTCTGGCGCAGACACAGCCTTTGCCGATCCCGCTTAACTGCAATCTTATTACCCCGGAACTGAATGTGCGGCCGGATGGCGGAGGACGCCTGATGCTGCAGGCACTGGATCTTGACCAAAATGCCGATCCGTCACGCCCCGCTTCTCCGGAGGGGCAGACTGGTAAAGAGATGCTGCGTCGGTTGCGTCGACTGTTTAACCATGCGGAAGGGGCGAGAATTGAGCGGATTGAAACAGGACAGCGATCGCGTCCGGCAGATGGATTGCCCGCACTGGGCTATATCAGTGACTCAGCACGCGTTTATCTGATGGTCAGCCATAGTGGCATGACCCTTGCCCCGTTACTGGGCAGACTGGTGGCTGAGGAGATGCTGAGCGGTACACCTTCACCGATGCTGAGTAGGTTTACCCCGCATCGGTTGCTGCGTCCGCTCAGTGAGGTCGTTAAAACCGCGCCTGCCTATCTTCCGGCAGCGCAGTAAAAACTAGCGGCGGTTCTTCCAAACGGTTTGCACGTTACAGAATTCGTGAACACCAAAATGTGACAGCTCACGACCATAGCCGCTTTTCTTCACGCCGCCGATGGTCACCCGCGGATCGGAAGCACCGTTGCCATTTATAAATACGGCCCCGACTTCCAGCTGCAGCGCCAGCCGATCGGCAGTTTCTTCGTTACCGCTCCAGATGGTAGCACTGAGGCCAAATTCGCTGTCGTTGGCGATCTCCAGCGCATGCTGCGGATCCCGCGCGACGGCAATAGCCGCGACCGGACCAAACAGCTCCTGCTTAAACGCGGTCATGGTGCTGGTAACATCAGCGAGAATGGTTGGTGCATAGTAGTTACCCTGCCCTGCCACTTTCTCACCACCCAGCACCAGCCGTGCACCTTCACTAAGAGTCGCTTTTACCTGTCCGTCGAGTTCGTCGCGCAGATCGGCGCGTGCCATCGGACCCAGGAAGGTGCTTTCATCCAGCGGATCGCCCATTTTCAGTGCCTGTACCGCTGCAGTGAAGCGCTTCTCAAACTCTTCCGCAATAGGCGCTTCGATAATAAAGCGTTTAGCCGCCATGCAGACCTGCCCTGTATTCTGGAAACGTCCGATTACGGCTGATTTCACTGCTTCATCAAGATCGGCATCGGCCAGCACGATAAAGGGATCGGATCCACCCAGCACCAGCACCGTTTTCTTGAGCGCTGCACCTGCCTGTGCTGCGATTGCTGCACCCGCCCGCACGCTGCCGGTTACCGCAACGGCGGCAATGCGGTCATCTTTAATCGCGACTGAGACACCGTCGTTGTCGACGTTGATCAAGTTAAAGCCACCTGCTGGCAGATCGGTTGCTGTGAACAGCTCAGCCATCAGTGTGGCGCTTCCCATGACGTTAGGGGCGTGTTTCAGCAAATAGGTGTTACCTGCCAGCAACATGCTGACTGCGCCCCGCAGAACCTGCCACAGGGGGAAATTCCATGGCATGACAGCCAGGATCACTCCGACAGGACGGAATCGCTGCCAGGCATCGGCAATCTGAGTGGGCTGATCGGCCAGCATCGCCGGGCCATGTTCTGCATACCAGTCGCACAAATTTGCACATTTCAGTACTTCAGCGCGAGCCTGTGCAATGGGCTTACCCATCTCCAGCGTAATCATGCGCGAAAGATCCTGCTCTCTCAGACGGATCTGTTCGCCGAGTTGACGCAATACGCGTACCCGGTCACTCATACTGCTGCGCTGCCATGCTGCAAAAGCAGAAGCGCTTTCTGCCAGCGTCTTTTCCAGTTCGGTGCTGTTCTGCAGAGGATAGCGTGCCAGAATTTCGCCTGTTGCAGGGTTACGTGATAGGGCATGTTCAGTCATGGTGCTGTTTTCCTCATTCGTTCAGTGATAGAGAAACGATACGCCCTGTAGTTAATGATGAAAAATGAATAATAGTGAGGAAGTTGTTTATCAATTGAGAACGTCTGAATTGCAAAAGCGGTATACAGGAAGCGTGAGGGATTTCGGAGATGATGCTGCGATTACGCCACCTGTCAGTACGTCTGAAACTAATGCCTGATAAGCAGTTATCCACTTATACAGTGACCCGATCCTAAAAAACGATCCTTAATAGATCATAGAGAGATCCTAAGAGATCCCCGATCGTCGCAGGCCGCACCCCGCAAGGGCTCAAAGGGTGATCACGTTCACTATAATCAGTAAAGTGTTCACTGTAATCAGTACTTTATTCACTGTACCAGGTAGAATGTTCACTGTAAACAGTGCTAATGTTCACTGTAGTCAGAAAACGATCCCTTTCATCCACAGAATGAAGATCCTACGCCATGGCAGATAAAGACAACGAAAACAAAGCGTTACTTGAACCTTTTCTGTCAGTGACAAAAAACAGTGGTGAAGTTATTCAGCTTCATCCCAACAAGAATAATACCGTTCAGCCGGTGGCGCTGATGCGTCTTGGACTGTTCGTGCCGACGCTGAAATCAACCGCACGGGGTAAATCCGGTGCGATGGCATCAACGGATGCGACGAAAGAGCTGAAGAATCTGACGCTGGTAAAGGCGGAAGGCTACGAAAAGATTACCATTACCGGCGCTCGGCTGGATATGGATAACGATTTCAAAACCTGGGCAGGTATTATTCAGTCCTTTTCGCGTTATCCGACCAAAGGCGATACCGTCACACTGCCGTTTATCGATTTTGTGAAGATGTGCGGCATTCCCTCTGCTAACTCGTCTGCCGCACTGCGTAAGCGTCTTGATGCCTCTCTGCGCCGCATTGCAACTAACACGCTCTCTTTTGAAGGTAACGGCAAGGCGTATCATACCCACCTTGTCCAGTCAGCCTATTACGACCGCGAAAAAGATATTGTGCGGATTCAGGCGGATCCCAAACTGTTTGAACTCTACAACTTCGATCACAAGGTACTGCTGCAGCTTCGTGCAATATCCCGCCTTAAGCGTAAAGAGTCTGCACAGGCGCTCTATACCTTCCTTGAGAGTCTGCCGACCAATCCGGCACCGATATCGCTGGCACGCCTGCGTATGCGCCTTAATCTCGGCTCTAAGACCACTACGCAGAACCATGTGGTGCGGCGTGCAATGGAGCAACTGAAGGAGATTGGTTATCTGGATTATTCAGAAGTGAAGCGTGGCCGCTCAGTCTTTTTCATTATCCATAGTCGCACACCTAAGCTTGATGGCATCGGTAATCTGGAGAGCATCGATTCGCTGGACGAGATCGAGTTTGAGGATTAACTCCTGACGTTCACTGTAATCAGCATTTCTGCGTGGCAGTGTCACTTTTGCCGTTGAAAGTGATATTGCGCCCTTCCTCTCACATTCACTGTAATCAGTACTCCACCTCTGTTCACTGCAATCAGTAACGTTCACTGTAATCAGTAGACGGGGCATGTTTTAGAATCATGCTCTCCTCCCCTCTTTTTCTGTCGTGCTATGCCATAAGGCTTATGAAGTAAGTATGTGCTTACTTACTAACTTGTTAGCCCCTTCCAGGATCGGCTTTACTGATTACAGTGAATGTTCTGATTCAGGCAGGACAGCGCCTTTTTCTGCTGATTCCCGTTGAGCACTTTACTGATTACAGTGAATGACTGCCTTCACGTTCAACACGGCCGGCGTGCGTCCTGTATTGAGGCGCTTTAACTTATCAGTATTGCCAGCGTGACACTGTTACTGATTACAGTGAATGTTTGCCGACTGGCATCGTCAGAGCTCCGGCGTACTGCGGATTCCCCTGTCGGTTACTGATTACAGTGAACGTTGTAGCGCGGAGCTGTCTTCACCGCGGTAATCCTCAGGAATGCTGCTTTGCTGATTACAGTGAATGCTTTGCTGAATACAGTGAATGATAGCTGAAATTTGACGCAACGCTTTGCCGCTTTACTGTTTATAGTGAACATTCGCGGGAAAGTTGTGGTGACATAACTCATGATCAGGCGTTGATGTCTGCTGGCCTGAGCATTGCCATAATCGAAGTGATATCTGCGTATCGTAACCTCACTGTCTACTATTCTCATCGAACTGCACTGATGTTTCTGCTGATTACAGTGAATGTCTGGTCAGCAAGGCTCTTCTTTTACTGACTACAGTGAATGTTCGATATCCCCTCGTTACTGATTACAGTGAACGTTATCGGACTGACTTGTTCATGCCTGTCGATCCATTCTGGCTCCCAAACAGTAGTTGCTTGTTATCTCATCAGCTTCCGATGCTTTTATGAACCAGACAGGATTTTTCCTCTCCTCACTACTGACTACAGTGAACCTTTACTCAGTTCGGCTTCCTGTCCTGCTATCTGATTAACTAGTTTACTGATTACAGTGAACGTGACTGCTGTCTGGGTATCTGCAATGACATTACTGATTACAGTGAACGTTTGGCTCGTTCAGCGTCAGGCATCAGCCAGGCTTTATCGCGTGGGCTTTCTGTATGCGGTTTTCTTCTGCACCATCACGTTAAATTCCTCCGGTTGTAAGTCACCTGATACAGAACTGACTTTGCTGATTACAGTGAACGTTCAGACTCATCAACGCGCTAAGTCCAATTCATTTCCCCCTACTCTCTTACTGTAGATCGATTTCTACTGATTACAGTGAATGTTCTGCTGATTACAGTGAACGCTGCTCGCATTTGAACTGCGTAAATTGCCAGGCCAGAAATAATAATGTGATGAACCTCACCAAAACCCGTGGTGTTACATAAAAACGAAGATTATGTTGAAAGGATAATTTATTGCCTCACGTGCAGGATTTCTGTATAAAGTCATAAATCCTACATGTTTGGAGCAACTATGGCTAACGATGACAAGCAGGTGATGAAGGTTGCACAGCGTTCTGAACGCATGCTGCTGAGCCTCACCGACCAGATTCAGGCGCAAAAGCAGGAACTGCATGAAAATACGTACTATCAGGTTTATGCCAAAGCGGCGTTAGCAAAGTTGCCCAAACTGACACGAGCCAGTGTCGATTACGCTGTAAATGAGATGGAAGAGAGCGGTTATCAGTTTGATAAACGTGCGGCCGGTTCTTCCGTTAAATATGCAATGTCGATTCAGAATATTATCGATATCTATCATCATCGGGGTGTGCCGAAATATCGCGATCGCCACAGTGATGCCTATACCATTTTTGTGGGTAATCTGAAGGGTGGCGTCTCGAAAACGGTTTCTACCGTCTCGCTGGCTCATGCACTTCGTGCCCATCCTCATCTGCTGTTTGAAGATTTGCGTATTCTGGTGATTGACCTTGATCCGCAGTCCTCAGCAACCATGTTTTTAAACCACGAACGTTCAGTAGGGCTGGTGGAAGCGACAGCGGCACAGGCAATGCTGCAGAATGTCACCCGTGATGAGCTGGTGAACGAATTTATCGTTCCATCGATTATTCCGGGTGTGAATGTGCTGCCTGCCTCCATTGATGACGCCTTTATCGCCTCAAGCTGGGACCAGCTTTGCGCTGAGCATCTGCCGCAGCAGAATGTTCATGCCGTGCTGTATGACAACGTCATTGCCAAACTGAAGAAAGATTATGACTTTATCTTTATCGACAGCGGTCCGCATCTTGATGCTTTCCTGAAGAACGCCATTGCGGCCTCTGATCTACTGATGACGCCGGTACCACCGGCTCAGGTCGACTTTCATTCCACGCTTAAATACCTGACGCGTCTGCCTGAACTGATTGCGATTATCGAGGATTCCGGCGCTACCTGTCGCCTGCAGGGCAACATTGGGTTTATGTCTAAGCTCTCGAATAAAGCCGACCACAAGCTCTGTCATAGCCTGGCAAAAGAGATTTTTGGTGGTGACATGCTTGATGCTGCCCTTCCCCGCCTTGATGGTTTCGAACGTTGCGGCGAATCCTTTGATACGGTCATCTCCGCAAATCCTTCGACATACGTCGGCAGCAGCGAAGCGTTGAAAAATGCAAGATCCGCCGCAGAGGACTTCGCAAAAGCCGTCTTTGACCGTATCGAATTTATTCGCCTGAACTGAGGTTTGTATGAGCGCAAAAAGAATTACGATTGGCAGAACCTTCAGCCAGACTCCACTGGAAAATGATACGCCAGATAGCCAGCACAACCAGACATTCGTTCTGGCTACGGGCAAGCGCGCCCTGTTTCGCTTTGAACGTATTGCCGCCAGTGATGTTGAAAACAAAACATTCGTGACGATGGAAACCAATGGCCGCGACCAGGCGGGCCTGACACCCGATTCACTGCGCGACATTATTCGCACCATTAAGCTTCAGCAGTTCTTCCCGGCCATTGGCGTAATGCGCGATGACCGCATTGAGATTCTTGACGGCTCACGTCGGCGTGCAGCTGCGCTTTATTGTAAAACCGGGCTGGACGTACTGGTCACTGATGCCGCTATTAGCGCCGATGAAGCACGCAGACTGGCGCAGGATATTCAGACGGCCCGCGAACATAACCTGCGGGAAGTGGGAATGCGCCTGCTGGCGTTAAAAGAGGGTGGACTGTCGCAAAAAGAGATCGCTGAGAATCAGGGATTATCTCAGGCGAAGGTCACGCGTGCTCTTCAGGCGGCCAGCGTTCCGTCCGATTTAATCTCACTTTTCCCTAATCACGCTGAGCTGACTTATCCTGATTACAAAGCGCTGTTGCAGGCGGCTGACAAATTGAGTGAATCCGGGCAAAGCGTTGAAGCTCTGATTAATTCTATCTCGCGGGAAATAGATGTGGTTTGCGCGCGAGAAGGGCTTGCCGAGGATGAGCTGAAAAATCACATTCTGCGTCTGATTCGCCATGGCAGCCAGACGTTGATGAAAGAGCCTGAGAAAGATAAAACACAGGCGACTGCACTCTGGTCTTTTGCTGATAAAGATCGCTTTGCGCGTAAAAAGATACGCGGCCGGATGTTCAGCTATGAATTTAACCGGCAGTCGAAAGAGTTGCAGGAAGAGCTGGATAAAGTCATTGCCGAGACCCTGAAGAAATATCTCAATCGTTAATTTATACACTTCCAAATCAGCCAGCGTCAGACGCTGGCTTTTTTATTGCCCTGTTAAGCTGAAAGACACTTAAAGATGCATGAAACCCGAATTTCAGGCTGAAATCGCCAGGTTTTCAATGGTGATAATCTTCATAAATAACTGAATTTATTGATATTATGTTAGCAATTCTTCAATCTGATTCCTGTGAAATCGCCATTACTCCTGAACATTTCGCCAGCGTTCCAGACAGCCTTTGAGTCCCTGAATTGTCTGTAATGGAAAAAGCAGATTCAAATTCTGATGTAACCTCCTAAGGGTTCAAATACCCCCCTTTCCATATTCAGCGGTCGCGAATTGCAAGTAAAGATTTTCGGAAGCTGGTTCATTAGTGACCAGTTACTTCTCACCAGACCTCAGTTCCTGCACAACTGCTTCATACCGACAGATGCTTTCTCTGCAAGTCTTTTTACCGTTATGCTAGCCGCCAGCAAGATTTAACGCTTAATCCACTGTTTTTATTTAAAAATATCTGTGAATTTCAGCCCGAAATCGCCACGCTTTCTGCTAAAAACCGTGCTGATTAGCGGATATAAGCGCTTCGTTGAGAACATAATTGCAGCGTAACCGCCTAACAGCAAAGGCATCTTCTCAGAGTGAAAAAAGATACTCAGAAAATATCCCTCACTTATCCACAGAAAAAGTGGATAACTTTCTCAACTGGCTAAAATTATTTTTCTGTTGATGCGAGCGACATAAGCTGGATTGGACAGTGAAGATGCCTGTGATCTGGAATTGGCTACTTCAGACAGATTCACTGTATTGAGTAAAGCAGATGAAAGGTTGTGCTCAACGGCAGAAAACGCTAACCGGGCCACTCAGGAAAGGGACATGACTGACACTAAAACTGTTAACAGTGAATGGGGAGTCAAAGAGGATGAGCAGCACAGATAAATGGCTGGCATGCTCATCAGAATCTGTTGATGCGTAGCCAGTGTTGAGCACGGCAATCGTCATATTGCCTGAGGAGTGCGTATGATGGAGGCGATAACAGGATCGTTATCTGGTGCGGCAAACAACGATACAAAACCGGGCCTGGCCCGGTTTTGTTATAAATCAGGCTTCGAGCCAGGCTGTTATTTGCCTGACCATCGCATCGGCAGAGATGCCATAACGGTCATGCAACGTCGGTAAAGCGCCTGCTGCCAGGAATGCATCCGGCAGGGCAATCTGCTTAAAGCGCGGCGTCACATGGTTCCGCATCAGCAACCCCGCAATCGCCTCGCCTAACCCGCCCGTGATTGAATGATTCTCTGCTGTGATAACCAGCTGGTTATGATGCAGCGCTTCCCCTGCCTCTCGCAGGATTGTCTCTTCATCCAGTGGCTTAATCACAGGAGAGTGCACCACTCCAATCTCAATGCCCTGCTTTTCCAGCACCTCAGCGGCTTCAAGTGCCCGCATGGTCATCAATCCGCTACTGATGATAACCGCATCTTTACCCGTTCGCAGACGCTGGGCCTTGCCGTGCTGATAGCGATAATCATATTTATCCAGCACCAGCGGAACCTTACCGCGCAGCAGACGCAGGTAAACCGGCCCCTGATGTTCGGCAATCGCCGGGATGACCTGGCTAATCTCCAGCGCATCGCAGGGATCGATGATTGTCAGGTTTGGCATACCCCGAAAAATTGCCAGATCGTCAGTTGCCTGATGGCTTGGCCCATAACCGGTGGTCAGACCCGGCAGCGCACAGGCGATTTTGACATTCAGATTCTCTTCGGCGATGGCCATGCAGATAAAATCATAGGCGCGGCGGGAAGCAAACACGGCATAGGTGGTGACAAAAGGCATAAAGCCCTCGCGCGCCATTCCTGCTGCGGCACTCATCAGTAACTGTTCCGCCATTCCCATCTGGTAAAAGCGCTGCGGAAAAGCGTCCGCGAACAGATGCAGGTCGGTGTATTTACTCAAATCTGCCGTCAGACCGACCACATCGGATCGCTGCTCTGCCAGTGACACCAGAGCATGCCCGAACGGAGCTGAAACCGTGGGCTGACCCTCAGCAGCAATCGAGGCGATCATAGCGGAAGTGGTCAGCCGTTTTTTTTGCGGTTGTGAACTCATATCAGACTCCTTGCTCAAGTGCGGTCAGGGCTTTGTCCCACTCATCAGCATCAACACGGATGAAGTGGGTTTTCTCCCGGCTTTCAAGAAATGGCACGCCTTTGCCCATTCGGGTATCGCAGATGATGACGCGTGGCTGCGGTTCAGGCCAGCTGCGGGCTGCGTCAAAGGCTGTCTGTAGCGCAGCGATATCGTTGCCATCTACCCGCTGGGTATACCAGCCAAAAGCCTGCCAGCGATCCACTATCGGTTCGAACGCGAGAATCTCGCTGCTGTGACCGTCAGCCTGCTGATTGTTGACGTCGATAATGGCGATCAGGTTATCAAGCTGCCAGTGTGAGGCTGACATGGCCGCTTCCCACGTTGAACCTTCATTCAGCTCGCCATCAGAAAGCAGGTTATAGATTCGCGCCTGCGAGCCTTTCTGCTTCAGTCCCAGACAGGCTCCCACGGCTATTCCTAATCCATGACCTAATGAACCGCCGGTGATTTCCATGCCCGGGGTATAGGCGGCCATGCCGGACATCGGCAGACGGCTCTCATCGGTGCCATAGGTTTCCCGTTCTTCTTCCGGTATGACGCCCGCTTCCAGTAGCGCGGCGTAAAGCGCGATGGCGTAGTGCCCGATCGACAGGTAAAAACGATCGCGCTCTTCCCACTCAGGCTCATCTGGACGGTAATTCATGGCGTGAAAATAGCTGACAGCGAGTAAATCGGCTGCACCCAGTGCCTGACCGATATAGCCCTGTCCCTGTATCTGCCCCATTAACAAGGCATGACGACGAATATTACGGGCACGCTGCTGCAATGAAAGCGTGTGTGCACTGTGACGAGGGTCAGTCATACAACCTCCTGATTAACGATTAACATCCGCAGCCCGAATACGCAGTACGCATAGCGCACCACCCAGCAGAACGGCAGCGATAAAATACATTCCCGACGCGGGAGAACCGGTTGCGGTAGTGATTGAGCCAATCAGCCACGGTGAGAAAAAACCGGCCAGATTGGCAATACAGTTGACCGCAGCGATGCCTGCGGCAGCCGAGACGCCACCCAGCAGGTTGGTCGGCAGCATCCAGAACAGTGATGAAGCGGAGAGAATGCCCGCAGCGGCAATACAGAGGGAAAACAGTGACAGGGAGACGTTATGGCTAAGCAGCGTCGCCAGCGTCAGTCCGGAGAGGCCGATCAGCATTGGAACAATCAGGTGCCAGCGACGTTCACGATGACGATCGCCACTGCGTCCGGCCAGTAGCATAAAGATAATGGCGCACAGGTACGGCAGACTGGTCAGTAATCCAATATGCAGAGGTTCACTGACGCCTGAATTTCTTACCAGCGTCGGTAGCCAGAACGTTAACGCATACTGTCCCATCACCACACAGAAGTAGATCAGTGCCAGCAGCCACAGGCGACGGTCAGCGACAAAGGCTTTCACCGTGCCATGACAGGCTTTCTGCTGATTGTCTTCGTCGAGATCGGCACGCACGCGGCGTTTCTCATCCTCATCCAGCCAGTCTGCCTGCTCCACCCGATCCTTCAGAACCAGCAGCACTACGAATCCCATAACAAGGGTAGGGATAGCCTCCAGCATAAACATCCATTGCCAGCCCGCCCATCCGTGAAAGCCTGCGAAGGTCGCCATGATCCAGCCAGAGAGCGGGCCGCCAATCATTCCGGAAAGTGGAATCGCGACAAACCAGAGCACCGTCATGCGAGCGCGACGGTGAGAGGGAAACCAGTAGGTCAGATAGAGCAGTAAACCGGGTGCAAGTCCGGCCTCTGCCACACCAAGCAGAAAGCGCAGCAGGTAGAACTGCCATGCGGTTTCTACAAAGGCGAACAGGGCCGAGATTACACCCCAGGTAATCATAATGCGGGCAATCCAGCGGCGTGCACCGACCCGATGCAGGATCAGGTTGCTCGGCACTTCAAAGAAGAAGTAACCGAGGAAAAAGATCCCGGCACCCAGCCCGTACACCGTTTCGCTGAGTGACAAATCATCCATCATCTGTAATTTCGCGAAGCCAACGTTTACACGATCAAGATAGGCACAGAGGTAACAGAGCATCAGCCAGGGCATCAGCCGCCAGGCAATTTTGCGATAGGTGATATCGCGCGCAGCAGAGGCTGCGCTCAGATTAAGCGTGGTCATGGTATTCACTCCCGAAGTTAGCCCGCAAGGCGTGCGGGCAGGGCAGGGCGCTATTTAATGGATCAGCATGCCGCCGTTGACATCCAGCGTGATGCCGGTGAGATAACCGGAGAGATCGCTGGCGAGGAACAGCGCCGCGTTTGCGACGTCGCTGGCGGTTCCCAGGCGGCCAAGAGGTATGCCGTCGAGAATGGCATGGCGGCGTTCATCCTGTAACAGGCCACCGGTGATATCGGTCTGGATAAGACCGGGCGTCAGGGCATTGATACGAATCTGGTCCGGGCCGAATTCGCGCGCCATGGCTTTTGTCAGGCCAAGCACGCCTGCTTTCGCCGCACTGTAGTGCGGACCGCCGAAAATGCCGCCGCCACGCTGAGCTGATACGGATGACAGACAGACAATGCTGCCGCTTTTTTGCCGCTGCATCGTCGGGATAACCGCCTGAGACATCAGCAGCGTACCGCGCAGATTGACATCAAGAATGCGGTTGTAATCTTCGATGCCAATTTCCAGTGTTTTAACCGGCTGAGTGATCCCGGCATTGTTGACCAGCACGTCAATACGGCCGTAGTGCTCAAGTACCTGATCGATAGCACGATGAACAGAAAGCGGATCGGTCACATCGGTGGCCAGGCCAAGATGACCGTCGCCACACGACAGCGCGCTGGCCTGAGCTGCCTGCAGGTCTAAATCAAGCACCACCACGCGCGCGCCATGCTGAGCAAAGCAGGCCGCTGTGGCTCGTCCAATGCCGCGCTTAGATGCGGCACCGGTGATAATCGCAACTTTATTTTCAAGTAACATTGTCCACTCCAGAAGAATAATTATCAGTGGTTCGGTATCGCTACCGGCAGGGTCACAATCAGAATTGATAAAGCGCGTAATATTGGCAATGCAGAAAAATTCATTTGATGCTGAATGAATTTGTTGATTTGATGCAGTTAACAAATCTGCGATTTAAAAATGGGCACACATCACATAATTTCTGTGTGGAGAGGTGGATGGAAAAGCAGTCGGAGCACTTACCTTCAATTAAATCACTGCGGGTTTTTGAGCAGGTGGCCCATTTTGGTAATGTCGCGCGGGCGGCTGAGGAATTAAGTATTACTCCTTCGGCAGCCAGTCATCAGCTGGCCAAACTGGAGCGGGAACTGGGCTGTATTCTGTTTAATCGTTCGGCAAAAGGCGTAACGCTCACGCTGTCGGGGGAACATTACCTCAGGGAGATTGGCCCGATACTGCTGTGCCTGGCGCAGGCCACGGCGCGCATCAGAAACGAGAAAGCACGCAGTAACCTCAGGATCCACTGCGCACCCAGCTTCGGTCTGCTCTGGCTGTTGCCGCGTATCCATAAATTTCGCGACAGCTATCCAGAGTTTCAGCTTACGCTCTCCTGCTCTTATGAAAATCTCTCTTTCAGCCGCGACAATATTGATATAGCAATACGTCACGGCTTCCCGGACTGGAACGCATTTGAGATTAAAACCATCCGCCATGAAAAAATGTCGGTGCTGGCCTCGCCAGACTATCTGAAACAGCATCCTGTCAGTCAGGCCGCAGATTTAATCCATCACGCGCTGATATTATCGGAGTCACCGCTTATTCAATGGCCGCAGTGGTTTGCGGCGCAGCAATTACCTCAGCCGGATAAAGAGTGGTTATTTCGTTTTGACCGCTCTTATATGAGTCTTGAAGCGGCAATGTTAGGCCACGGTCTTATTTTTGAAAGCGAATTGCTGGCGGAGGATTATCTTCGCAGCGGGAAACTGATCAGGGTATTGACTGAACGGGAGAGCCTGCCCGTCAGCGCGCACCATCTGGTCTTTCCGCGTGGATTTGCCCAGTTCCCCCGTGTTGCACATTTCCTGAGCTGGATACAGGAAGAACTCAGAACGTTAATATGATGTTAAAATAACTTCCGTCGCGTCACTATGACGCGGGTTTATTTTTGCTGGTAATTATTCACGCCATAAAAGTCGCATTGCCAAATGCTAACTTTTAAATACCGTCTACACTTCTTTACCCAATCGGTAAATATGTTCCCTTTCTATTCCGTATGAAATTCAATCAAACGGATGTTTAACTTATTAATGGCAGGAATATTATGAGTACAAATACACCAGACGCTGGGGAAGCGGGCGATCACGCGCCTGCGGATACGGTACGCCAGCGCATTTTTTTAGTGGTGCTGGTTGCCACTATGGGCGCGCTGGCTTTTGGCTATGACACCGGGATTATCTCGGGTGCGTTACCTTACATGACTTCGCCACCCGATCAGGGTGGTTTGGGACTGAACTCATTCACAGAAGGGCTCGTCGCCTCTTCGCTGGTGTTCGGTGCCGCTATCGGCTCTTTCCTCAGTGGTTTCTTCTCGGACCGTTTTGGCCGTCGCATTACCCTTCGCACCCTGGCGGTCATTTTTGTACTGGGTTCGCTCGGTACGGCACTGGCACCTTCCGTTAATGTGATGGTGGCCATGCGCTTCCTGCTGGGAATTGCTGTCGGCGGTGGCTCTTCAACCGTGCCGGTGTTTATTGCCGAAATTGCCGGGCCACGTCTGCGTGCGCCGCTGGTGAGCCGCAATGAGCTGATGATCGTCACCGGCCAGCTCATTGCCTATGTCGCCAGTACGCTACTGAGCTATCTGCTACATGATGAGCACCTGTGGCGCTACATGCTGGCGATCGCGATGGTGCCTGGTTTCCTGCTGTTTATCGGCACCTTCTTCGTTCCGGCTTCACCACACTGGCTGGTGGCGGAAGGGCGTCTGAAAGAGGCGAAAAAGATTCTGAAGTATCTGCGTGAAACGCCGCGTGAGGTGCGTCATGAGATGGCACAGATGAAGAAGCAGGCCAGGGCAGCGGAACGCGGGCCGGATGCGAAAACCCTGATTCGTGAGAAGTGGGTTATCCGCCTGATGATTATTGGTGTCGGACTCGGCTTTGTTGCGCAGTTTACCGGCGTTAATGGCTTCATGTATTACACGCCGATCATCCTTAAACAGACCGGACTTGGCACCAGCGCGTCGATTGCCGCGACCATTGGTAACGGCGTGGTTTCAGTGGTGGCAGCGATTGTCGGCATCTGGGCTGTCAGTCGCTTCCCGCGCCGGGCGATGCTGATCACCGGCCTGTGTCTGGTGGTCGCTTCGCAGATTATGCTGGGCAGCGTGATGACCTTTATCGCTCCCAGCCTGATGCAGAGTTACCTCGCCCTGGGCTGTATTCTGCTGTTCCTGTTCTGTATGCAGATGTGCATCTCGCCGGTCTACTGGCTGATGATGTCGGAGCTGTTCCCGATGCAATTGCGTGGTGTTTTAACCGGGAGCGCCGTCTCACTACAGTGGATTTTCAATGCTGTGGTCGCGTTCGGTTTTCCTCCGATCATGGAGTATGCCGGCAGCACGACCTTCTTTATCTTTGCTGCGATTAACGTCGGCTCGCTGATCTTCGTGATGGCGATGGTGCCCGAGACGCGCGGTAAAAGTCTGGAAGAGATTGAGTCACACATGAAAGAGAAGTTTGGTGAAAAGCCGAAGGAGGCTGAAGCCTGCTAACGTCCCTACCGGATTCGGCCCGCCGGCTGAATCCGGTTTCTCTCCCTTCTCTGCCCCCTTGCGTCGTATCCCTTTCTGTCAGTTAAGCCGTTTCATTCACTGTAATCAGCACGATTTTGTAGGAGGGTTTCCGGACATGTCTGGCGATTTCAGGCTGAAATCGCCAGAATCCGGCCTGACCCTCAGATGCCGCTGACGGTTGAAACCGCCGTTTAAGCGAAGCATGACCGCTGACAAAGATTGGAGCTGGCTCTGCGCTATACTCACTTTTCATCTGCTCCGCATGCTGACCGGGATGCACCATGAATATATCAAACTCTGTGGCAGTGGCTGCTGCACTGCTGATTGCCACGCCACTGCATGCTGAAAATGCGCCGGTTTCATCCTGGTGGAATAATTTCACTAACGATGTTGCACAAACCTGGAACGCGCCTCAGCACACCGATCTCTATCTGCCGTTTATTAGCTGGCACGCCCGCTTTATGTATGACAAAGAAAAAACCGATAACTATAATGAGAATCCCTGGGGCGGCGGTCTGGGTGTTTCCCGCTATAGCGACAGCGGCAACTGGAGTGCGCTTTATGCGATGGCGTTTAAAGATTCGCACAATGAGTGGCAGCCCATTGTCGGTTATGGATGGGAGAAGGGATGGTATCCGGGCTCCGGTCAGGACTTCCGGCTTGGTGCCGGATTAACAGCGGGTATCACCGCGCGTGAAGACTTTGGCAACTATATTCCGCTGCCGATTATTTTGCCGCTGTTCTCTGCCGGTTATAAAGCGGTGAATGTCCAGTTCACTTATATCCCCGGCACTTACAATAATGGCAACGTGCTGTTCGCGTGGTTTCGCTATGCCTTTTAATTTTTCAGGAAAGGATTTATGACCCGGAAGTTGAAAACTGTCACGCGCAGACTCTGGCGTTTAACGCTTGTCGTGGGTTTGGTGTTACTGCTGCTACTGATCATTCGCATCTATGAGGCGGAACGTGGCCCGGAATTACATCGCTGGCACACCTGGATCCCGCATGAGCTGACAGCTGAACTGCTCGATAAAGGGGGTTACTCCGATTATCTTAATGCTGAAAATCATCTTTTTGATGAGATGAAGCAGCAGGTCACTGACAAACTGGATGCGGATGAGAAAACCCCGCTCAACCGATATTTCTCCGGCAGCCTGATCTATCCGGGTCATTTTGCGCAGGACTGGAACCGTTCCTATATTCTGCGTCCGGCGGGCACGCCGCGTGGTGCAGTCGTTTTACTGCATGGTCTGACCGACAGCCCTTACAGCCTGCGTCATATCGCAGAAACCTATCGCCAGCAGGGTTATGTGGCCGTAGCAATCAGGTTACCGGGTCACGGCACGGTGCCTGCGGGCCTGACCGATGTGGACTGGCAGGACTGGATGGCGGCTACACGCCTGGCGGTGCGCGAAGCAACCCGACTTGCGGGCACCCGGACACCGCTGCATCTGGTGGGATTCTCCAACGGCGGGGCGCTGGCGGTAAAATATGCGCTCGACAGCCTGGGCGACGCCACGTTGCGTCGTCCGCAGCAGCTGATTCTGTTATCACCGATGATCGGTGTTACCCGTTTTGCGCGGTTTGCCGGGCTTGCCGGACTGCCCTCTGTTTTTCCGGCCTTTTCGAAAACAGCCTGGCTGAATATCGTGCCGGAGTTTAATCCGTTTAAATATAACTCTTTTCCGGTGCACGCTGCCCGGCAGACCTATCTGCTGACGCAGGCGCTACAGAAAGAGATCCAGCACTACGCGCGTAATCAGCAGTTATCCGGCTTCCCGCCAGTACTGACCTTTCAGTCGGTCATGGACTCTACTGTCAGCACGCCGTCGGTAATTCGCTCGTTATACAATTATCTGCCAGAAAACGGCAGTGAGCTGGTGCTGTTTGATATCAATCAGGCCGTCAGCGTCAGCCCGTTATTCCGTCACTCCTCTTACACGGCAGTGAATCAGCTCTTGCCCGCGGCCCGTCGGCATTATTCTTCCACGGTGATCACCAATGCTGCCGCCACGTCGCTGGAAATGGTGACCAAAAGCGTGCCTGCCGGTGAGATTAAGGAGCGAATCCAGCCACTGGCCATCCTCTATCCGGCCGGGCTTTACTCGCTGTCGCACGTGGCGATCCCGTTCCCGGCTGAGGATGGTCTCTACGGCAGTGCACCTGCGAAGAAGAATGAGTTTGGTATCAGTTTTGGTACGTTGTCACTGCGTGGCGAGAGTGCGGTGCTGATTGTGGGACTGGACTCAATTATGCGCGCGACCTCTAACCCGTTTTATCCTTACATGATTAACAGAATCGATCACCACATCGGTTGCAGTGACAAGCCGCAACTGGCGACCTGCCTCAACAGTTTCTGAATCAACCAGGCCCGCATGATGCGGGCCTGGGTTTATATCGCGTTCAGCTTTTCCATGACCTCATCTGACAGGTGCAGGCTGCCACTGGCCAGATTCTCTTTGAGGTGTTCCGGTGAGGAGGTGCCGGGAATCAACAGAATATTGGGCGAGCGCCTCAGCAGCCATGCCAGCGCGACCTGCATCGGCGTCGCATTCAGGGACGCAGCAACGTCATTAAGCTGATCCGACTGTAATGGAGAGAACCCGCCCAGCGGGAAAAACGGCACGTAAGCGATGCCCTGCTGCGCCAGCTGATCCACCAGCTCATCATCCTGTCGATGCGCAAGGTTATACATATTCTGCACGCAGACAATGGGCGTCATCGCCTGGGCTTCAGCGATCTGCGTGGTGGTGACGTTGCTCAGGCCAATATGCCGAATCAGCCCCCGCGCCTGTAATGACAGCAGCGCCTCGAGCTGGGGTGCCAGAGAGCCCTCTTTGGGCTTCGCCGGATGCAGCATACTGCGCAGGTTCACCACTTCAATCACGTCCAGCCCCAGATTGCGCAGATTATCTTCCACCGCCTGAGTCAGCGCTTCAGGTTCCATCGCCGCCAGCCAGCCGCCTTTTGCATCGCGGCGGGCACCCACTTTTGTCACAATTATCAGATCCTGTGGATAAGGATGGAGCGCCTTTTTGATTAACTGATTGGTTTCGTGCGGGCCATAAAAGTCGCTGGTGTCGATATGATTGACGCCAGCCGCGATGGCGTCGCGCAAAACCTGAATTGCCCGGGCTTCATCTTTTACCGGCCCGAACACACCTGGCCCGGCCAGTTGCATTGCGCCGTAGCCGAGACGGTTAACTTCACGATCGCCTAACGGATAAGTCATGGTGATATCTGACATGAAAACCTCCTGCGTGAATGTAGATCAATTGTAACGGTGATTCAGCTGTGCAACTATCCGGTGAAATCAGGACAGACTGTACGGGGTGATGCACAATGGCGATCGATATGGCGCTGCTGGATGCTGTCGTGGCAGTGGCGAAATCCGGAGGATTCCGGGAAGCCGCGCGTATTACAGGCAGCAACGCGTCACGCCTGAGCGATGCGGTGCGGCGGGCAGAACAGCAACTGGGTATCCGACTGTTTCACCGGACGACACGCACGGTAGTACTGACTGAAGCGGGCAGGGCACTGATGGAACGTCTGTTGCCCGCCATGAATGAAGTTAATGCCGCGCTGGATGCGGTGAATCGCTATCGCAACACGCCTGGCGGCACGCTAAGGCTGAATGTCCCGGTCAGTGCCACCCGGCTGGTATTGCCCGGGCTGGTGCCGGAATTTCTGCGGCGTTATCCTGATATCCGGCTGGAAATCGTGGCTGAGAGCAGCGTGCAGGATGTCTTTCGTGACGGCTGCGACGCCGGAATTCGGTATGATGAGCGGCTGGAGCAGGATATGGTGGCGATGCCCATTGGCCCCCGGCAGCAGCGGTTCGCGCTGGCCGCGTCTCCGGCTTATCTTGCGGAATATGGCCGACCCGATCACCCGCGCGATCTGATCCATCATCGCTGTCTGCGTGGCCGTTATGCCAGCGGCATCATGGCTGACTGGACATTCTGCTGCGACGGAGAAGAGATCAGCGTTGAAACCCGCGGGCCGCTGGTGGTGACCGTCGGCGGGGCAATGGATCTGGCTGTAGAGGCCGCGATTGCCGGAAGCGGGGTGATCTATCTGTTTGATGAGTGGCTCAGACCGGCCCTGGACAGCGGCCAGCTGGAACCGCTGCTGCAACCCTGGTGGCTGACCTTTTCCGGCCCGTTGCTTTACTACAACGATCGCCGTCTGATTCCGGCTCCGCTTCAGGCTTTTATCGATTTTGTGCGCGAAACAAACGCGCGCGAAAAACCTGTCAGCTATACCAGCTGAATCCCTGCGGTACCCGTGAAAAACCGGCGTGTCGCAACGCATTAAGCAGCGGTGACTGCGACACCGTTTCACCATCTACCGTCTCCAGCGTAAAACTCGCGGGCTTTTCACGTTTCAGCGCCACACCCAGCGACGCGACTGCGGTCTCAAGTTGTGCGAGGTCGTCGCTGAACGTCAGCAACTCTTTGCCTCCCGGCGTCAGAAAGAGCATCAGCATGCCGCCTGCAATCACGATCCGCGCGCCCTGACGACGCGTCGGGCGTATGCCGCTGGCATGAACCGGCCAGCTCAGCATCGCGCCAAACGGATTCGCGGGATCGAGTGCAGCCAGCGTCACTGCCTCCGTGACATCGGTCGGCGCTTCGGCCAGCGCCCGCAGCTGCTCAATGGTCTGATGGTCAGCAAACTGCGCACCGCCGGACCCGGCGACAAACTGTCCGCGCAGCAGTCGCCCGGCATCTTCCATGCTGCGCAGTACAGACTGTAACGCCGGAAATCCACCGGGGATCTGCTCTGAAACTGCACTGCCTCGCGTGATCACCCCATAACGGTCGAGCAGATTTTCTGCCAGCGAAAGAGCCAGTCGGGCAGGCGCAATCTCCTGCCGGTTAATCTGTGACCAGCGCCCGGCCAGCGTGTTGACCGCTGGACGGCGTGCGGGCAATGCGCCAGGCGTAAAGCGCTGTCCAAAGCGGGTGCGCAGAGTGCGTGCCGGACGTGAACGGGTCACGCCTGGCGTGGTCAGCAGCCCACGTACCGCAATCCAGCTATCCGCCGTGACATAGCCCCGCCACACCAGTTGCCACAGGGCGTCATAGATGTCGGTGGGTTGTGTCTCTGACTGCTCCATCTGCGCCATAATCTCATGAACAAACCACGCGCCACCGCGGCTCAGTGCGTCAAGTGTCGCCTGCTGGATTGGTGTAAGAGGGGGTGTCGCGTCAGTCTCCGGCAGCGTCTCAGCGGCGAATTCTGCCAGGTGAAGCGAGATCAGACCATCATTCTGTCCCAGCGCTTTATGTCCGCACCAGATCACCTCGCCACTGGCTAACAGTTCATCGAGCATCGCAGGCTGATAGTCGGCTATCCTGGCGCGCAGGATTTGTGATTCCCAAAGCGAGGCGGGTAACGGCACACCCGCCAGTTGCTCTATCACCCGCAGCAGCCCGCTGACACCCTGATGCGCGTGGTTAAGCAGGCCGTGCCGCGCCAGCAGCATGCTGACCCAGGCGGCGGGTGAAACCGGCCGGGTTGCTTCGCGTGCTGATTGCAGTGAACGTAAGCGCAAGCGTTTGAAGATCTCTGAGGAAACCCACTCCGTTTCCGATGTGTCGGCTGCCGCACCTGTGTTCAGCAGACTGCCCTGTTGATTCAGGGATAGCAGCACCGCATTCACGACCGCCACGCCCAGACCGAAATGGGTCGCCAGCTGTCTGGCGGTGAACAGCGCATGGGTGCGGGCGTAGCGGTTCACCAGATCGCGTAGTGGATCGGTCTGCGGCTCCAGAAAGGTGTCGGGCAGATCGTCAGGCAGTTCAGTGCCCAGCGCATCGCGCAGGCGAGACGCGTCTTCAACAACTGCCAAACGCTCTTCACCCGCGAGCATCACCGGAATTATTCGCCGGGCAGCAGAAAACAGCGCGACGGCTTCTGCGATTTGCTGGTCATTGCCACTGAACCGCGCCGAAATACCGGCAACGGAGAGCGGGCCGAGGTCACGCAGCAGATCGATGATGCCTTCGGCGTGTTGTGCCTGATAGCGGGAATCAATGCGCTGCAGTTCCTGTACGACCTGCTCAACGACGTCAGGTGCCAGCAAATCACGCTTGCTGGTCTGGCCGAGCAGTTCACCCAGCAGATTGCTGTCGAGCGCCAGCAAAGAGGCACGTCGTTCGGCCTTTGGGGCATCGTTGGCGTAGATAAATTCTGCAACATAGCCAAACAACAGCGGGGCGGCGAAAGGCGAGGGCTGTTCGGTCGTCACCTCGACCAGCTTTACGTTTCCCTGTGCCAGTTGTTCCATCAGCTGGTGCAGGGCGGGCAGATCGTAGACATCCTGCAGGCATTCGCGTGCGGTTTCGATCAGGATGGGGAAATCATCATACTGCCGCGCGACGTCAAGCAACTGACCAGCGCGCAGCCGCTGCTGCCAGAGTGGTAAGCGCTTACCTGGATTGCGCCTCGGCAGCAGCAGCGCGCGTGAGGCACATTCCCGGAAGCGGGCTGCGAACAGTGCCGATTGCCCGACACTCTCCGTAACATCCTGAGTGAGCTGGTCGGCGTCGAACATAAACAGGTCAGCGTCGGGAAGATGCCCTTCGCTGGCGGGAAAGCGGGCTACGATGCCGTCATCACTGGCTGCGACGGAAGCATCAATCCCCATGCGGTGCTGGATCCGGGCAGAAATCGCCAGCGCCCAGGGCGCATTAACCCGTTTTCCCCAAGGTGAGTGCAGGATCACCCGCCAGTCGCCAGTTTCGTCCCGGCAGCGTTCAATCAGTAACGTGCGATCGTCGGGCAGTACGCCAGTTGCGACACGCTGTTCAGCCAGTAAAGCCAGCAGATTTGTCACGGCACGGGCATCCAGCCCCAGCGCGTGCAGCTGTTGTTGCGCATCATCCGGTGAAGCACTGTTCAGGTTACGCAGAAACAGGCCGAGACTGGCACCTGAATCGGCAGAACGGCCAACGCCCTCACCGCGCCAGAACGGCAGACGGGCAGGACGGCCTGGCGCGGGCACCACCAGCACCTGATCGTGCGTGATCTGCTGAATGCGCCACGACGTTGCACCCAGAGTAATGATGTCGTTGACCCGCGATTCATAGACCATCTCTTCATCCAGTTCGCCGACCTGACGAGAGCCTGCCTGCTCTTCGCCTTCGGGCAGGATGACGCTGAACATGCCGCGATCGGGAATGGTGCCGCCGCTGGTCACGGCCAGATTCTGAGCGCCGGGTCGCGCCGTCAGCAGTCCGCTCTGGCGATCCCACACCAGCTTTGGCCGCAGCTGAGCAAAATCATCTGACGGAAACTTACCCGCCAGCATATCAAGTGTGGCATCAAACAGCCGACGCGAGAGAGTGCGGAATGGATCGGCCCGGCAGACCTGTGCATACCAGTCATCGGCCTGTAGCGGATCCATTGCCACAGCCGCCAGCGTCTGCTGCGCCAGAATATCGAGCGGGTTACGGGGCGGAGCCAGCGCATCAAGGTGACCCGCCCGCATCGACTGTAATATCACGGCCGAATCCAGCAGATCGCGCCGGGTACGGGGATACAGGATGCCAGTGGAGATGCCGCCAACCTGATGTCCGGCGCGACCCACACGCTGCAGGGCGCTGGCGACTGACAGCGGAGCGCCCACCTGGATCACCAGATCCACCGGCCCCATATCAATGCCCAGTTCCAGACTGGAGGTCGCCACCACGCAGCGCAGACTGCCCTGCTTCAGGGCAGCTTCGATCTCACCGCGCTGTTCTTTCGAAACGGAACCGTGGTGGGAGCGGGCAATCAGATCGTCGGCGCGCTCTTCATCCTGATTTTCAGCAGAGATCTGCTGCGCCAGATAACGTGCATTGAGCCGTGCCGTCAGCTTTTCTGCCAGACCACGCGAATTCACAAAGACCAGCGTGGCGCGATGGGCCATTACCTGCTGCAGAATGCGCGCCTCGATATGTGGCCAGATCGATCCGCTTGCAGTGCTCGCTTCACCGGTCAGGTCATCGGCGCTGGCAATATCGGTCATATCCTCAACCGGCACTTCGATCGTCAGGTGCAGCGTGCGATCGGCGGCCGGATTTACCACCTGAACCGGCTGACAGCCGCCGAGAAAGGCCGCTACCCGTTCAACCGGTCGCACCGTGGCGGAAAGCCCGATGCGCTGGGCGGGCTGTGGCAGCAGCGCATCCAGCCGCTCCAGGCTCAGCGCCAGCTGGGAACCGCGCTTTGAACCCGCTACCGCATGCACCTCATCGACAATAACCGTGGTGATGCCCTGAAGCGTGGTGCGTGCTTTGGAGGTCAGCATCAGAAACAGCGATTCAGGCGTGGTAATCAGGATATCGGGCGGACGGCGCAACAGCCTGGCGCGCTCTGCGGTGGGGGTATCGCCGGAGCGCATCCCGATATTCAGCGCGATCTCAGGTTCATTCAGCACCTGCCGTTCGGCGTAGACGCCTGCCAGCGGCAGATTCAGGTTGCGCTGCACGTCGGCTGCCAGCGCTTTGACCGGTGAAATATAGAGAATGCGGGTGGTCGTTTCGCGTGTAGGAGTGGGCTGGTCAGTTCTGACCTGAAACAGCGTGTCGATGGCGGTGAGAAAGGCCGCCAGCGTTTTCCCGGAACCGGTAGGCGCAATCACCAGCGCATGCCCTCCGCTGGCAATCGCCTGCCAGGCAGCCTTCTGCACCGGCGTCGGCGCAGCAAAGGCGGCAGAAAACCAGCGTCGGGTGGCGGGTGAAAACCGGGCTAGGACCGTATCAGATTGGGATTTCGACATCATACTCACGGCATCACGCAGAGATTGCGCCTGAAATTAATCCGTTGAGTGTAAGTGAAAATTACCGTTTGTGGATGACGCGGCCGATATCTGGCCGCGCCAGTGACGTTTATGAGCAGGCCGTGCCGGCTAATGCGCGACCTCTGACCGCCAGGAGTGACACCAGCGCCAGCACAATAAGGGTCATGCCATAGAACCAGGCGGTCTGCGTCAGCCCGATATGGGGGGCGGCAATACCGGCCGCAATCGCGGGCAGGGCAAAGGCGAGATAGCTTTTGATCAAAAAGGCGGAGAACAACCCGGCCCGTTCATGACTCTCCGCTAACGGCATAATGATCTTCAGCACGCTGGAGAAAATCGATCCAAACCCCTGACCCGCAATGGCGGTGCCGAGATAGAGCAGGGCCACGCTGTGCAGGGAAAGGCCTGTCAGTGTGACGCTGACACCCGCCATCAGCATCAGCGTACCAATAACCAACGCCCGCGCGGGCGGCAACGGACGAAAGAGTAATACGGCTGCCGTTGCACTTAGCATCAGCGTTGCCACAATCGAGCCTCCGATAAACGGCGATGTCAGCCCGGTTGCATTTGCCACCATCGTGGGCATCAGTGACAGATAAAATCCGCCCAGCATCCATGTCGCGATGTTTACCGGCGTCACCTTCAGTAACGGGCCCAGTGCGCGGCGCGGAATGCTGACCTGAGGCCGTAGCGCGGCCAGTACACCCGGCTGAGGTGCAATCGTTTCAGGTATCAGTGGCAGAAGCGCCATCGCGACTATCATCAGCACCATCAGCAGCGCGTAAATCGTGACCGTAGGAAACGGCGCAAAGCTGACCAGAATGCCACCTGTCAGCGTGCCGAGTGTCATCCCGAGAAACGCGGTGAACGAATTGAGCAGGGGTCCACGCGTTTTACTGGCGTCAATCAGGCTGGCACCGAAGGTCGGCAGTGCAATACCCGTAGCAAAGCCCTGCACCAGTCGGGCGGCAATCAAGGTCGGAGCCGAACTGGCCACCATAAAGATCACCAGCGCGACCGTGTTTATCGTCAGGGCCAGCAGCATCAGCGGACGGCGGCCGGTATAGTCCGACACTTTACCCACCGTCAGCAGCGCGGCCAGCAACGCGAAAGCATAGGCACCAAAGATCAGCGTCAGCATGGTCGGCGTCAGATGAAACAGGCTGCGATAAAGCGGGTAGAGCGGCGTTGGCGCGCTGCTGGTGGCTGAGATCAGCGCCGCACCGGTAAAGCTAAAAAGCGTGGTGTGGGTAGCCGCCTGCGGTGTCAGGGTGGGGTTCATGGGAGTCACCTTAATGCAAAGGATTAGCTTTTAATAAGGTATACGGTGATCCTGAGCTTAATGCAATATCTTTGCTTTAACGTTTATTGCGGTGAAGATGAAGACGTTTCTGATAGTTCGCAACGGCGAAAGGCTATTTTGTGGACTACATGGGCTCAATGACAGAAACGAACCTGTTATCAGGATTTCAGCTGCCTGGCGCTTTACCAAAAGGCATTCATGTACTGACAAACGTACATTGACTTTGGGCTACCGTGAATTTATAGATAAGTTTAAATCGTCATAAATTCATTTTGGGGAACCAGGCACATGCTTTTGGAGGAAAGCCTTAAACAGGACGTTAGAGAAGCGATAAAAAAATCACTCACCTTCGATATTTTGTATCAAAGAATAAGACCCGACATATCACCCTTCCTGGCGGCAACGTCGAATTTGCCACTAAAAAGCCTTAAGGAGTGGGAAAAATTAATAAGCTGGCAGATTGAATTATCCTTTTATGAATCGGGTCATAAACGTACAAGTGATAAGATTCAGCAGGTGGGTTCGCTCAGCTGGCTGGACTTATGTCATGGCGATGGTTTCCGCAGGGAACGCGCTTTACGGACAATATCAGTTGGTGCACCTGACAGTTTTATATTTGCTTTAGTCGTCAGAAAACTAAATGACTGGGTTCCTCAGGTCAGAGAAGCTGCCCGTGACGCACTGCCCGCAATCGCTGCAGCCACTGACCCGGAAATTATTGTCGATGTCTTATTTATTACGCTTCCCCACTGGAGCTCATGGGGAAGAGCAGGGGAGGAGGAACGTGCGACAATGACAGGCATTATTTCTATGGAGAACGTCACTGCCTCTTTGAAAAAAAGACTTATCTGCGCTTCTTCGGGTCCTGCTGCGACTGTCTTTACTCAGGCAGGGCGGACGTCATTATTAGATAATTTTCTGTCTGAAATTGCAGAATCCTCCGTTCAACCCTCACTGCGTGCGAAGGCTTATCGTTGCTTATTCGAAGGCAAAATTGTCTGGTCCGCGGGACTTGAATGGAAGTGGATTGATAAAGCCTTTGGTGTAAGGCGGCGCGTGCCTGTTTTAAAGGAAAGAACACTAGCCGTTTCCAGCCCATTTATTAAAACTTTAAGGCTGGCAATAGTCGACCGTTCACCCATGGTGAGGCGTGTAGCCGGAGAAATGCTGATTAAAGAACTAGAAAATATGCAAGACGAAGCCTTTACCATGGCCAATCAGCTTGCATCCGATATATCTGAATCTGTCGCAGAACGAGGAAGATTTGCACTGGCCTGTTTAGAAAAAGGTAAGTGAGGCTTTTATTGAAAAAAGCTCAGCGATCGGATGGTTGAAGTAGCCTTTAGGGTAATTTCTCTACCTGAGGATTTAGGCTAAATGTCGTGTTTTCATGAACTTTGCGGGTTATTTATCTACAATTCTCTTCCAGGTATCTCAGCAAATAATCATCAGGGAGAAAGACTATGGAGATAGCGGAAATTGATCATATCCATCTGTATGTAGAAGATATCGAGCAGGCAGAACAATGGTATAGCGAAATTCTGGGCTTTTCCCGCGACGATGCACTGTACTTCTGGTTTGAGCAGGGCGGGCCACTTGTCATCAGCAATAACAGAGCATCACTTTCCCTTTTCCAGAGAAAATCTCAGCATCCGGGCCATGCAGTGGCTTTCGGGGTGGCAGCGTCATCCTTTAACGAACTCCTGCCTGTACTCAGCAAGAATAAAATCCCTTTCAGCGTCAGTGATCACGACGTGTCGATGTCAGTCTATTTCAGCGATCTCAGTGATAATAAGATTGAAGTAACCTCATACGACTACCTTCAGGCGAAGCAGATACTGGAGAGCATTGCTTAATACTCCCGCAGGGCTCCGACCGCAGGTGCATGATCATCTGCGGCCCGAAAATATAAGTACTTCCCTCTTCAGCACGCTGCCTGGAGTGCAACTCGCAGGAGCTTAGTAAAGCGAGTTCTTTAATCGCTCTGGCAGCGCTTTGTCGTAGGCATCGCCATCGATTTCCGCAATCTGTTTCAGAATCGAGCCGGTGCTGGGCAGCGACTGCCGCGCAATCTGCGTTTCAGCGTTCCATAACCCGGAGCGGGTAATCGCCCGGCTGCACTGAAAGAAAACGCTCTCCACGTGGATGCGCAGCACGGTTTTTGGCAGCTGATTATTGACAGCAAAGCGTTCAAGCAGCGCCGGGTCGGTGCTGATCGCCGCCGTACCGTTCACGCGTAGCGTCTCGCCAATGCCAGGAATGAGAAAAAGCAGCGCGACCCGATTGTCCTGCAGAATGTTGCGCAGGCTGTCGATGCGATTATTGCCGCGTCTGTCCGGCAGCAGCAGGGTTTTATCATCTTCAATTTCGATAAATCCGGCCGGATCGCCGCGTGGAGAAACATCCAGTCCCTCCGGTCCCGATGTCGCCAGCGCCACAAAAGGCGAGGCGGCTATAAACGGACGATAGGCGGGATGAATATGATCGGTCACCTTAGCCACAGAAGGCCGGGCGACAGTGCCATAAAGACGTTCAAGTTCGGTCAGTTCCGTCACTATGCTGCTCTGTTCAGCCATGTTTGCACTTTCCTTTCATTGATCAGATCCTCAGGACGCTGACAATAATACAGATCCGATGCGCAGGTTTAAGCAGGACTCTAACACCAATAGCTGCAGAGTCAGAGATACTGCACCGTCCTTTGTGATCACTATTCACTATGATCTGTGAATCCCGCTTAAACAGGAAGGGATTGCCGGCCAAGCCTGACCTGTAAACCCCAGGTGTTGGTATCAGAACAACCTGCTGATATAAAGGATTACCTGATCAGTACCCATAAGGAGCAAAGGATGGTTTGGGAATCAGAGCGGTTGCTCTACAGATTTACCCTTCGTGAGGATCTTGACGACCTGTTCAGAATTTATGGCGACCCGGAAACGCATAAATTTAACCCGCGAGGCCCGTGGCCTGACAGGGAATATGCTGTTCAGGCAATGGAGCGTATACAGGATAACTACCGGGATCAGGGGTTCGGCGACTGGACAATATTCGAGAAAGCCCATCCGGAAAAAATTATCGGCTTTGGTGGCGTCTTCAGAAGTCAGTTTGACGGGCGTCAGACCAATAATCTCGGCTACCGTTTTGAGCCAGATGCGTGGGGAAAAGGATATGCCACTGAGCTTTCACGCAGAGCCATTCGCTACGGATTTGAGGAGGCCGGACTCAGCGTTATCACAGGCGTAGTGCGTGAAAACCATCTGGCGTCGCGCCGGGTACTTGAAAAAGCAGGCTTAACATTTTTGAAAAAGGTCAACGATCTGGATGGGCTGCCTCCCAGCCTGATGTATGCCCTGAGCCGCCGGGAATGGCTTAACGCTGGCAACGCGCTTAACGTCTGATTTTCCACTTTGCGAGTCGGGCGCAGCGTTGTCTGCGTCCTCTTACAGTCTTAAACCTCTGAGAAACCCTCTCTTATCCCGCGATTACTTCCCTGCTGACTGGATTACCTTAACCGCCTTACTCAGGGGAGGATTTATGGATATTCGTACGATTTTTATTTCAGCGGTAATGGCAGTCAGTTTGTTGTGGATAGGCGGATCAGATAACCGTTCGTCTCATTTCAGCGGAGAACCGGTCAAAGCGGGCCTGAGTAAACTTCAGCCCTGATGGTCACACGCCCGATCGCACACTTTAGCGCCTGCTCAGCCTGAGATGCGGTACACTGCCGCTATCTGTTAATGCAACATCGTTGCGTTAACCAAAACGTTGAGGCAGATAAAAGCAGGAGAATGAGATGGCGAGGGAGATGATTCGGCAGGGTGGGCGCAGCGCCCGTATTCAGGCGGAGGTGCATGACACCGTTAACCGGCTGCTGGAAACACTGGATCGTTCCGCCATTACCGTACCGATGATTGCCGAACAGGCAGGCGTAACGCCGTCCACGATTTATCGACGCTGGGGCGATCTGGCCCAGTTGCTGGCGGATGTGGCCGTGGCGAGGATGCGTCCGATTGCCGATCCGGAAGATACCGGCTCGATGATCGGCGATCTTACCGCGTTCATTCAGCAGTATGCTGAAGAGATGTCTTCAAAAGTGGGCCGTGAGCTACTTGCCGATGTGATTGGCAGTCATGCTGAAGAGGCCAGCCATAAATGCTGTGTATTCACTTATCAGCATCTTGAAACCCTGAACAACCGGGCCATCGCGCGCGGGGAAGCGGGTTTTGACGTTGATCGTCTCGTCGATGTCGCTGTCGCGCCCGTGATGTTTCACATACTGTTTGGCGATCGCGACGTTTCAGCGGAATACTGTTCGTTACTGATTCAGCAGGCATTTTGACTCAGCGCTGAACGTAGGGCTGGGCGGCTTCGGTGATCAGGTGCTGCAACAGCGTACGCGCGGGATCATCACTCTGGTCTGAGCGCGCCAGCGCAATACCCAGATGGCCCGGCTGCGGCAGTCGCTGTGATTCTGTCACCAGCCCCTCCGGCAATCCCGCGAGGGTGCGCAGGGTGATCCCCAGCCCGGCCTGTAGCGCGGCCCAGATGCCACTCAGACTGTGGCTGGTAAACACCACGCGCCACGGAATGCCCGCCTTATCCAGCGCGCCAGTGGCGCGGGATCGCATCACACAAGGCGCATCAAACGCCACCAGCGGCAGCGGCTCGCCACGCTGCAGAATCCCTGCCAGATCAAACGACGGATGCTGTATCCAGACTAACGGACACTGACCGATCACCTGCGTACCGGATTGCTGTTCCGCCTGCCACAGCAGCGCTAAATCCAGCTCATGGCGAGCCAGTGCCGTTAATAGCGCCAGATTTCTGTCAACGCGAGCAGTCAGCATCACGTCCGGATGCTGCCGGTTAAACGTGCCGAGAATGGCAGGCATCAGCGCCTCGCCAAAATCCTCCTGCATGCCGATGCGAATTTCGCCCTGCAACGCTTCGCCTTTTACTGCCCGCAAAGTCTCATCGTTCAGTGACAGCAGACGTCTGGCGTAACTCATCAGCTGCTCGCCACTGCGGGTTAATTGCAGATGCCGCCCTTTTTTCATCACCAGCGCGGTACTGCATTGCTGCTCCAGTTTTTTAAGCTGCGCACTGACGGCTGAGGTTGATCGGCAGAGGTGCTGTGCCGCAAGAGCAAAACTGCCCGCATCAATGCCCGCCACGAAACTGCGCAGCGCATCCATGTCGAGCGATTCCGGTACTTTGTTCATTATTGTCCTTAAAATACGGATAGTGGATGCCGATTAATTTGATTTTCAGGATTAACGAGCTGAGTGACACTCTCTCTGACCAACGAGGAGTGTGCAATGAAAAAATCACTGGACCGGGAAACACTGGCGCAGCGCGCGCCAAAACTGGCTGAGCTGACGCAGCAGGTGCTGTTTGATGATATCTGGCAGCGCGATCTGCTGTCACCTCGTGAGCGCAGCCTGCTGACGCTGGCAACCTTAACTGCGCTGGGGCGTGTCCAGCAGCTGCCATGGCACATTAATTACGCCCGGCAAAATGGACTGACGCAGGACGAACTGGTGGAGAGCTTCACGCATCTGGCGTTTTATGCAGGCTGGCCCGCTGCCGTGACTGCGCTGAGCTATCTGGAGGATAACCACTGATGCCCTTCACCCGGATCACCTTGCGGCAAGGTTACAGCGATGCGGATCTGCATCTGCTCTCCACGCTGCTTCAGCAGGCGCTGGTCGCAGAATTTGATGTGCCCGAGCAGGACTGTTTTCAGGTCAT
Organism: Pantoea vagans; assembly: GCF_004792415.1. Classification (NCBI taxonomy): domain Bacteria; kingdom Pseudomonadati; phylum Pseudomonadota; class Gammaproteobacteria; order Enterobacterales; family Erwiniaceae; genus Pantoea; species Pantoea vagans. Next base: position 551,965 of record NZ_CP038854.1, read on the forward strand.
TGAGATGCTGCCTGTCCCTCAGCGTGTGTTTGATCGTCATTATCTCAGCGGCGGACGCAGCGAAAATTTCGTGTTGTTTCAGGTGACGGCAGGACGCCCGCGTTCCCGGCAACAGAAGCAACGCTTTTATCACGCACTTTGCGCGGCACTTCAGACAGAGATGGCCATCGATCCTGATGATGTGATGATCATCATTCAGTTTAATTGCAGCGAAGAGTGGAGCTTTAGCGGCGGCCAGATGCTGGCACAGGAGGCGTTATGATTCTCATGCACTATCGCTTTACGCTGCCTGCGGACTACGACATGGGTATCATTGAACAGCGCATCAGGCTTAACGGTGCCCGGCTGGATGGCTTTCCGGGGCTGGTGGCAAAAGCGTATCTTTACGCCTGCCGCGATGATGGGGGACTCAATGAACATCGCTATGCACCGCTCTATTTCTGGCGGGAGGCGAGTGGCATGCAGCGTTTTCTGCAAAGCCTGGGCTTTGCGACGCTGGTCAGGGATTTTGGCTGGCCGATCATCGAAAGCTGGCTGGCGTTTGAGGAACAGACTCTCATCACCGATCTGGCTGAGGCCCGTTTTATGACGCTGAACCGCTGGACGATTCCTCCGCATGCGAACCTTGCCGCACTGCCTATGGCCGAAGGCATCAGCGCCTGGGATGTGACCCGCTGGCAGGGATTAACGGTTAACGCATCACAGCAGCAACCGGCATCCGGCCCGGAGGTCTATCGCATCGGTTATCTGGCGCGAGGCGCTGCCGCTTCAGATCTTCGGCTGTAGCAGCGGTCTCAATGCGGATTGCCATTCAGAGGGCAAATATAGCCTCAATCTCAATGCGCAGGTCAGTGGAGAACAGGCCGCTGACCTGGACCAGCGAGCTGGCAGGCAGATGTTCGCCATAATTGCGATAGAGCACGTCCCGCAGCGCGGCGATTTCTGTGAAAGAGGTGATGAATATCGTGACTTTCAGCAGCGCGGCAAGCGACGTCTTTTCAGCAGCAGCAACGGCTCTGAGTTGTTCAAAGATGGCTTCAGCCTGTTCAGCCATATTACCCTGCTGAGCGGCCGTGCCGAAGGCGGTCAGTCCTGAGACATACAGCGTCATGCCATGTTTAACGGCGTGTACATAAGGCGCGTTGACTTCGCCCAGTTGCGGATAATTTTTGCGTTCTGGCAGGGTCATATTTTCTCCTTCATCATGTGAATCATCAGTTATTACTCCCCGCCACCACTTAGCGCTTCAGCAGTTGCTGGCAGACCATATTATCCTGCGCGGCGCGCTGTTGCTCATCGGCCTTCAGTTGCTCCCAGCGGCCAATCACGCTGCGTCCCAGCCGCGGTTTATAGGCTATTTTCTGCAGCGCATAGTCAGAATTGCCGCCTTCGATAACATTTCGCATCTGCTGGTCGAACGGCTGCTGACCGTGGTGATCAATCGCGCAGAACACCGCGACGTAATACGCTTTGTCTTCCTCACTGTCGTGCGGGATAAACCACCAGGCAGCAAGGGCCAGGATCAGCAGCAGGAGAAGCATGAATTTTACTTTGGCCATTATGGTCACCGGGTGTGGTCAGTTAAGTCAGCCGGGTATGGCCAGACGCAGGGCGCGTATCCTGCCACAGATTCCGCTCAGCGTTAACCCCGTCCCTGTTTAGCCTGCGGGCGCTTCGATCAGCGTCTTGCCAATCTGCGCACCTGGCATCATCTGCTGCAATCCCGAGACCACCTCGTCGCTGGCCTGTTGCAGCGCGGAGAGCGGCATAGCGGGCAGGCTTTCCAGTATAAACCACATCTGATGCGCACTGGCATCCAGTCGGGTACGCACGCCCTGACGCCAGTTCCAGCGGCGGCAGGTTACGCCCTGATTGTCGCGCCAGATCACTTCTCCCGGTTCCGGCGATTCATAAACGACTTCGCCCTCTTTGACGGTATCGAAACGTTCACTGCCGTCAGCAATCACCAGACGTGGCGCGCCTCTGTAAGCCGCAATATTCTCGCCACCGACCGGCAGGGCGTAACGGATGCTGATGGCATTGTAGAGATCGACAACCGGATCAATAGCAGGCAGTGTGCCATCCCGCAGCACCCGTTTACGCAATGCTTCAGCAGAACAGGGTGTGCGCTTCGCTTTGGCACCAAACGCCCTGAACACCTCGGCCCAGGCCGCAAGGTGCGCATCTGCCCAGACCACATCATCCTGTATGACCTGCTGGCATGCGCTTTTCAGTGCGTCGCTGGCGACTTCTGGCCGGGTAATAGGTGCGGCTTCCACCGCAATGCTCATGGCACGAAAGCCAGGGGCGAGTGTGAAAATGGCCGGATCGATTGACGGATGAACGGATAACATCGGATACTCTCTCAGTGACTAATTTATTCCATAGTAATGACCGATGACCAAAAAAGTCAATATAACGACCGACGCGGGTGCTGATGTCGCCACTGTCAGTCAGGCTGTTTCAGACCGCATAAAAAGCTGGCGCAAAAGCCAGAAACTCTCGCTGGATGAGCTATCCCGCCGGGCAGGCGTCAGTAAAGGGATGCTGGTTGAAATCGAAAAGGGCGCTGCCAATCCCAGCATCGCTATTCTCTGCAAGATAGCTGCCGCACTGGGCGTCTCGGTAGCGGATATCGTTAGCATCTCACATGCACCTGACGCCTGGCTGATTGAAAACAGCGAAATGCCCGTACTGTGGCAGGGTGAGCAGGGCGGGAGTGCGCAGCTGCTGGCCGGCACCCGTGGGCCGGACATGATCGAGCTATGGCGCTGGCAGATGTTTGCAGGCGAGGTGTTCAGTTCCACCGGCCACTCGTCGGGCACGCTGGAACTGCTGCACGTCGAGCAGGGCACGCTGGCTCTGACCGTGGGTGAGCAGACTCTGGTGATTCAACAGGGCTGTGCGGCGGTGGCCCGTACCGATATGCCCCATGCCTATGCCAGTGCCGATGACCAGCCCGTTATCTTCACCATGACTGTGGCGGAACTGCAGCGCTGACGGCGTTTTTATTCGGCTGTCGCTTCGCCGGGAAAGGCAAGCAGCAGCGTTTTCAGTAACCCCTCCAGTTCGGCGCGCTCTGATGCGGCCAGCGGTGCCAGCACCGCTTCCTGAATGGCGGTATGTGCACGAAGTGCCTGCTCAATCTGCTGCTGACCGTGCGGCGTCAGCCCCACCAGCATGCTGCGCTTATCATCCGGCGCGGCAACACGTTCAATCAGGTGCTGCTGCTCTAGCCGGTTCAGGCGATTTGTCATTGCGCCGGAGGTCACCAGCAGCGACTGGTAGAGCTGCGTGGGTGACAGCCGATAAGGAGATCCCGCCCGTCGCAGCGTTGCCAGCACATCAAATTCACCCTCCTGAAAACCAAACGGCGCCAGTGCCTCACTGCGCGCTTTTGCCAGATGTTTCATCAGCCGCAGCATCCTGCCGAAGATACGCATGGAGGCGGTGTCCAGGTCGGGCATCGCGTTGTCCCACTGGCTGACAACGAAATCGATATGGTCATGCATAAATCACCTGCAAATGTCGGGGTTATGTTGTCGGGTTGTGCTCAGCCACTTAACAGCGGACGAAATTTATCTTAACGTTAAGATAATTAGTGACAACACGGTGCTGTCATCGTCAATTTCTGGCTGAGCGTAAATGATGAAAATTTTCCCCACTCTGTTTGCCGCGATCGTTTTTCTGGTCGGACTCAATCTGCGGCCAATGCTGGCTATTATTGGCCCGCTGTTTCCGGTGTTGCAACAGCAAACCGGGCTGTCGGCGACGGCGTTCAGTCTGCTGACCACACTCCCGGTGGTGATGATGGGGCTGGCGGCACTCTCCGGACCGTGGCTGATCGCCCGCTTCGGGCCGGTAACCGGCATTGCCATCGGGTTGCTCTGTCTGACCGTGGCCTGCCTGTGGCGCGGCCTTAACCTGACCTCCACTCAGCTGATGCTTACCGCGCTGGCGGGTGGCGCAGGCATTGGCGTAATCCAGGCAATGATGCCCGCGCTGATCCGGCAACGTTTTGCTGACGCAGCGGCGACGCTGATGGCGCTGTTCAGCACCGGGATTATGGCAGGCGCGGCGCTGACGGCAGCCAGTGCCGAACCGTTGTTTTCAATGCTGGGTCTGCAACCCGCGCTGGCGCTCTCCGGCGGGTTAACGCTGATAGCGCTGTTAATCTGGCTGATTGCAGTCAGGCAGTCGCCGCAGGTGAGCCTGGCGTCTGAGGCAATGACGCTGCCAGCGCCGCGAACACTGCTGCTGACGCTCTTTTTCGGCATTGGCACCGGGGCTTACACGCTGGTCCTGGCCTGGCTGCCGCCATTTTATATTCAGCTGGGCTGGAGTGCGCGCCACAGTGGCTATCTGCTCGCCGCGCTGACGTTAACCGAAGTGGTGGCAGGCTTCATCGTCACAGCAACCTTACATCGTTTTCCCGATCGCCGTCCGCTGCTGCTCGGCGTGCTGGCCCTGCTGCTGGCTGGGCTGCTAAGCCTTGTGTTTTACCCGAATACGATGCCGCTGCTCTCTGCGTTGTTGCTGGGTACGGGCATCGGCGCACTGTTTCCGCTGTCGTTGATTATCACGCTGGATCATGCGCGCAGCGCCCGGGAAGCGGCGGTTCTGCTGTCCAGGGTGCAGGGTGGCGGATACCTGATTGCGGCGCTGATGCCGCTGGTCGCGGGCTGGGTGCGTGACAGCGGCGCATCTCTGAATCAGGCCTGGCTGATCATGAGCGCTGGCGTGGTGTTGCTGATGGCGATGGCCTGCCGCTTCAGAGCGCAAAACAGGGCTGCCTGAACAAAGCCGTTGCTGTTCAATGGCGATCTGGCATGCTGGAATAAACCCCCTTGAACCGGAGTGCAGTGTGAAAGTTATTGGTCTGTTAGGCGGCATGTCTTGGGAATCTACCGCGCTCTATTACCGCATTCTCAATCAGCAGGTTAAACAGCAACTGGGTGGCCTGCACTCAGCGGAGCTGGTGCTCTGGAGCGTCGACTTCCAGCGTATCGAGCAGCTTCAGGCTGCGGGCGAATGGCAGCAGGCGGGCGAGATCCTGGCTGATGCGGCACGCAATCTGGAACGGGCTGGCGCGCAGTTCATCGTGCTCTGTACCAACACCATGCATAAAGTGGCGGCGCAAATCAGCGCTGCAACAGGCATACCGCTGCTGCATATTGCCGATGCCACCGGGCGCCGCATTCAGCAGGCCGGGATACGTAAGGTCGGATTACTGGCGACGCGCTTCACTATGGAGCAGGATTTTTATCGCGGGCGTCTTCAGCAGCAGTTCGGTCTGGAGGTGATGACGCCCGATGAAGCAGATCGTCTGTTTGTGCATGAGGTGATCTACCACGAGCTTTGCCTTGGCGAAATCAATCCCGCCTCGCGTCGTCGCTACAGGGAGATTATGCAGTCACTGGTGGCGCAGGGGGCTGAAGCCATTATTCTGGGCTGCACTGAAATCACTCTGCTGGTTGATGCTACCGATGCCAGCGTGCCGCTGTTTGATACCACGCTGATCCACGCGCAAGAGGCCGTTATCCAGGCGCTGACTTAACATTCATCCTCAACAGGGGAATCGCATGAAAATAGACAATCTGCCGTTTGGCCTGACGCAGTGGGATCAGGTTGAAGAAACGATTCATCCCGGTGAACAGGGACAGGCGACCTGGCGAACCATGAAATTTAACGACATCCGGGTTCGCATGGTCGACTACTCGCCAGGCTATGTCGCCGACCACTGGTGCACCAAAGGTCATATTCTGCTCTGCATGGCGGGCGAGTTGCACACTGAACTGGCCGATGGCCGCCGTTTCGTGCTGACGCCGGGCGTGAGCTATCAGGTTGCGGATGAGGCTGAACCGCATCGTTCTTTTACAACGACAGGTGCGCAACTCTTTATCGTTGACTGAATTTGCCATCCGGCCTGGCAGGGTTTGCCCGCTGGTGGATCATCGCGTCGTTGACACTTTTAAAAGTAAACTGAATCTGCTTTATAAAAATCAGCAAAATTAATGGCTTATTTCATCAGAGTTATCTGGTTCTGACAGGAATAATTCCCATCAGGTTGTATGCTTGAAGCCTTATAAGAACGTTTTGCATTCACCTGATGTGGGGAAGCCTGTGCTGATAAAAAAGAAGAAAGTTCGTTCACATACCGAAGACCGACTGCTGGCGCTGGTGCTGGCGACCACCGCCGGTATCCTTAATGCCATGGCGCTGGGCGCGTTCGGATTTTTCCCGTCGCATATGACCGGCAACACCTCGCAGATATCTCAGGAAGTCACCACCAGCGACCTTCACACTATGCTGTTTTTGATGGCGCTGATTGTTGCCTTTGTACTGGGCTGTACCGTAGCCCGGCTGGCGGTAGTGGTGGGGATCAGGCATAAGTTACGCACCATTTTCTGTCTGATTATTCTGGCAGAAGGCGCGGCGCTGACGGCGGCGTCGATCTTTGAGATCGTGTTCTACCGGCCAAGCTTTAACGGGGAAGTTCTGATAATGCTGGGATTTTTGATGGGTATTCATAATGCGACCTCGACGCAGCTCTCCAATGGCCGCGTCAGATCGACCCACATTACCGGCACGCTGACCGATGCGGGCATAGCGCTGGGGTCGTGGATTTTTGCGCATACCTCTCATGCTGTGCATCTGGAAACCGACGATCGTCGCTTCTTCCAGAAGGTTCTTCACACCCATCTGACTACGGTATTCTCCTTCCTGAGCGGCTGTATCGCCGGGCTGCTGCTGTTTAAAACCTATGGATTTAACGCGATGGTTGGCCTGGGCGTGTTTCTGATGCTGGTAGCACTGACGGCCATTGCCGTAACCGTGCAGCGAACCCGCAGAAGCCTTTACTGATATTCCGGCCCGCTGCACATCGCGCAGCGGGCCGGTTGCTTACTGCTGCGTGCGGGTTGGCCGCACGACAATCTCGTTTACATCCACCTCTTCAGGCTGCTCAATCGCATAGCGCACGGCGCGGCCAATGGCATCCGGTTGCAACGCGATAGCGCGATAATGCTGCATCGCCTCGGCAGCTGTCGGGTCGGTAATGGTTGAGGCCAGCTCGCTCTCGACCACACCGGGATGGACACAGGTCACCCTCAGCTGACTGTTCTCCTGCCGTAAACCGTCAGATATCGCCCGCACCGCAAACTTGGTGGCACAGTAAACTGCCGCCGTGGGCGACACGGCCAGCGCACCGATTGATGCGATATTGATGATGTGTCCGCGCTGGTGGCCCAGCATGGTCGGCAGCACCGCCGCAATGCCATAGAGCACGCCTTTGATGTTTACATCGATCATCTGATCCCACTCTTCGACCCTGAGCGAGGCCATGGGTGACAGAGGCATAATCCCCGCATTGTTGATCATCACATCAACCCGTCCCCACTTCTCCAGCGCAAACGCCACAAACTGCGCCACCTCTTCGCGGCGCGTAACGTCCAGCGCTTTAATCGCCACCTCAGAGCCATTAAACCGCAGCTCCTCAGCCAGCGCGGCCAGACGGCTTTCGCGCCGCGCGCCCAGTAATAGAATGGCATCGGTTTTTGCCAGTTCACGTGCGATGCCTGCACCGATACCGCTTGAGGCACCGGTAATTAAAATCACTTTCTGCGTCATTTTGTCTCTCCAGTCAGGTTGTCACTGGCGATCATACGGCGGCTGGATTATAAAGATAATCCACCTGACGCTTTACGGACTGGTAACCAAATCTGACCA